>CAITDJ010000112.1 GCA_903891085.1 uncultured Bacteroidota bacterium | reverse complement strand
ACTAATTTTAGTCCAGTTTCAGTAAAGCATTTAAGAGTTGAAACCAAAAAAATTGTAGTTTTGAAAAAAGTTAAAATTAACAGACAGAGTTCAGATTACACTCCCTCTTCCGGGCGGCTATCGTGATTTTTATGGTATGTTCTACTGGACAAACTACGGCGGAACATGGTGGAGTGATACAGAAGACACTGTCGAACACGTCTGGTATCGTGGTCTTAATTACGATGATGATAACGTAAACAGGAACAACAATAATAAGAGAGAAGGTTTTTCTGTCCGTTGTTTAAAGGATTAGTTTGTTTGAAATTGTGTCTTTTCCCTCCAACCCTTCTGCTGCCGGATGAAGGCCGCTGATTGAAACTGGAATGGCTTTTATTAAGGCATGTAGTTTATGTTTTACTCGTCTCGTGCCGTGGTCTTCGTTGCAAAAGACATCCTTTGTTTCAAGCGCAGTTACTTCGGGAACTTGCAGGCAAACGATGTCATTTCATTATTGGGATTCCAAATAGATAGGGTTTGTCGGCGAAAAACTTACAAAACCTTGTCCACCAGTTTCCTTCTTTTCCGGAGTTTATCCTTTTTAATAAAATCACTGATCATTTTATCAGCTTCTTTATTTGGTTTTGTTTGTGGTACAACAACCAAATCTATGTCTTTTGGTTCTTTGATATGTCCCATAATTCTATTTATTAAAATATGTATTAATCAAAAACATGGCTGCATTCGTGTTGATAATCATACGATTACTACTAATCTGTTGCGCTTTTAACATGTGTTTGTAATGTTCAACTAATTTTGATTTAGGTTCAAAAGCTACATATCCGTCATAGCCTTTTTCAAAGGATAATTTGCATGCATAAGCGACTAAATTTCCTAAAACTCCTTCATAAATCTTTTCTTTTCCAAAATTATGAGGAGCAGTTTCAATTAAGTTCATATATATGTGATCTTCCTTATCAATCAAACTAATCAGACCTTGTGTAATTACCGGATAATGACGAATAACCAACTTATAAATCTGACCATGATTAAACTCGCGTTCCCAATTAAATTTCCAACCCTTTTTGATTTTTTTCCATTCCGCTTTTTGAAACTCGTTAACATCTGTTTCAAAACTGTCGCCGGAAACCCGGTTTACAATTGAATTCGTTAACTTATCGATTATTTGGGAAATCATCACTATAATTACTTCACACAAAGGTACGAAAAAACCATTCGGAATATTTATCAATGACCTTAATGATGGCAAGACTATGTCGTTTTACTATTACAATCCCGTTGTGTTCGTTGAGAATGTCTTTCTTTGTTTCACGCTGCGGTCGCTGGGTTAATTTCGCTGCGGTCGCTGCGAGCACTTACAGGCAGTCTAATTGTTCATTTCGTTTTCCGATTACCTGACTTGCGAATGAGTGATTGTAAATTTATTTAAAAAAAATAGAATTTCTCAATCGAATCTATTTGTACCTTAGCAAGATATAAACCAATGCATCTTACTCCATGTTCCGTAAGAAAATCTTGTTACTCACCGCAATTTTATCTCTGGTTTTTAGTGCAAATGCCCAACAGATAAGTGTGAAATCATTCCGTGCATTGCCAAATGATATGGATGCAAGGCAAAACTTTCCGGAAAAAGACCAAAATGGTGATGTCTGCGCTATCATCAAAGTAGTAACTACCGAAAAGGGATTCACTTTCGATATTGGCACACTAGGTATCACAAAAACGGAGCAAAAAGCAAGTGAGATATGGGTGTATTTGCCTCATGGAGCGAAACGTATCAGTATTTTTCATGAAAATCTTGGACAATTGCGCGATTATTTTTTTCCTGAAGTTATTCTGGAAGGCGTTTCTTATGAGTTGGCGCTTACTACCGACAAGGTGTTAACAACGATTGTGGCTGCTGA
The DNA here is from genome assembly GCA_903891085.1 of uncultured Bacteroidota bacterium. Classification (GTDB taxonomy): domain Bacteria; phylum Bacteroidota; class Bacteroidia; order Bacteroidales; family F082; genus CAJBPB01. The sequence continues at coordinate 4,353 of CAITDJ010000112.1, read as the reverse complement.
AATAATTAGTCAATGGCTGATCATTACATCCGAACCAAGCGGTGCTGATATTTATTTAAACGATCAGGCCGTGGGCACAACGCCATATCAGAATGAATTACCCATTGGAAAGCTTACATGGCGGGCTCAGAAAGAAATGTATCTGGGTGAAGCAGGAATGCTTGAATTGGTTGCCGGAACAGAAAACAGAAAAGTAATAAATCTTGTGTTGAAACCGAATTTCGGATCGTTAGAAGTCACTACAACGCCCGAATCAGGGGCTGCGGTGAGTATTGATGAGCAACCAACAGGAAAAGTCACACCATGCACAATCGAAAAGATAAAAACCGGAGAACATACTATTACAATCAGTCGCAACCAATTCGCCACTGTTTCTAAACGTTTTACGATTGCAGCCAGCGAAAAACTTCCTTTTGTAGTTGATATGGCGCCAACTTTTGCCAAAGTCAGTATCACCACCAACCCTGCCGCAGCAATCACGATCAATCAGGAAAGCAAAGGAAATGGAAGCTGGACTGGCCGTTTAATTCCGGGCGTTTATACCGTTGAGGCAAAACTTGACAAATACCGCTCAGTTAGCGAAAAACGAACCATCGTTGCCGGACAACCATTGGAATTAACGATGGACCTGCAAGCCATCACCGGAACACTCAAAATACAATCTACACCTTTTGATGCGAAAGTTATTCTGAATGGTATTGACAAAGGCACAGCACCATTAACCTTAAATAACTTATTAATAGGGGATTATGCATTGATTCTTTCAAGGGATGGATATTCAGCATTGAATAAAACCATCACCATCAAAGAGAATGAAACGACCACAGTGGATGAAAAATTAGAGAATTACCGTTCTGTTACCATCGATAGTGACCCTTCCGGTGCTCAGATTACGTTGAATGGTAAAGAAGAAGGCTTTACACCCAAAAAACTGACTGCACCTTTTGGGAATAATTCTATTATTCTCGAAAAGAAGGGCTATTTACGTCTGAATGAAAAATTCGAGGTTACACAAAATAAAGAAGCCTATGATTTTAAGATGATCAGTGACGAAGCTGCTCAGATACAGGAAAAATATAATAAATATAGAAACCGGAAAACTGTCTTTCTGATGAGTGCTTCGGCTATGGTAGCCGCAGGTGGTTATTTTTACTGGCATTCGGAAAAGCTAGCTGTTGAATATCCTACGGCTACAACTGATGCCACTAAGATTTATGACCAGATGAAACGCGAACAATTGTTTACGGGTATTGCGTTGGGAACGGGAGGTGCATGTTTGGCAACGTCCATCGTATTTGCCGTGAAACAGCATCAGGCGAAAAAGAAACTGAATGTTTCACTTTCAGCTTTGCCGGATCATATTCAGTTGGGTATCAGTATGAATTTTTAAGCGGAAACAGCCATGAAAACAAAAGAAAAAAATAGGATTGGTTTGCTGATTATCATGCTTTTATCTGTACTTGGATTCCTTACAACCTGTGCTAAGGTGGATCGTGTAAATCCTTGGGATGACAAAGCGACTTTAAGCCCGGATGAATGGGCACCTGAAAATCTGACCATTGAAGTTGTTTCCATCACAGAAAAGAAACTGACCTGGATCTATGAAGATAAGAATATTGAGGGTTTTAAACTTGAAAGAAGAATAAACAATGGTGTCTGGGAATCGTCTTTCCCAATTTTTAAAAAAGAATCAAGATTTTTTAACGATACAACTGTAATTCCTGACACATCATTTAATTATGAGTATCGCCTAAATGCCATTGCCGGTAACAATGAATCTACCCAATTGTCTGTGTCATCAAAAGCTGTTTTTCCGGCACCTTCCGATTTGAAAATTGTCATAAATAATGAATCCAAAGCCACTATAACTTGGACTGACAATACGAATGGAGAAGAAGGTTTTAGAGTCGAGAAAAAGATGAATAATGAAAATTGGCAAGTATTGGCCACGGTAAATAAAAACATCATTTCTTATCAGGACAATAGTTTCTCACTTATTACCACCGTTAATTACAGAGTTTCAGCAGGTGCCAAACAATTTTTTTCATCTTCATCCGAGGATTATATTTCTGCCCCAGTAATAGGTACATCTGAAGTTGATAATGTAACGGTAAATTCATCACATTGTGGAGGAATGATCAGCGGAACAAATATTCCTGAAATCACCGAAAGAGGCATCTGCTATGGAATGAGCCAAACCCCCACTATTGATGGAAATCATACAAGCGAAGGAGTTGGAGAAGGTTCCTTTTTTAGCGATCTAAATGGCCTTGAAGAAAATACGATGTATTATTACAGAGCCTATACCAAAACCATTGCAGGGACTTTTTACGGTGATGAAAAAACGTTTACTACTTTACCAAGCCCGGTTATACCAACAATTTTAACAACACCTATTACAAATGTTGGCCAAAATAATGCCACAAGTGGTGGGTATAATATTATTGATGGTGGATCATCTATTACTTCAAAAGGTATTTGTTGGGGTATGGGCATTCTTCCAACAATAGCTGATTATCACACTAATGAAGGTATAGGTAATGCATCTTTTGTAAGTAATATGCAAGATTTAGCGACTAATACGATTTATTATTACAGGGCCTATGCTACAAATAGTCAAGGAGTTGCATATGGTGATGAATTTTCTTTTGTTACATTAGGAGGTGCTGATATAAATCTTACAGATATTGATGGAAATATATATTCTTCAATCGTAATAGGAACACAAGTATGGATGGGGAGTAATCTAAGGACAACTCATTTCAATAATAATGATCCAATTCCTAATGTTACTGATAACCAACAATGGGCGGAACTTAACACTAGTGCTTTCTGTTGGTATAACAATGATGAAAACGCTAACAGTAATACTTATGGAGCATTATACAATTGGTTCACAGTAGTCGATAGTCGTAACTTATGCCCTATCGGATGGCATATTCCGAATGATTCGGATTTTACTATTTTGGAAAATTATCTTGGTAACAATAATGGTGGTAAATTGAAGGAAATTGGCACATTGCATTGGAACACTCCGAATACTGATGCCACTAATGAGAGTTTATTTTTAGGTATGCCAGGTGGTTTTCGTGATTTTGATGGCACATTTTATGATTTAGGTAATGTAAATTTTCTATGGAGTTCGACTGAATTTTCTGGTGAAGCTGCATGGAATCGCTTGATTTCCCATTCAAGCGGATCGATCGAACGCCATTATCTGAGAAAAGTTAGTGGTTTATCCGTCCGTTGTGTGAAGGATTGATAATTTTGTTATTTGCCTCACTCGCGTGTATTTGCAATGTTGGACATCATACTTGAAAACCCCAGAAATCCAATTTCGTGATAATTTCACCCGAACAACTTAATATTTTGAATTTATTGTTTGTTTTTACAGATAAACGTTTATCTTTGCGTGAAATATTCACGCTAATAAAAATTCGCTATGTTAGTCAGATTTGTAATTGAGAACTTGTTTTCTTTCGGAGAAAGAAAAGAATTTACGACTATACCTAATAATAGGCTCAAAACACTAGAACATCATAAATACGAGTATGATAATTTTTGTATTTTAAAAATTGCCTCGATTTATGGTGCAAATGGTGCAGGTAAGTCAAATCTTATCAAATCATTAGAATTATTCCAGAAACTAATAGTAAAAGAGAAGATTCCGTTTAGATTAAAAGACTCAAAGTTCAAGTTTAATAATTCTGAGGATAGTCAAGATCAAATATTTGCGATAGAGTTTATTCAAGACAAAGTTGCATTTTATTACGGTATTGTCATTAATGAGAATACTATTTCGACCGAAGAATTGTACCTATCTGGATTAGGTAAGAAAAAAGACATTTTGATATTCGAGCGAAAAACTGATAAAGAAGATAAAACAAGTATAGTTTTTTTGGAAGAATTTGAGAAAGATGAAAAAAGCCAGGTTTTAAAATCTGTGTTATTGGAAGAATTTGTGAAGCCAAATGAACCGATACTAAAACTTCTTTCTAATAGAGACAATAGATTCTTATCCCCAGTTAAGAGTGCTTACAAATGGTTTGAGGATACACTTCAAATTATTACTCCTGGTTCAAAACCAAGGGCTTTGGCTCATAAGATTGATGTCGACAACGAATTTAAGATTTATGCAAAAGATTTGATGTGCTCTTTTAACATTGGGATAACGGAATTAACATCTGAAAAAAAAGATTTAAAGGAGTTTTTTGGAGAAGATAATGACAAAGAACTTGACAGTTTAATAAAAGATGTTGAGGAATCACCCAAAAAGATGATAGGACTGAGAAGCAATAATGGGGATGAACTAGTAGTAGTAAAAGAAGATGGCAAAATATGGGTAAAAACTTT
>CAITDJ010000111.1 GCA_903891085.1 uncultured Bacteroidota bacterium | reverse complement strand
GATTCTCTGATTTCATCCATGTCAGACTGATATCGAATAACTTCCCAAGATATTCTTCAGGTATAGGAGTGCTTTCAATAATACGGAGAAGCCCTCTTCGGACACTTTCCCAGCGCGTTTCGAGAACAAGTTTGATCAGTTCAGATTGATGTGCGACAAGGAGCTGCGGTTCAAGTTCCCACACAATTCCCAAAATATAGGTCGCCCGCATTGCCCATTTTGTGTTTTCGCTTGAAATATAAGTGATAAGTTCTCTTAGCTTTACTGGTTCACTCAAAAACAATCTGGCGACAAATACGGCTTCGTTTTTCGAGACTGGTCGTTGAAGTAGCGATTCAATGGATTCTGATTTTGTTGAGATTACAGCCATTCTGTGATTTCTTCAAGTGTTTTACGTATTTTCGGACGGGTCACCACTTCGTTACCGATCGGATAACCAATGGGTGTTATGGCAAATACAACCTCATCATCAGTTAATTGCAGGATTTGACGAAGTTTTATCTCATCGAAAGCGGCAATCCAGCATGTTCCCAGCCCTTCGGCTGTGGCTGCCAGTATCATATGATCCATAACAATGGTCAGGTCTGTTTCTATTGCACAATAATTGTCGGATCTTCGTTTCCATGCCTCATTTTTCCGGCCTTTCACGATAAGAACAACCGGCGCATCGGCAAACCACTTGGCAGGATAAACGGTTGTTAATGCCTGAAGCAGTGCTTTTGATTGCACAACCACGATTGTCCAGGGTTGCCTGTTGGCAGCGGAAGGTGCGATACGTCCGGATTCAAGAATACGAAACAGTTTTTCTTTTTCGACCGGTTTTTGTGGGTCATAACCCCTGATACTGTATCGATTGGAAGCAAGTGTTAGAAAATCCATGGTTTTTTTATGCAAATTTAGATCAAGTTTGGACTTGAAAAACAAATTTTCAGATGCAAAAGAACTGTATTTTTACAGAAAAAAACGATGGCAGATATTTTTTCGATTGAACTGAAAGTTAGGGATTACGAAGTGGATTTGCAGGGTGTTGTAAACAATGCCAATTACCAGCATTACCTCGAACATGCGCGCCATGAATACCTTCAGTTTATTGGCCTCGAATTTGCCAAACTTACCAGCGAAGGGATCATCCTGGTTGTGAAACGTATCGAAATCGATTATAATTCACCTTTGCGGAGTGGTGACAGTTTTATTGTGGATTGCCGGACAGAAAGGATTTCGCCATTACGATTTGGTTTCATTCAGAATATTTACCGGGCGAGTGATCATAAACTCGTTATCAGTGCCAAAGTGATGGGAACAGCCATCAACCGGCAAGGCAGACCGTTTTTACCTCCGGAAATTGATAAGGCATTTTAAAGGGTTAATGGCATGCAGATGATGCAGATTGAGCGGATCCGCACAGATAAATATATCGAAATTGATCAGGCTTTTTAAAGGGGTTAATGGCACACAGATGACGCAGATTGAGCGGAATCGCGCAGATAATTAATCCGCGAAAATCCGTTGCATCCGTGTCATCCGTGTTCTATCGGGTATGGATTATTTTGTTTCACTCTTCCGACTTCGGTCTTCTGACTTCGTGCTTCCAACT
>CAITDJ010000110.1 GCA_903891085.1 uncultured Bacteroidota bacterium | reverse complement strand
TCGAAATCCTTTGGCGAAGAATCAAATATTATTGGCTACCATTCAACTCTTATCTCTGTTTTCAAAATCTCAAAAAACGTTTGTCGTATGTTTTGAATAACTTTGGTAATAAATACGACATTAAATTTTAGCTATTACTTATTTACACATAAATATCATATGTGTAAAAAATAGAAGATTTTACTAAGAAATGATTGATGGGGAGTATGAAATATTTTACTACAAGTGGGATAAATAGGGCTTGCCGTAAAACTCAACAACGTAAAAAAACACGGTTGTCCTATTAAAAGGAGAGAATGCTCAAATGCCAAAAATATCTAGTCCCTCCCTGACTTCTAACAGGGGGTGTTTCATATTCTACCAATATTCAGTCCACATCAGGAGGACTGACACAGCGGGACAATATATTGGTAGAGAGATAGATAATAGTTTTTCTAAGTCACGTTAGGGAAGAGTTGTTTTTATCAAACCCTGTTAAAAATAATATTCTTTTTGACCCACCTAAATCTCTTCAAGGGGTGACTTCAGAGCCGGGGATTAGATTCATGGTACTTATTTGGTCTTTCTCCCCCGTTCGCTTGCTGCGGGGTAGTTGATTTTTTGTTAGTGTCAGGGGTTTACATTTTCCGCTATTAGTTCAATAATTGGATAAATATTCAAATTATTGAATACTGCTTCAATAAATTGTAAATTAGCCTTGCAAATTGACGTTTTGATAGGCTGTTCAGTCTCTATTTCATCAATGAGTGAAGTGTTTATGATAGATAATTCGCCATTCAAGGCTTTTTTTCGTCATTCACCTCTGTTTTTTGTCGCATCGGTTTGATTGTATTGAACAGCCATTGTCAAGTATACTTAATTGTTTTAGTTTTATTTTTTAAACAGCTGAACCAATGAAGGTTAGAAAGTGGTTAATTTTTACTATCTGCAATATTGACGTATTATGAATCATAAACTCCGCATTCTTTTCGTTGAGGACGAATCTGCCGATCATGAATTAACCAAGTGGGTTTTAACCAAAGAAGGATTGGATTTCGATTCGGTGCTTGTTGAGTCGGAAAACGACTTTGTTGCGCAACTTGGTTTGTTTGACCCTGATATTATTGTTTCAGACTACGAAATGCCTGTTTTCAAGGGGACAAAAGCCCTTGAATTGGCCAAAAACCATAATCCATCCCTGCCTTTCATAATATTAACAGGATCGAGAAACGAAGAAATTGCAGTTGAATGCATGCGATTGGGTGCCTGGGATTATGTTATCAAAGACAATATGAAAAGGTTGCCGTTTGCTTTGAAAGAGGCCTTGCATTTGGCCGAAGTTATGCATCAAAAGGATGCGGCTATCAAAGCAATGGCCGAAAGCGAGCAAAAATACAGGTCGTATATCGATCAGGCTTCGGATGGTATTTTCGTTATTGATGAAAATGGAATTTTTTATGAAGTGAATCCTGCAGCCTGCAAAATGACAGGTTATACTGAAGAAGAAATTCTTGGCATGTCGGTCAGGGATTTCACAGTTGATTTAGCAAATAATGAAGAGATTCTATTTTTCGAAAAGTTAAAATCGACTGGCGATGTAACAGAAGAATTGAAGTTCAGGCGAAAAAATGGTTCAGTCGGGTGGTGGATCGCAAGTGGTCATAAAATTTCTGAAAACAGGTATATTGGTTATACCAAGGAAATTACTTCAATGAAATTGAACCAGCTTTCATTGATCGAAAGTGAAAAAAAATACAAATCACTGGTGAGTCAGATGACCCAGGGTCTGGCTGTGCACGAAATAATCGAAGATGAGGATGGCAACGTAATAGACTACCGGTTTCTGGATGCCAACGAAAGCTTCGAACTTACTACAGGGCTTGACCGTACTTATATCATTGGCAGGACTGTGCGCGAAGTTATTCCTGATATTGAACCGGAATGGATTGAAAAATATGGCAAGGTTGCAAAAACTGGCGAACCAATTCATTTTCAACAATTTTCAGCCTCCTTAAAACGATGGTATGAGGTTATTGCCTACCGCCCTCAAAAAGGACAGTTTGCCACCATTTTTACTGATATTACCGAACAAAGACAGAACTTGGACGCCTTACGCAGCAGTGAAGAAAAGTTCCGTTTGATCGCTGAAAAATCAGTTGACGTGATTTTTGTCATCGACCTTGATTTTAATTATCTATTTATAAGTCCATCAGTAGAAAGGCTTATCGGATATACTGTGGCGGAGAATATGGCCTATTCCGGGACCAATTTTTTGTCTGAAAAGTCACGCCTGGAATTGTTAGAAACTTTCCAAAAGGAATTGTACAGACAAGCAAACGAAAATCTGGATCGAAGCCGGACAATTATTTATGAAGCTGAAATTATTCACAAAGATGGACATACAATAGATGTTGAGTTTCGATTTAATTTCATTTATGATGAGAATGATATAATTACCGGTTTAACTGGTGTTTCCAGAAGTATAACCGAACGGAAAAAAGCAGAGGAGGCATTAAAAAAATCGGAAGAAAAGTATCGCTTGCTTATCGAAAATTCCAATGATGCCATTGTGGTTGGTTTGTTGGATAAACTGGTGTTTGCGAATCCGAAAGCTTATGCGATGCTTGGGTATAAAGAAGAAATGTTTTTTGTGGATTATATAAATTTCATTTATCCCGATGACAGGCAATTGTTCGTTGACAGTTATTCGAATCTGGTTTTGCATTCAATTCCTTTAAATAAGATTCAGGTACGATTTATCAATGCATCGAATCAGATTAACTGGATCGAATTGACAGGCGTTGTCATTGAATGGGAAAACCAGACTGCCGTCCTGAGCTTTATTTCCGATATTACCGAACGTCGTGAGGCTGAAGATTTATTGCGAATAAGCGAATCAAGTTTTCGTATGTTGTTTGAGAATATACCGCTTGGAATATTCCAATTTGATACCCATGGAATAATCACTTCGGTGAATGATCCTTTTGTAAAAATGATCGGATCTTCCATCGATAAACTGATAGGCCTTGATTTGAATAAACTTCCTGATTTAAAAATGGTAGATACCATTCATCATACCTTATCCGGCAAAAGGTCCTCCTATGAGGGGCTCTACAAAGCAGTAACATCAAAAAAAGAATCAGAGATTACAGGTAAGTTTTCTCCCGTTTTTGCTGAAGATGGTACTGTTATTGGTGGAATTGGAATCATTGATGATGTGTCCATTCATAAGAAAGCTGAGCAGGAATTGCATGAGTCGCAGGAAAGATTTGCCAGGTCATTTTATTCGAGTCCGGCTGCAATCTCCATTATTGAACGTGAAAGTAATGTTATCATTGATGTAAATGATGCCTGGTGCAGGATTTCAGGATACGAACGTGAATCGGTCATTGGAAAAAAAGTTGACAAAATCATACGATTTGATCCCGAATCACGTCATTTGCTCATTGAGGGCTTGAAAACAAATAATTCGGTTCATGAAGTGGAGGTTAATCTGTTTTCACGCACAAACGAAAGAATAACCGCCCTGACTTCTATTGAAATGTATGAGATTGGAGGCATTCAATATTTGCTGTCAACCATGATGGATATCACAGAGCGTAAGAATGCAGAAGAAGAACTCATTAAACTTACCCGTGCCGTTGAGCAATCGCCGGTTTCAATCATAATAACCGATCTTGATGGAACCATTGATTATGTGAATCCAAAAGCATCGGAGGTTACGGGATATCTACCTGCCGAATTGATTGGTAAAAATCCGAGGATTTTTAGTTCGGGAGAAAACCAACCAGAATTTTACAGGCAAATGTATAAGATTCTTAAAGCAGGTGGCATCTGGCATGGTGAATTCCGGAATAAAACGAAAACAGGTGAGCTTATTTGGGAGTCGGCTTCTATATCACCTGTGATTAATGACAAAGGATTCATGACCCATTATATCGCCGTAAAAGAAGATATTACTGAATGGAAGAAGATGCATGAAATATTGCAGGAAAGTGAGAAACGTTACCGTGATATGTTCATGGGGAATCCTTTGCCGATGTACATCTTTGATATTGAAGATCATAAATTTATCGAAGTAAATGCAGCCACTGTCAGGGAATATGGATACAGTGAAGATGAATTTTTAAGTATGAAACTTGAAGATATTCATGAAGATGGCTTTGTGCCAATATTTATTCCCGGAATCCTTGAAAATGATACCAAAAAAACTGAAGACAACCAGAGCAGGCACCTTCGTAAAGATGGTACGATTGTGAATGTCGAAATCAGTGCACATCCGATTGAATCGGCCAATGCCAGGCGGCTCACCCTCATTCTCGAAAAAAATATCACCGAAAAACTAAATACAGAAAAAGCCCTGCAACATGCCAAGGAACTGGCAGAAGCAAGTGATAAATTAAAAACTACTTTTCTGAATAATATTTCGCATGAGGTGCGAACCCCTTTGAATGGTATCATCGGTGCAGCCAGTTTAATGGCTGATCCTGAGTTGAAGGGTGATGATCAGGAGGAATTGGTACAAATAATTACCACGAGTACCGAGCGACTTATTCAAACCATCACCGATTTTATGGATGTTTCACTACTTACTTCGCAAAATATGGAAGTGTTTATCCGGAAAGTTCATCTGACAAAAATGCTCGGGCGGATAAAACAGAAATTTGAGAAACAAATGAAGGAGAAAAACCTCAAATTTGAATTCCGGTTGCCCGAAAATGCAGATTCTCACATCCTTGATTGTGATGAGGAGCTGATATTTAAATCATTAAGCCATTTGATGGCAAACGCGATTAAATTCAACGACAAGGCAACAGTGATATTGGGATACCAGTTGAAAGGCGATCAGGTTGAGTTTTTTGTGGAGGACAATGGCATTGGCATAAGCAAGGATTCCCAATCACGTATTTTCGATTATTTCAGTCAGGAAGACTCGAGCAGCGTAAGGCGATTTGAGGGTAGTGGACTAGGTTTATCCATTGTGAAAGGGATTGCTGCGCTTCTGGGAGGTTCGGTCAGACTGGTTACCGCCAAAGGCCTCGGTTCAAGTTTCTTTATTTCCTTTCCTGCCGGTAGTTTGTCAGAGACGGAACCACCTGTTGCTGAAATAAAGAAAGAAAAAACCGGTCAACCCGTATTATTGATAGCCGAAGACGATGAATCGAATTTCTTTGTCCTTGAGGTCGTTATAAAAAAAACAACTGGTGCCAAAGTCATACGGGCTTCGAATGGTATTGAAGCCGTCGATCTGTGTCGCGAAAACCAGGCTATTACATTGGTGTTGATGGATATTAAAATGCCAATCATGGATGGCTTGGAAGCTACCAGAGAAATCAAGGCATTCAGACCCGATTTACCTATCATTGCCATCACGGCTTATGCCATGAGTGGCGACGAACAAAAAGCACTGAACGCAGGTTGTGATGATTATTTGGCCAAACCCGTTTCAATGAAATCACTGGTCGCCAAACTTGAGGTTTATGGATTGACCAAAGTTAACAAATGAAAATTGTAATCTGGCAATGAAACTAGATAAACAAAATAATGAACTTGGAATGAATACTATGGATGAGAGCACTGCTTATCTAAATATTGAGGCAATACCTTTCCCAATCTGCCTTATGGATGTTACGGGTAAAATGACAGCTTTTAATCATTCTGCTGAAAAATTATGTGGTTTTTCACAACAAGAGGTATTGGGTAAAACGCTGGTTGATCTTTTTAAACCGGTTGATGAAAATTACAATGAAAATAAAGTTCTTCAGCAATTACTAAATAAACAGGGTGTTTCATCGGAGTTTATTTACAATAGTAATGAAGGTAAACCTCGTTATATGCTCGTAACCCAGGCACTGTTTATGAATGACAGGAATGAAGCGCTGGGTATTATCGGAAATTTTACCAGTCTGGACAATGAAATAAAATCTGAAAACGTACCTGCCAGTGTTGAGGAATCATATCTTGGGATACTCGGAAATATCAAAGAAGCGATATATGTACAGGATAAAACCGGAATATTCCTTTTCGTAAACAAAGCTGCCTCTGCATTCTATGGCTACAGTCAGGAAGAACTTCTTGGCAACACGCCTCTCATGTTAAGTGCGGGGGAACGGAACGATTTCAAAGAAATAAATCGAAAAATACTGAAATGTTGTGGGGGAGAAGCCCAAACATTAGAGTTTTGGGGACTGAAGAAAACCGGAGAAATTATTCCGACAGAGGTGAGTCTTACTCCCGGTAGTTTATTTGGTCAAAAAGTGGTAATTGCGATGGTGCGTGATATCACAGAACGCAAGTTAGCTGAAACAGCTATCCGACAAGGTGAGTTAAAGTATAAAATGTTGCTCGACAATGCTTTCGATGCCATTTACTTAACAAAAGGCCGGCAGTTTCAATATGTTAATAAGCGTTTCACCGAAATAACGGGACTAACGATGGAGGATGTAACAGCTGTTGCATTTGATTTTGCCAACACAATCACCGATAAGAGTTTGGCCGTTCTTGGTGAAGGAGCACAAAAACCAGGGAATGGCGAACCTCACAATCCAACTTATCTGTTTCAGGTGAAAGACAAAAAAAATGAAATTCATGATGTAGAGGTCAGTACCGTGATAATTGAATCGGGTGATGAATCGTCCGTGCTTGGTATTATGCGTGATGTTACTGTGCAGCTTGCAACCAACCGCGAACTCGAATGGGAAAAAACATATTTTGAGAATATTTACAGCAGTGTGCCTTATGGAATCGTGCTGCTTGATGAGGATGATCGTGTGATTGATGCAAACAGTGCCTTTATTGAAATGTTTCAGTGGACACTGACCGAGTTGACAGGAAACCCAATCAATGATTTCATCGTTCCGGAAAATCTGAAAGCGGAAGGTAAAAAATACACGAAAGATGTTGTCACTGGTGAAAAAGTCGATACCGAAACCGTACGTCAACGCAAAGATGGTAGTTTGATGCATGTAAAAATTATTGGGAAACCCGCTCAATTACCTGATGGAAATCAATTGGTTTTTGGCATTTATCAGGATATTTCAGAGAGAATTTCATTTGTGCATGAAATCGAAAAACAAAAAAACTATTATGAAGAGCTCGTACAACGCATTCCCTATGGAATTGCGCTCATTGACAAGGATAACTACATAAAGGATTGCAATGAATGGTTCGCCAATCTTTTTGGCTATCAGAAAAGTGAGTTGATTCATGGAGAAAAAATTCACAAGATTATTCCGATAGATTTGCAAACTGAGAGTAATGAATTGCGTGTAAGAGTGATGGCTGGTGAAAGGGTTTATAAAGAATCAACACGACTAATGAAAGATGGACAGCTGGTTGACGTGGCAATAACAGCCCAGTTACTCGAAAGACCTGATGGAAATCAATATCTTATTGCTGTTTATCAGAATATTACTGACCGAAAGACGGTTGAGCGTGAATTGCAGTTTGAGCGCAATCTGATGGTAGCACTCATGGCCAATATTCCGGATACCATATATTTTAAGGATACAAAAAGCAGATTTCTGCGAATTAACCAGTCTCAGGCCAAGGCATTGGGTGTTGAAAAACCGGAGGATGCAATCGGTAAAACAGACCTGGATTTTTTTGATAATGAGCACAGCATCAAATCGTTTGATGATGAACGCAAGATATTTTTCGAAGGAGACCGTTTGGTAAATGCGCAGGAACATATAAAAACTGCCAACGGTTGGCGCTGGTTTACTGCCAGTAAAGTTCCGATGTATGATAATTTGGGTAAAATCATTGGGTTGGCAGGTGTTTCCCGTGATATAACCGATATTAAAAATCTTGAAAGCGCACTGCTCGAACGGGAAACGCATCTGAAACAGCTGAATGCCGAAAAAGACAAGCTCTTTTCAATTATCGCACACGATTTGCGCAGCCCGTTCAATTCATTCCTTATGCTGACCGAGATGCTGATGGATGATTCATTACCACTCAATGCTGAGGAAGCGAAGAAACTCACTGCATCGATGTATAAGTCAGCCTTTAATCTTTACGATTTGCTCGAGAACCTGCTTAGTTGGTCACTTTTGCAACGTGGTATTACTGTGATTGATTTATCAACAACCCAATTGCTCGACATTGTAAATGCTTGTGTTGAGAATTTTGCGGCAAGCATAACGAGCAAAATGCTCAGCCTAACCGTAAGCATTCCGGATGATCTGGCGGTTATAGCAGATCAGAACCTACTCGGTTCCATAATGCGGAACCTGCTCTCCAACGCTATTAAATTCACCCCTGCACATGGTTCCGTAACCATCTCAACCAGAGAATTGAATGATAACGAGGTGCTGGTTTCCATGACAGATACAGGAATCGGGATGAATCAGGAGTTGCGGAAGAAATTATTCAGTATTGAGATAAAAGGCAGAAAAGGAACCGAAGGGGAGCCAAGTTCAGGTCTGGGCCTGATTTTGGTGAAAGATTTTATCGAAAAGCATGGAGGACATCTTTACGTGGATAGTGAAGAAAATAAAGGCAGTACATTTAGCTTTAATCTGAAGAAAGCATGAAATAAGAGGGTGTTAACCTGACTATGAATGAAAATGCAGTATTTTTGTTATTACAAAAAAGAGTCTGAAATTTAGGAAAAAGAGATGAATATTCAACAAACAAAAGCTATAACATTGAAATAGATTCACTTTTTTACTGAAACTATTGCCAATGATAAGCTGCAAATATACCTGACACTATGAACAAGGTCGATGAGAAAATACCGGTTATCCTGATTACAGAAGACGATATCTCAAATTTTCTTATGATTGAGGTGATGATACATCAATACGTAAGTGCTTCCGTATTATGGGCTAAAGATGGCCATGAAGCTATAGAGTTTTGTTCAAAACACCCCGAAATTGAGCTTGTTCTGATGGATATTAAATTGCCGCTGATGAGTGGTCTGGATGCTACAATAGCCATTAAACGTATGCGTCCCAATTTACCCATCGTTGCTGTTACTGCCTATGCACTTCTCGGTGACGAACGAAAAATAAGGGAGGCAGGATGCAATGATTATATTGCAAAACCAATACGGCTTCCTCTCTTTCTTGAAACTATTGGTAAATATGTTCCTGTTAAAGAATAAATTGATCATTGAATTTGCGAAAATTAGCACAAAACACTAATTTTGAAGCGGTATATACCATTGCCTGAAAATTTGTCGGGCATATATTGATTAGCCAATAAAACGCTGTTTAACTCATACTTTTTATGAATTTTTTTGAACAATTGCAACCCAACCCGCTGGCATTATCCCTGTTGATTCCTGTAGTTGTTTCATCATTTGTTGCCCATGAGGCCTGGCGTCCGGAATATGGATCAAGAGGGAGAACTTTTTCATTGGCCATGATTGCGGTGATCATTTGGTCGGTCTCTTATGGTTTTGAACTTGCAAGTACTTCCTTCGATAGCATGAAATTCTGGTTAAGAATTGAGTACCTCGCTATTCCTTTTGTAACTCCCCTGATGCTTTTGGTTATTTATCAGCTTGTTGCCCGTGATAGTGGCCTCCCTGCGTCGATAACCAGGCTACTTTTTGTTATTCCGGTAATAACGATGATGTTGGCGTTTACCAGCGAATATCATCCCCTGTATTATAAAGCAATTTTTCTTCAGGAATCAGGGCCGTTCCCTACCCTTAAATTGTCTTTTGGACCCTGGTATTTTGTTCATGTTGTCTATTCGTATTCATTGGTAGTAGTGGGGTTGGTCGTGCTGTTCAGGAAAATGTTCTATATCAAGTCCTATTTCCGCTATCAGCGAATTGCCATGGTTGTAGCCGTTTTGATTCCAATTCTTTCATTTACCGTGTATTTTGTTGGATTAATGCCAGTCGATAATCTCGACCCCACACCCTTTGCTTTCTCCTTGTCGGGGCTGGCACTCTCCGTTAGTATTATAAAATTCAGATTTTTGAATCTGGTTCCGATAGCACGCGATCATATTTTTCATAGTATGGTGGATGGTATCGTTGTTGTTGATCCAAATAATAAAGTAATTGATTGCAATCCTTCCGCGTTGAAAATATTCCAGTGGGAACAAATCCCATTGGCAGACTCCACTTTAGATTTATGGGCCGATAAGCCGTTGTTGATTGAGTTATTGAAAGACCCGTCCAATACAACAATAGAAGTCAGGATTGATACAAAAACAACCAAAAACTCCTATCTGGTCACCGTTTCGGAGATTCGTAAACCTGCCAAAGGAAAGGTGGGAAAATTACTTGTTTTTCACGATAATACCATTCGAAATCAACTGCAATCAGTCATTGCTACGAACGAAAGATCACTTGCCCGGTTGAATGCCGAGAAGGACAAACTCTTTTCAGTTATTTCACATGATTTACGTGGGCCGATCAGTTCATATATTGGTTTGACAGATATGTTTACTGACGAATCATTCGATTTGAGTCATGATGAGATAGTGGCAATGTCGAAAAGCATAAACAAATCCGCGCGTTCGTTGCAGGGGTTAGTTGAGAACCTGCTCGAATGGTCGAAGATGCAAAAGGAGGATGTTTTTATCGGAAAGGAAAAATTCAATCTTGAACAAATTGTTGGGCAGGCGCTTGAACCCTTGCAGGATATGTACGTAGCCAAAGAAATTAAAGTGGCTGTTGAAGTGAGTGATTTGCTTCATGTATTGGCTGATGAGCATTTGCTGCTATCCGTAATTCGTAACCTGGTTACGAATGCCGTGAAGTTTACTGAACGGAAAGGAAATATTTTGGTGTCTGCCAGGGATATGACAGATGGTTTTATTCAGGTCAATGTAATCGATTCGGGTATAGGAATCCGCAATGATATGATCGACAAGCTTTTTCTTATTGAAAAATCGCTGGGTCGTCCTGGCACTGAAGGTGAACTCAGTTCCGGACTTGGTTTGCTGTTGTGTAAAGATTTTATCGAAAAACAGGAAGGAATAATCTGGGTTGAAAGTGAAGTGAATAAAGGAACAACTTTTTCATTCACCTTACCAAAAGGCTAAATCCTCATTTGCAATTTTTACCTAATTGTCAGCGTCCAGAAATTTGGCTTAAGATGAATAATATAATCTGGCTTTCCGGTTCAGGCATGCTATGTTTCCTGTAAAAAGGCATTAAATAATTTCATCATATTTTTCTCAGCTTTTGCTGCATTTTCGATGAAATACTCAAGGGTTACCGGATGCAAATGATCAGGATCGCATAAATCGGTAATCACTGATACCCCGGCCACAGGAAGTCGCATATGGTTTGCCACAATTACCTCGGGCACAGTTGACATACCCACAGCATCGGCACCTGCCATGCGCAAAAACCTGTATTCCGCGCGTGTTTCAAGACTTGGGCCAATCCAGGCAGCATACACCCCTTCGTTGAGTGTCATGCCTTCACGGGCGGCAATTCTTTTTAATTTTTCATTCATTTCACGGTCATAAGGTTGGCTCATATCGGGAAACCGGACACCCAGTTCTTTGATATTTGGACCAACCAATGGATTGGTCGGTAAAAAGTTGATATGATCGTCAATCAACATCATCGTTGCTGCTTCGAATGTGGGGTTCAGGGCACCACACGCATTTGAAACCAACAACTGTTTGATACCAAGTACTTTCATCACCCTCACAGGAAAGGTGATTTGCTGCATGCTGTAGCCTTCATAAAAATGGAACCGTCCCTGCATCATTACCACCTGCCTGCCATGAATATTTCCAAAAATAAGTTTTCCACGGTGCGATTCCACCGTTGAGGTGACGAAATGGGGAATGTCGGCATAATCAATTTCATGTTCAACCTGAATCAATTGCACCATACCATTCAGTCCTGTACCAAGTATGATACCGGTTTCCGGTTGTTTAACGCCTTGATTATGAATATAATCAATGGCTTCCTGAA
Source organism: uncultured Bacteroidota bacterium (assembly GCA_903891085.1). GTDB lineage: Bacteria > Bacteroidota > Bacteroidia > Bacteroidales > F082 > CAJBPB01. Next base: position 7,946 of record CAITDJ010000110.1, on the reverse strand, counting down.
TCATTTGCATCATCATCTGTAATTTTCTAACGAAGTTACTGTAATTCTGATTTATCGTGAAAAACTTTGGCTAAATCTTATTTTGATGTGCTGAGAGTAAGAATGGATCAATTAGTATTTTGATGTACATGAAAACCGTAATAGTAAGTTTCTAAAACCTTATTTTCATTTTCATTTTAACCTTAGTAGCGATGAGCCATAGTATTCAATCAAACCTTATTACCTTATTCTGATTCAATATTTTTCTCTGAAGGCAGTAAAGTTTTCTGGTAAAATTTGATAAATTCTTCGTATTCTTCTAAAAAAGTAACTTTTCGATGGTGTTTAGGTGATTTAAGATGTATTTGCAAACCCGATCAACATCCGACTTTGATACTGAAAAAGCAGATGCTGATTCTTGCCAGGCAAATTGATTGTTGCAGAGTTTGTTTTGAATAATAAATTTTTGCGAACTTTCAGCAACAATACAAGCCATGGTTTCTTCTGAAATTTTTGGAGAACGTGAAATTAGAAAATGTACATGCTCGGGATTAGCATATATCGCATATAATTGAGAATCATTGTTTTTTACAATACCAGTAATATATTTTTCAATTCTTTCCCTGTGTTTTTCAGAAATGAGTGGTAACCGGTGTAATGTGGTTAGTATAAAATGGCTGTATAAATTATTGTATTCTATTTTCATCTTTATTGACAATAAGGTAATAAGGTCAATGAATTGTTTTCTTTACTTTCTACTAAGGTTTTTTGAAATGATAAGGTTTTAAATTAATATCTTAAATCATGAATATCACAAAACTATGAACTTTTCCAGCATATCAAAATAAAATTACGTCACTAAAACTTTTTTACACAGAAATTGTTATAGAATGTAAACAATTCAAAATGAAGATCGTGTTTCCGTTCCTGTTGGCATTTTTACTGGTTTTGCATTTAACCGGCAAATCGCAAACCAGAGATACCAATCAATCCGAAGAAACAAAAACCTATCAAATCCCTGAAGGCATGATACAAAAAATCGAAAAATCTGACGCTGAGTGGCGCAACGAACTGGGTGAAGATCAATATAAAATACTTCGCCAATGCAGCACCGAGCCGCCATTTACGGGAAAATACTATAAGCACAAAGGAGAAGGCGTTTATGTATGCGCCGGTTGCGGACAGGAGTTGTTCGATTCAAAAACGAAATATGAATCCGGATCAGGCTGGCCAAGTTTTTTTGCAGCGGTCGATAAAACAAAAATTACCGAAATTGTTGATAAGACGTATGGTATGCAGCGAACTGAAATAAAATGTTCGAAATGTGATGGTCATCTGGGCCATGTTTTTAGCGATGGACCAGCTCCAACCGGCCTGAGGTATTGTGTAAATTCAGGTGCGATAGATTTTGTGGAGAAAAAGAAATAGGTAAAAACAGGACAGTGCTGAGGCCAACTCCGAACTCAAATCTTTAGACCTATACCCTAAACTCCCAAACTTTTTTACTCACTTATTTTAGTTAATACATATTTATCGGCGAGGTTTCCTGTGTAAATTTTGCTGTTTTCATCAAGTAGCGTCAGGCTTCCCAATTTTACTAAAAATTTATTTGGTTCACCTGCCATATCATTCAGTGTGATGATGTTGGTGTTTTCATCAAAAGTGTATTTGCTTACCAGCGTAGGATTTCGTGTCTCCTTTCCGATATATTTGCGATCCATCACAAACGACATTCCTTCATCGATTTCAAGCAAGGTTACTGTTCCCTCACAATCTGAACAGGGGAGTTTACCTTCATACCTTCCAAAAGCCTGACCCAACAGTTTTAATCCGCTTATTTCTTTTGTCTGATTCTCCGCTGCTTGTATCGATTGTTCCTCGATAGGTGGCATTTTATCCATACGCAAAGCACTGTTGCTTTGATTGGTGGTTTCCGATGGACTTAAACAAGAAATCATGCCGGTAAGTGTCACATAAAGTAAGAAGTTTATTTTCATTTTATAAAGTTTATTGGTTATCGAATGTTTTGTTTTCTGTTTATAAATTGAAATTTTCACCGTATTTGTCGAAATTAACTCAAACATATTCATTACGTTATCATCGAAGTCCTTTTACGATTGCTAAAATCCAAATAATCTGTTCTTCATAGTGTCAGCAGCCCCCATGATCTTCATTGTCTGATAAAACGACAAACTGTTTCAACTTACATTGCACAAAGTTCATTATTTTTTTGAACTTTCCAAATTAATCTTTTGAATCGCTGTGCAGGTCTTACGTTAATTGTTGTGGTGTGGAAACAATGCCAGACGCCAACGCACAACGGATTACTGGTTTTCATCAGGGTACGCTATTTTATTGAAAAGTTACTATCCAGTGAAAATAACTTTGAGTAATGCTGACCGGTAATTGTTTAGAAGCATCAGGGGGTATTGATATGGCATTACTTGCGTATGAACCAGGCAGTAATCAGTCGTTTGCCGCCCCTTAAAAGGGTTGTTACTAACGCAAATATGTAAAGCAATTGGAGAGGTGAATATGTTGATGAGGTATCGTACCGTAAAAATGGCATTATCTGACAATAGAAAAGTAATATTCAATAGTCACAGTATTGTGTTTGGCCGGCTTTTGGTTCATAGCTGCACTATTTTCAATGATGCAAGACAAAATAATTGAAATTTAACTGATTGGCCATCTGTTTCGTTAGCATGAAGGTGAAATATTTTATTGAATAACAACATTGTTTTTTCTGAAAGCGGGGTAACAGAAATCTGGAGATTTCTGATTCTGTCACGTATACCTGATAAATCCAATTTGATTTATTTAAATACATGAAGATTAAAATTATAGTAAAATCAAACCCATGTCATTCAGATCATCTGTATGATGTGGTAACGCAATTTAATATACTTGCAAATGATATGTAAGCCAACAGACAATGCGATTTGTTCTGTTTCCAAATAAAAGGTGAAAAATATTTCGAACTTTGTTAACATTAGTAGAAAATAATACTTTACCTTTACAACTAATTCATCGCAGTTAACGGGTTTCTGCTGCGCAAAGACCGCCATAAAGAAAATGTTTTAAGGAACCCCCTTTAAATGCCTTTTTTCATGACGAATCAACGCAATATTGAAGTGATCAAACCCGGTCGGCATAACTTTGTGCTTGCTGCCACTAATGATTTTACCCAAATCAGACATTTTTCCCCTCAATACATATATATTCATTTTTCTTCTGTTGTCAGATATTTGATTTTTAACCAGATATGTTGAATTTTTCTTATTTATAAATTTCTTAGCCTAAGAAAGGAGGTTTTGGTAGTAAAGAAGTTTTTTTTTTCAATCTGCAATTGCAGTAAAACAATTTGAAATACTAACTAAATTAATTCATTATGTACAAAAAACTTACGAATTTGCGATGGCTAATCAGCATCATGCTGGTTGCTTTCTGGGTGACCGGCTTCTCTCAAACAGAGCCTCGTAACCTGGACGAAAAAGCCGCGTCAGCTATCGAAGCCAGTTATACTGTCTTCACAAGCAATCAGATTACTCCCTCGAGCAACAGAGAGACAGAAATCGCCTGCCCAACCTCCCTCAACGAAGGTTTTGAAACAGCAAGCTTCCCTCCGACTGGCTGGACCAGAATTAATGGCGGAGATGCGAATACTTGGGTTAGTAGCACAAGTACTCCCCATTCAGGTGTTAACTGTGCACGTATAACTTATTCTGCTACTGCTCATAATGACTGGCTTATCACCCCTCAACTACTTCCCGGACCGGGTAATAATACCATTTCATTTTGGGCAAAAAACTATAGTTTAAGTTATATAGATCGGTTTAATGTCAAACTGTCGACCACCGGTAAAAATGAAGCTGACTTCACAGTTACCTTAGCATCTAATATTGGACCCGGAACTGCCTGGACACAGTATAGCTACAATTTGTCTGCCTACAACGGTCAGGCTGTTTATGTAGCTGTGCAGGCTATTTCGACAGATCAATGGTACTTGTTTCTTGATGATTTTGTTGGACCAAATATTTATTCTTACTTTAACGGAGCTACCGCCCTTGATTACGGTACTACGTTTGATTTAGGTGTATATCAAAGGTCTTACGATGTAACCAATTGCGGTGTGGCAAATTTGAACGTTGCATTGAGCAGTGCCTCACCAGAAATCAGTGTTGCCGGATTGCCAATTTCGTTGGCTCCAGGAGCAACTTCAACCTTAAACGTTACTTTTAACCCTTCAGTTGCGGGTGCTTATAATGGTTCATTTGTTATGTCAACAAACGATCCTTTTAATGCATCGGTGCCTGTAGCAGTTACCTCAACGGTTGTTCAGGCTACTGTATCATCATCACTTTTCGAGGATTTCAATGCAATTGCAGCCTTTGCAATGCCTGCAAACTGGCTTGGAAACTTTAGTGTTCGTGATTTTGGCGGACTCAACGATTCAAAGCGGTTTACAAGAAACCTTTGGGGAGCAACTACCTCTAGAACTGGACAATTCTCAACCCCTTTTGTTGAGTTGTTGGACAATAACTATACACTGAAATTCAATTACAGGGCTGTTAATTATACGAGTTACCCAACTGTTCCAACTCCTGCTGCAAATTTTGCATTTACAGTGTATATGAGTCTGGATTTTGGCACAACCTTTACGCCCGTGTATACATACAATCCTGCAGATCATACACCATCACTCAATTATAAATTTGTGGAAATCCCATTGGGTGTCTATGCTGGTGGAACAGCATTCTTTACAATATCATCCGAAGCACTCAATTCTGCAGATTTATATCTCGATTTTGATGATTTCCTCATTTCAACTATCCCGGGAATGGCGATTCGCAATCCAATCCTTGATTTGGGCTATCGCCCGATAGGTGCCTGGATGGAACCCGCATTATATGAAATAGTGAACAATGCAGGTGCTGGTGATTTTGTAATCACTGCTGCCGATATCGACAATAATGTTGATGGATTCATCGATGTTCTTACACCGGCTCTTCCATACACGCTTGGCGGGGGTGAATTAACCACTGAATTCGGTTTGACCAACGATGTCGCCGCTATAACCACACCAGGTGCATTTTCCGGTACATTCGCTATCATTTATAGTGGTATTAACCGTGCTGCACTCACAGCAACCTACAGTGGTACTGCATATACACCTCTGAGTGGTGATGTCTGGGAAAACGCGATTGATATGGGTGTTTTCGCAGCCCCGTTGGCTGCAACAGAATTAACTCGACCCGAAACAAGAGAGTTATTCGGATTATACAAGAACTATATTCTTCCGAATGATCTTGGAACCGGAGTTGGTGATTTGGATATGGTTTTCACAATAACCCTTGAAACAGATAAGTTGTTTAGTTTATACTCGACTTATGGTGTGAGTAATTTTGCTATTTATGCTGAAGATTTCAATGGTGAAGGTGGTCCTATGGCTACCAATGCATTGGTTCAGGAATTGGGAGGGATTTATAATTTCCCATTGTTTGCCGGTACCTACTATTTAGTTACCAGTGGAATTGGTGATTTTGATGCTTGGTACAATGTTACCGCCATGCCCGCACCTGGCATAACAACCTATCTTGATCCTGCTGATGGTGCCATCAATATCACAAACGGTGATATGCTTGAGTGGACATTTGGTGCTAATGTGTTTGAATATCAGTTAATTCTCGGAACAACCTATCCTCCTGCAACTGTTGTTGTTGATTGGACAAGTGATCTGACCGAGTCTTATGAACTGGCTGGTCTCGAACCAAATCTGCAGTATTTCTGGCAGGTAAATGTGAGAAACTCAAATGGTACGACCAATGGTCCGGTTTGGGGTTTCACCACCACCATCGATGTTCCTACCGGTCTCACCGTTACTGTTGTTGACCCGGCTCCGACCGCTCCTTTGGTAAGCGCAGAGCTGACATGGACAGGCACGCCAAACCGTGCATTTATCGGTTACAATGTGTACCGCAACGGTGTAAAAATTACTGCTACACCGCAAACCGGCACAACCTATACCGATTTAGGTCTTGCCCGCAATACGTCATACACTTACAGGGTATCTACTGTTTTTGATGAAGGCGAATCAGCCTTATCGACAGCCGTAACCGTTACTACAAAAGGCGTAGGGACTTTCAATGGTTTCGTGTATGATTTCCTTACCAACGATCCTATTGAAGGCGCAACTGTAAGGGTTGCAAACAATGATTATTCTTATTCTGTGCAGACAGGACTCAATGGTTCTTATACAACCCTTGCCTATGCCGGAAATTATGGAATCCTCGTAACTGCAAGCGGATATACCGGACAAAACCTTACTGGTCAGTTAGTTGCACATGGTGGAACAACTACCAACAGTTTTTATATGATGGAAATGCCTCTTCCTGTTGGAGAAGTTACAGCTACCGAACTGAGCAGCGATGCAGTCCAGATTTCATGGGATGGTTCTGGCGCTGAACCACCAATTGAAGAATGGTTATTGTATGACATCGATTTGCAGGGCTTTGGCGGAATTGGTGCTGAAGCTTTAGATTATAGTTTAATTTGGGCTTCTAAATTTGTGCCAGAACAACTTGTTCAGTATGGTACCGGTTATGTAACAAAAGTTGCTGTATATCAGATGCCGGATGTAGGTGATTACCTCACCGAGGTTAGAATTTTATCAGGAGACGGAACAACAGTTCTTTATTCTCAAAATGTAACCGGAACTTTAGTTGGAGACCAATGGAACATAATTGAGCTTGATCAGGATGTCGAATTTGACAACACTGAAAATCTTTGGATTGCTATGTATGTTGAACGCCCGGGTGGTACCTTTAACGAACCTACATCCGATGTTATACAGGTAATTGCAGATCGTTATGATTTCTTCGCATACAATGGCGGATCGTGGACAACGATTACCGGAGAATATGGAATTAACTATCAGGGCTGGATGCTTAGAGGATTTGTAACCAATACTGCCGGCCGTGAAATAGCCTTAGGACAGGGTGACTACACATCTACTGATCATAAAGATTATTCTGGCGCTACATCTGTACCTTCAGGTCTTGGAATGATTAAAACTACCTCTGAGAATGCAAAATTCCCTCAATTTGTCGATAGTAGCACTCGTGGTATTGTTAGCTACGATGTATGGCGTGAAAAGGTTTACCAGCCAGGATCGTTTGATTTGATTGGTAATACCGTTCAGCAGAACTTCGTCGATTTCGACTGGGGTGTTCAGGATTGGGGCGTGTATCGTTGGGCTGTAACAGTCAATTATGACGCAGGCCAAACTTCACCTGCTGCCTATTCAAATATACTCGAAAAGGATATGTATACCGTTGTTGACGTAACTGTAACAACTAATTCTGGTGACAGTCCTGCCGGTACACTGGTAACTTTTGAGAATATTTCTGAACCAGATCTTGGGCTTATCTATGATGAAACCCTTGATGGTTCAGGTACATTCACCTGGGATCAGTTCCGTAAAGGAGTTTATAACATTGATGTATTCAAACCTGGCTACACCGTGCAAAACTATGATGCTGTTTCTATTTTCGATGTATCAAGTTTTACCTGGTTACTGGAGGAAATTCTGGCCACACCATCAGGCCTTTATGTCACACCAACAGGATTAGCTAGTTGGCAGGGCGGCACATCTTCGCCTTTCGTGCCATTGATGGAAACATTCGATGGTGGCTCATTACCAGCAGGATGGACCGTAGAAACAGGAGCTGATGACATTGAAGGTGGTGCATGGACAGTTGTTGCACCGGCAGGTGTAAGAACTTTCACAGGTACACCTTATATGCTGGTTGACGCTGATGCCGCAGGAAGTGGTTCTGTAACTCACTCTATTCTCTACTCACCAGTAGTGAATGCCGGAAATGCCGCTTCACTTTATCTGGAATTTGATCAATACTTCAACTACATTACTGGCGATATCGCCTCTGTTGATGTATATGATGGCAGTA
>CAITDJ010000109.1 GCA_903891085.1 uncultured Bacteroidota bacterium | reverse complement strand
GTCAATCGCGATTTGTTCGGTCTGGTCAACGATTTCGCATCCACCATAATATCTTTTTTCAGGATAACCTTCGGCATATTTATTTGTCAATACCGAACCCATCGACTCTAACACCTGATCACTAACAAAATTTTCGGATGCGATGAGTTCAATTCCATGCATCTGGCGTTCTTTTTCCTGATAAATCAAATCGAAGATCTTTTCGTCTCTTTTCATAACATACTGATTTTTAACATGTTTTATAAAATCAAATTTTTTTCAAAGGTAAAGAAATTAGTGATTCCATTTCAGTGAAAAAAATAATGGTCACTTCACCAATATGAGTTCATTTTGTTCGATAACCTTACGATATTTTGTGAAAGCTTCGATTACCAAGGCTGTGGTATAACAGTCTGATTGCCATGAAACCCAATGTCCGACATACATTCCGGCACAAAAGAATATACCGCCCTCCCAATATTTCGACTCATTCTCTTGCATTGAATTTTCATGAAGAAATAATACTGCTTTGCGAATAATATCCAGAGATTTGTTTTTATCATAATTTTCAAAGTTCAATAATGCCAATAAGGCGTTGACCGTCGATTGCACAATATCGGCTTTATTCTTTCCTCTTTTACCCAACCAACTCCCGTCTGCTTGTTGATGTGATTTTAAATCGGAGATAAGTATTTCGGCTTCAGATTGAAGACATTGCCCCTTACTGGCAGCATAAACACGTGAAACGACGTAATGTAACTGATACTTGTTAGGATAATACAAACTTACTCTTTCATAATCAGCCTCTGCAACTTTTTTACGGATAAACTCTAACGATTCGGATACACCCCGGGTAGAATCGAGTAAATTGAAATCGGCCAGCATGGTAAGTATGTTTGCATTTACCACCACATCAACATCGTTGGTCGAAAACGGGATATGAGGGACATAATCAGGTGTATGCAAACAACTCATAGGCAAAAACCAAGAGATATTGTTGGCATAATATGAAATTCCACCGGGTCTCTCAAATTTATATTCTTTTCCATACCAGGTTAAAAAAGCCCCGGTATTGTATCCTGACCCATTTTTTAAGTCAAAAAGCAGGATATTGTTCCTGTTGATATCACGATATTTCTCAAAAAAAACCGGAATTGAATCAGGGATGTCAACCAAGCTACCGGCTGAACCGGCTTTTTCCATCACCCTGTTGTAAAGGAGCATAGAATGAAGTGCAAGTGCCTGATCATCTGTATCATCGAATACATTCACAAAATTATTGGTAAACTCTGTTCGCAAAGGAAAATGATTTGGTCTTTTTATGTCAGGCTGAAAACCGGATTTTCTGTTTTTGCGAAGCATTTTACCAGGCGGTAATGATTGCCAGAAACCAAATGTTCCTAAGCTATCTGTCCGATAGGATAAAATATGAGGCATGGATTTTTCAAGCATTGCAGGAATTGAAACATACTCCGGAAAATGAAGATACATTTCAGACAGACTAATTTGTATTGGAATTACACCAAAAGAATTTGAATCGTAGAACTTTGATTTCCCTTCCAATTTCATCGGTTTTCGCAGACTGATAAAAATAGGCCACTCACCTTTATAATATTGCAAATCAATTGTTTTCTGTATTTGTTCATCTTCAAGGTATGTTAATCCGGCTAAAATATCTGCTTTTATTTCGTCGTATTCAATTTCAGAAATGCATATCAGGTCATTTGATTTTTCTGTAACTACCTGTGATAATACGGACAAAGACCAAAAACAGCATAGAACGATCCGGATAATTGTTGTAACCGAAATATATCTGAACCTCAAGCCTTTCCTGTAAAATAAACGTTTCATCGAATTACCTCATGTGGGTGATTTCAATCAGTCAGGATAAAATTAGCGCTTTCAGCATTTAATTTCAAGAGAAATGACAGGAAAATATCAAATGAAACGTACAACATTTCTGATCGAATTATCTATCCGAAAAAATGCGACCTTTGTATCTGGAATTCTGATCAAATATCCTGATCATTTTCATAAAAACTTTTCCATGATAAATTTTGACAAATTCACCTTATCAAATGGCCTTCGTGTGATCGTACATCACGACCCGACTACTCCATTGGTTGCCATGAATATTTTATATGATGTAGGTGCGAGGGATGAGGATCCTGACAAAACCGGTTTTGCCCATCTGTTTGAACATCTGATGTTTGGTGGATCAATCAATATACCAAGTTATGATGAACCATTGCAAAAAGCAGGTGGCGAAAACAATGCTTTTACCAATTGCGATTTTACCAATTATTACCTGACACTACCAAAAAATAATCTGGAAACAGCATTCTGGCTCGAATCGGATCGTATGCTCGATCTGGCATTTTCCGAAAAAAGTTTGGAAGTACAGCGTCAGGTTGTGATTGAGGAGTTCAATCAAAGCTATCTCAATCAGCCTTATGGTGATGTTTGGCTTTTATTGAAACCACTTGCCTACAAGGTGCATCCTTACCAATGGAATACGATTGGTAAAACAACCCAACATATTGCTGAGGCAACCATGGCCGATGTAAAATCTTTCTATTCAAGATATTACAATCCAAATAATGCCATTTTAAGTCTTGCCGGAGATATTCAATCTGATGAAATACGCGTACTTGCAGAAAAATGGTTCGGGCCCATCGCTTCAGGACCAGAAAACACACGAAAATTACCTGCTGAACCGGATCAAAAGGAGGCACGTACTTTAACTGTGCACCGCGATGTTCCAACCAATGCCATTTATAAGGCATGGCACAGCTGCAGCCGGATGGATAAAAACTATATCGCTTCCGATCTAATTTCAGATATTCTCGGTTCAGGCGAATCTTCAGTATTAAAGAAGGAATTGGTAAAAAAGAAAAGACTCTTTTCCGAAATAGATGCCTATATCACTGGCGATATTGACCCTGGATTGTTTATTATAAGTGGCAAATTAATGCCGGATGTGAGTATCGGTGAGGCTGATGCAGCCATTCAGGACGCGATTGATACATTTTGCCACAATGGAATAAAAGCAACAGATTTACAAAAAGTGAAAAACAGGGCAGCCACCGGATTTGAGTTTTCAAAAATCCCACTGGCAAACAGAGCACTCGATCTGGCAATGTATGAACATCTTGGTGACATCAATTTAATAAACAAAATATCAACATTTTACGCTAATATTAGCCTCTCCGTTATTAAGCAAACGGCCAACGAAATATTTCAATCTGCCAATTGTAGCACATTGTATTATCTAACAAAATCTGCAAAATAAACACCCAGTTCACAAGTGAATCTGAATATTCATCATCGAAATTAAAAATATGCCCAATCGAAATATTGCCCCCGTCACCAATCACCTTCAAAAACTGCAGTTAGCAGAGCCAGAAAGCCACAAACTTGACAATGGCATCCCTGTTTTCGTGTTTCGAAATGACCAACAGCAGGCACTGAAAATTGATTTTATTTTTAACTCAGGAACTGCGGGTCAATCTAGGCCACTGGTGGCAAATAGTGCCATTCGCTTGCTAAAAGAAGGTACAAAAAGTTATCCGGGCAATAAATTAATGCAACATATTGATTTCTATGGTTCTTACATCAGCCAATACGCATCAAAGGACGAATCGGACGTGACCATGATGTGTCTGAAAAAGGATTTCCAGCAGGTAATCCCTTTTATCGAAAGTATGTTGAAAGAACCTTCATTTGTTCCAAAAGCTTTTGGTATTATACGGAACATCACAAAGGAAGAGTTTATCATCCGAAGCGAAAAACCAAAAAATATTGCACTGAAAGCAATTTATGAATTGGTATTTGGCAACGATACTCCTTATGGGGTGAGTACACAGGTAAACGACTATGATACATTGCGGCTTGAAGATTTAAAAGATTTTTACAGAAACAACTATGGCTCAAACAATTGCTATATCATTTTAAGTGGCCCGATTGATCATACAATCATGAATTTGGTTCACCAACACATCGGATCGGCATGGAATGCAGATGGCAAGCCTAATGACTTTAATCAAGTAACATACTTTAAACCAACAAAGGAACATATTATTAAAAAAGATGCGCTACAATCGGCCATTCAAATAGGAATGCCCATGGTGCACCGAACACATGCTGATTTTATTCCATTTCAGTTACTCAATATATTGTTTGGCGGTTATTTCGGTTCACGTTTGATGAGTAATATCCGCGAAGACAAAGGCTATACCTATGGCATACATTCCAATATTTCCGCCTTTCAACAAGGGTCAATTTTCACTATTTCAACCGAAACCGGTTCAGCGGTAACACAGGCAACCATGGAGGAGATTCAAAAGGAAATGAAAATTCTCCAGAATGAAACAATCAGTACAGAGGAATTGGATCTTGTAAAAAATTATTTGTCAGGGAGTTATATGCGGAGCCTGGACGGTGTGTATAACCAGGCCGAAAAATTTAAATCGATCCAAGGATTTGCATTAGGAATGGACTATTACGAAAAAAGCCTGCAAAAAATACAACAAACGCAGCAGGATGAGTTAAAAGAACTTGCAAATAAATACCTGAATTACGATGCCATGACCACTGTGATTGTGGGTGCTTAGGATTGTTTTCTTCTGATTTCAGCAAGCATAATGGCAGCAGCTATTGAGGCGTTCAGTGACTCAGTCCTGTCATTTCCTCTCGAAAAATTGGGGATTGAAAGTTTCTGCGTAATAAAAGCTTTCAGGTATGGGCGTATTCCAAGTGACTCACTTCCGATCACCAGAATTCCTTCTTTAAAGTCGCTTTCCGATTTATAAATATCAGCACCATCAATAAAAGCGCCATAAACCTGAATTCCTGCTGCAGAAACGTTGGCAAAAACATCGGTCAAAGGCTGATAATGAACTTTAATTCTGAAAATTGACCCCATACTCGCCTGTACAACCTTATGGTTAAAAACATCCACCGTATCTTCACTGCAAATTATATTTTCCAAACCAAACCAATCTGCAGTGCGAATAATGGTTCCCATATTTCCCGGATCGCTGATACCATCGAGTACAAGCGTGATTTTGTTTTTGAAATCAATCGGATTGTTTTGATAATCAGGTATTTTTGCAATGGCAATCACACCAGGCGGTGTAGTGAGATTACTCAATGTTATCATTTCTTTTTCAGTAACAATTTCAGCCCTGCCATGGTATAATGCAACAATATCAGCATTCGATTCAAGCCAGTCTTCGGTAAGGATTAGTTCAATTGTTTCGAACTTACTGAAAAGTAATTCTTCGACACTCTTTAACCCCTCGACACTGAAAAGCTGGTGAATATACCTGTACTTCAATTGTTTAAGAGAGGAATAAATTTTATATTTATTATTTGAAAGCATAAAAAAACCCAAACCTGATGGTACAGGTTTGGGTTTAAAATTAAGTATTTTCCTGACTACTCAGCAAAAACTTCAAATGGAATATCAAATTGAACTTCCTTATGCAGTCTGATTTTTGCTTTGTATTCACCAACTTCTTTGATAGCATCTTCGTTCAATACAACGCGTTTGCGATCAATTTCAATATTCTTGGCTTCTTTAATTGCGTTCACAATTTGAACAGCATTCACCGAACCGAAAATTTTGCCTGAAGCACCGGCTTTTGCACCGATACGCAGTGTAAGACCTTCCAGTACTTTGGCGATTGCCAGCGCTTCGTTTTTCACTTTTGCAGCTTTAAACGATTGCTGTTTTTGCAATTCGGTTAGAATTTTACGGTTGGTTTCACTTGCAATAATTGCCAAACCGTTAGGGATGAGGAAATTACGGGCATAGCCGTTTTTCACATTCACGATATCATGGGTAAAACCCAGGTTATTTACATCTTGTTTAAGAATCACTTCCATTTTTCTTTCCTCCTCGCTTATTTAAGTAAATCGGCCACATATGGCATTAATGAAAGATGACGGGCACGTTTAACTGCCTGAGCGGTCTTTCTTTGAAATTTGGTTGAAGTTCCGGTTATACGGCGTGGCAACAATTTGCCCTGCTCATTCACAAACTTCAGGAGGAAATCAGCATCTTTATAATCGATGTATTTGATGCGATTTTTTTTGAACCGGCAGTATTTTTTCTTTTTTGTATCGACTGCGATCGGTGTCAAATATTTAATTTCTGTACTTCCTTGAGCCATTGTTAAATTCTTTTGATGGTTACTGAATAATTGTTAAGCTTCTACCTTTTCTTTGGCGGTTTCTTTGGCTTTTCTGCGTTTCTTCTCGTTGTAAGCCACAGCGTGCTTATCGAGTTTCACCGTTAGGAATCGGATGACGCGTTCATCGCGCTTGAGTTGGGTTTCCAGATCAGCAATCAAAGCGCCTTCGGCTTTGAACTCAACCAGGTGGTAAAAACCGGTTGATTTTTTCTGGATAGGATACGCTAATTTGCGCATTCCCCAATGCTCTTCGTGCACAATTTCAGCACCTTTCTCGGTCAGGTAATCCTGATACTTTTTTACCGCTTCCTTCATCTGTTCTTCAGACAAAACGGGAGTTAAAATGAAAACGGTTTCGTACTGGTTCATAATTTAATGTGTTAATTTATAGATATGATTTATAAAATGGAGTGCAAAATTACAAAATCTTTTTAAAAGAAAATACTATTCACTTAAAAAATAATGAATTACACTTTTTCTTTGACATTTGTCAATAATTGCTCACAAATAAACTCTGCTGCTTTACCGTTTCCGAAAACCGGCGTAAATTTCAGATTATCATTGTGTTGAAATGATTTCCATGCCGAAATAATACGTTCTTCATCAGCGTTGGCAATGATGGCTGCACCCACTTCCACAATCTCCCTCCATTCGGTTTCGGAGCGAAGAATGATACATGGTTTTTCGAAAAAGTAGGCTTCCTTTTGCACACCACCCGAGTCTGTAATGACCAAGGAAGCATTGTTCTCCAACACAATCATATCTAAAAAAGAAGCAGGTGGAATAATCAATATTTCTGATTTCGACATAACACGGTCAAGCAATTGCTTTTCAAGTTTTTGAGGTAAAAGCTTTGTAGTGCGTGGATGAATCGGAAGTACAATTTGTTGACCACTCAGTGTCGAAATCTCCAACAAGGCGCGAAAAATACTATTTAATCTTTTAGGCTGATCAGTGTTGTTATCACGATGTATAGTACTCAAAATGAAATTGTTCAGCTTGAGATTTTTATCTACTAATATGGTTGATTTTGCCTGGGCAATTTGGGCAAAATATACACTGTTATCGAACATAACATCGCCGCAATGATAAATACAAGGATTATCGGCATGAAAAGGTGCTTCAGCACGGGGATCGAATCCCTCTTTTACCAGGTTATCAAATCCTGTTTTGGTGGGTGAAAACAACAAAGTGGAACAATGATCGCATAAAATACGGTTTATCTCTTCGGGCATCGATTTATTGAAAGAACGCAATCCGGCTTCAATATGCACCACAGATATATGCAATTTTGATGCAGCAATGGCACCGGCTAAGGTAGAATTGGTGTCGCCATAAAGCACAATAAAATCAGGTTTTTCCTTTAAAAGTATTTCCTCAATTCCTACAATCATATGTGCAGTCTGCACACCATGGCTTGCCGACCCAACGCCAAGGTTATAATTCGGCCTTGGAATTTCCAGTTCTTCAAAGAAAACCTCCGACATATTTTCGTCGTAATGCTGTCCGGTATGAACGATGATTTCTTCAATCTGATCTCGAAATTTCGTTCTTATTGCACGACTTAAAGCCGCAGCTTTGATAATCTGAGGACGGGCACCAATTATTGTTACTATCTTGATTTTCATAATATTAAACCGGAATGTTTTTTATTTTAACCGTGACAAAGATATGTAATTAGCCCGTTACCAGGATTTAATCATATGATTCAATTTGGTATAAATAATACGATCAGCCTTACCTGATCCGTAATTTTTGGCCTTCTTTCACGGTTTCTCCCGCCTCAAGGTTATTCATTTTATACAAGCGGTCCAACTTGATACCATATAATTGGCTGACGGCATGAAGCGACTCGCCTTCACGCAGTACATGCGGTATTTTTACTGAAGAACGACGATGTTTTTTCTCCAGATAAATCATCATTCCTTTCTCAGGTTTGTAGTTCTTTTGAAAATCGTTGTATTTATAAAGTTGATAAGGGTATACGTCAAATTCATCAGCAATAGCTTCGATACTTTCATCTTTACGGGCGAAAATTAGTTTCAGGCCATTATTACTATGGATAAAACGATCATTTTTTGACTTCCCAACCACCTTGTATTTGCTCGGATTAACAGGAATAAAGGCAAATGATAATTCAATATTGCTAAGGGCAGCTTTTAATTCCTTTTTTTTCATGGCCAGCCGGTCATATTGCGACAGGTCATTTTTCTCGATAATGGAAATTAATAATTCAGGATACCGCGGATTTGTTGCATATCCAGCTTTTTTGAGACCAACTGCCCAGGCTTTATAGTCTGTAATTTCTAAAGTAAAAAGGTCAGCGTACCTATCGCGTTGTGTTAAAAACAATGAATGATCACGATATGATTCTTCTGCTGTTTTGTATGCTCTGAAACACTCATTGGGTTCGTCATCCGTATACGAAAAAGTTTTTCCCGTCCAGCCTTTGTGACATTTGATACCAAAATGATTGTTTGCTTTTCTGGCAAGTTCACTATTACCACTCCCCGACTCTAAAATACCTTGTGCAAGGGTTATGGAAGCAGGAATTTTAAATTCCCGCATTTTTTCAATGGCTATTTTTTTGTAAGTGTTTATGTATTGTTCGGTTGTAATGCGCTCCTGAGCCAACAATCCGGTGGTTAATAACCATGGAATCAGCAACAAACAAAGTCTAATCTGAAATCGCAACCTTCCTTTCATAATTGGAACAAATTTATACGTTTAGACGAATAATCCAATATTATTTTGACCTCCGGGTAAAATCCCAACTGAAATTGGTAATTTCAGCCACTTTTAAAGAACAATAATTGTATGGATTTGATCAGAAAATACTTTAATTCGCTTTCTAACAAACAGTTAGAACAATTCGAAGCAATGAAACCTTTTTATGAAGATTGGAACAGCAAAATAAATCTTATTTCGCGAAAAGATATGGACCATTTTTATGAAAGGCATGTCCTCCATAGCCTGGCGATTGCCCAATATCTGAAAATTCCTACCAAATCAAGTGTGTTAGATGTTGGAACAGGTGGTGGCTTTCCTGGGATTCCACTTGCAATTTTTTTTCCGGATTCAAATTTCATGCTTGTTGATAGTATTGGTAAAAAGATCATGGTTGTCAATGAGGCTATTGAACAGTTACAATTGTCAAATGTTGTTGCAACACAGCAACGCGCCGAAGAAGTCAATAAAACTTTCGATTTCATTGTGAGCCGAGCTGTTACAAATATTCCTGAATTTCTGGGTTGGGTAGGAAAGAAATTCCACGGTAAAAGCCGGGGAAGCCAACCCAATGGCATCATTCTACTTAAAGGAGGGAATCTCAAACATGAAATTGAGTTGTTGCCGGCAAGGTGGATCGTGCAAAACCATCCGATTTCGAAATGGTTTTCGGAAGAATTTTTTGAAACCAAACAATTAATTCACATTTTTTAATCTTCTATTATTCTCATAAACAAGATATTAACAAACGTTTATAAGTAAAATAAAATGCAACAAATTCTCCATTAAAATAATTGTCTAAATTAGCCCGATTAAATAATTAATACCCAAAATCATATGACAGATTCTATTAAAAGATCCCTTCGGGATTCAAAGACAGCCCGGTGGATAGCACTCGGTTTGATTTCCCTAACAATGTTTTTCGCCTATTTCTTTGTTGATGTGGCCGCACCTCTGCAAAGTCTGCTCGAAAGAAATCATGGATGGTCACCCGAAACCTTCGGGATGCTTGGTGGCTCAGAGTTTTTTCTGAATGTTTTTGCATTCTTTTTGATTTTATCAGGGGTAATTCTTGATAAGATGGGTATTAGATTCACAATTATCACTGCCGGCCTGGCAATGGTTATAGGTGCAGCCATTAAATATTTCGCTCTGACGGAAGCATTTGCAGGAAGCGGATTAGCCGAATGGCTTGGCAGCTTCTGGGTTTCGGTTCCTGCCTCAGCTAAATTGGCATTTTTTGGATTTTCAATTTTTGGTGTTGGTGTTGAAATGGCTGGTATCACGGTATCAAAAACAATTGTTAAATGGTTCAAAGGCAAGGAAATGGCATTGGCGATGGGCTTGGAGATGGCTGTTGCACGTCTCGGTGTTTTTGCTGTATTTCGTTTATCACCAATTTTTGCCGAGAGCGGTGGAGCTTCAAATTCAATTTTCTGGGGTCTTGCGTTTCTATGTATCGGATTTCTCAGTTTCTTCATCTATACTTTTATGGATGCCCGTCTTGACAAAGAAATTGGCACTGATGAGAGTGCTGAACCTGAAGAGGTATTTCGTGTCAGTGATTTGTGGCTGATTATGAAAAACCCTGGTTTTTTGGCTATTGCCGGTTTATGCGTACTTTTTTATTCAGCAATTTTCCCTTTCCAGAAGTTTGCCACAGACATGCTATCATCAAAACTGGACATCAGTATCAAGGATGCCGCTGCCATGTTCTCCTATTTCCCGATAGGCGCCATGATTCTTACACCATTCATCGGTGCATTCCTCGATAAAAAAGGACTTGGTGCAACCATGATGTTGTATGGTGCTATTTTACTTACTGTTTCGCACCTCATTTTCGCACTTGTTCCTGCTGCTGCATTCACAAGCTTTGTCGCATATGCCACTATCGTTGTGTTAGGATTGGCATTCTCACTTGTACCGGCATCCATGTGGCCCTCTGTTCCAAAAATTGTTGAAGAAAGATTTCTTGGTTCAGCCTATGGTTTAATCTTCTGGATTCAGAATATTGGATTACTTGCTGTTCCTATTTTGATCGGATGGTCCTTAAGTGCCGCCAACCCAGGCGTTGCTGAAGCAATCGCTGCCGGTGATGTTGCTGCAAAATACGATTATACTGTTCCTGAATTTATTTTTGCAGGTTTTGGTGTTATGGCGATGATTTTGTCTGTTGTACTTAAAATGGTGGATAAGCACAAAGGCTATGGTCTGGATAAGCCAAACACAAAGTCATAAAAACTTGATACCCATATTTTTATAAATTATTAAAAATTAGGTAGATAACTTCGTTTATTACTTTCAAAAAAAACGGAACCTTATTAGTAGGTTCCATTTTTTTTGATAGTTTATGAATCGTTGCTTTAGATCGTGTTACAAATCTGTTGCAAAACATGTTTCAAAATCATTTTCACAAAATAATTATGAACTAAATTTCGAGAATAACGTTCAAATAGGGCTATAATTCGCTCAATTTTTATACTTTTATCCCAACAAAAATAATAACACAATATCATCAATAAATATGGCATTATGAGCAAAACAATTCTCGATCTCGAACCAAAAGAAGTATGGGAAAATTTCTACGCATTAACCCAGATTCCCCGTCCCTCAAAACACGAAGATAAAATTCAGGAGTTTATGGTGGGGTTTGGCCAATCACTTGGTTTGGAAACAATAAAAGATGAAACAGGTAATGTGATTATCAAAAAACCAGCCACACCTGGCATGGAAAACCGCATGGGCGTTGTGTTACAGGGACATCTCGATATGGTTCCCCAAAAAAACAATGATAAAGTACACGATTTTACAACCGATCCCATTTCAACTATTATTGATGGTGATTGGGTAAGAGCCGATAATACAACCTTAGGTTCTGACAATGGAATAGGTGTTGCCTCTGCAATGGCAGTGCTGGCCTCAACAGAATTGGTCCATGGGCCCGTTGAAGCACTTTTTACCTGTGACGAAGAAACAGGAATGACCGGAGCAAATGAATTGAAACCAGGCTTGCTATCAGGTGATATTTTATTGAATCTTGACTCAGAAGATGAAGGAGAACTTTATATCGGTTGCGCTGGTGGGATTGATTCTACCGGAGTTTTTTCTCCATCGTTTGAAGATGTTCCAGTTGGTACAATCTCTTTCAACCTGACAGTTAAAGGGTTGAAAGGCGGACATTCGGGCTTGGATATTAATCTTGGACGTGGAAACGCAAACATTGTTTTAAATGCATTACTAAAGCATTCAGCTGTAAAATATGGTATCCGTTTGTCCAATATAAATGGAGGTAATTTACGTAATGCGATTCCTCGTGAAGCATTTGCGGTCATCACTTTACCTGCCGAAAACGAGCAAAATTTCGTAAAATTCGTTAATGAATTCAATGCGATTGTAACAGAAGAATACAGCAAAACTGATGAAGGCGTGGCCGTTACTTGTGAAATAACTGAAACACCTGATAAGGTGATCGATTTAAAAACACAACGGGGTTTGTTCGAAGCTGTATCAACATGCCCGAATGGTACTATCGCGATGACAGCCGATATGCCCGACGTGGTGGAAACTTCTTCAAACTTGGCAATTGTTCGCCTTAAAGAAGATAAAATTGAAATTGCAGCACTGAGCCGCAGTTCAGTTGATGCAGCAAAAACATTGCTGGCTTCACAAATTTGCAGCGTTTTCACGAATGCCGGAGCAGTTGCAGCCTCTTCTGGTGAATATCCAGGGTGGAAACCAAACGTTAACTCTCCCATCCTCAAAGCCATGAAAGAAGTTTATAACAATAAGTTTGGTAAAGTACCTGAAGTGAAAGTGATTCATGCTGGATTGGAATGCGGCATCCTTGCAGGAGCCTACCCACAGCTGGACATGATATCATTTGGACCAACAATCAGGCATCCGCATTCGCCGGCAGAAAAGGTAAATATCAAAACAGTTGGGCTTTTTTGGGAATATCTGGTTGAAACATTAAAAGAAATTCCAATAAAAGAATAACTTATTGTATTGATTTACAATACATATAGCAATTTTTCAGATAATTATTTAAATATTTAAACCGATAGTTTTGGTAAAAAAGAAAATATTTTTACCTTTGCACTCCCAAAATAAGGCAATATGAAACGTACATTTCAACCCTCGAACAGAAAGAGGCTAAACAAACACGGATTCAGATTAAGAATGGCTACTGCAAATGGTCGGAATATCATCAAGGCCCGCAGAGCAAAAGGCAGAAAAAAACTGACTGTTTCTGACGAACGTTAATAAGGCAATCGCCTAAAGAATATTTATTTAAGGTACAGCAGAAGGTGATGTTTTACATTGCCTTCTGTTTGTTTTTTATATAAGTACATCAGTTTGAGATCAACCACAACTTAATTATTGATTATCTAATCATAGCTGACTTTCATCAAACAGGTTTTTTATTTAATTTCGCACCTTACAGAGCATAGCTAAAATCATTTTTGAATGGAATCTTTTCTTTCTGTCATCTTTTGGGTGCTGATAATTTATTATGCATTTCGCCTTATCCTGCGATACCTTGTCCCATTTTTACTTGTTAGGTTTGTTAAGCGGATGCAAAGTAGGATGCCCGGCTTTGAACAAACTCAGCATCAACCTCAGCACGAAGGGGAAGTAAAAGTAAAATACACCCCGAAAGAACCAGCAAAATCAGATTCAAATATTGGAGAATATATTGATTTTGAAGAAATTAATGATAACAACAAACCCAAATAGTATGTTAAAACAGCGACTTAATTGGAAAACTATTTTTCCGTTTGCAACGGCAATCCTCGTTTTCATCGGTATTACTTTAGCATATTTTAGTCCTTTACTCGAAGGAAAGCGACTCGACCAACATGATATTACTATGTTCAAGGGAATGTCGAAAGAAATCGTTGATTTTCGTGAAAAGACCGGCGAAGAAGCCCTTTGGACAAACTCCATGTTTGGTGGTATGCCAGCCTGGCAAATTTCAGTGGTATACAGTGGCAACCTTATGCGTTATTTGAAACATATTGTTAGTTTGGGTCTTCCCTATCCTGCCAATGCAGTTTTCGTCTATTTTTTGGGATTTTTCATTCTTCTGCTTGTACTCGGGATCGATCCCTGGTTGAGTATGGCAGGGGCCATCGCTTTTGGGCTATCTTCCTATTTTTTCATCATCATCGGTGCCGGACACACTTCAAAGGCATTTGCCATTGGTTATATGGCGCCGGTAATAGCCGGAATAGTACTTACCTACAAAGGCAGTTATCTGAAAGGACCAATCTTAACAGCTATTGCCCTGGCACTTGAAATTGAGGCCGGACATTTACAAATCACGTATTACCTGCTGATGCTTGTACTTTTAATAGGTCTTGCGCAATTGATAGATGCCATCAGGTTTAAAAAATTACCTGCATTTTCGAAAGCAACCGGTTTTTTGCTTATCGCAGCGCTATTTGCTGTGTTGACCCATGCAACAAATCTTTATGCAGCCTATGACTACGGCAAGGACACCACCCGAGGCAAGCCAATCCTCACAAAAGACATTGCTGATCAGACTGATGGTTTGGACCGTAGTTATATCACCCACTGGAGTTACGGAGTTGGCGAAACATGGTCGCTGATGATTCCGAATGCCAAAGGTGGTGCATCAGCGATGATCGGCACAAATAATCCGGGTCTTGATGGAGTTGACAGAAACTTTAAACAAGCCCTGGCACAACAGAATGCGTATTGGGGCGATCAGCCCGGAACATCAGGACCGGTTTATGCAGGAGCAATTATTGTTTTTCTGTTCGTATTCGGCTTGTTTATTGTAAAAGGAAAATACAAATGGGCATTGCTCGCGGCTACTATCCTTTCAATCGCCCTGAGCTGGGGTAAAAATTATATGCCGGTCACAAACCTGTTTCTAGATTTTATGCCAGGCTATGATAAATTCCGTGCTGTGACAATGACACTTGTTATCGCTGAATTTTGCATTCCACTGCTGGCCATGATGGGTCTGTATGAATTGTATAAAAACCCTTTACTTTTAAAGGAAAAAAGGAAATATTTCTTTATTGCTTATGGTGTTACAGGTGGCTTATCACTGATCTTCTATCTATTTCCAAACCTTTTCTTCAGTTTCCTGAGTTCGATGGAGATAGAAGAATTCGCAAGAATCAAACAATCAAATCCCACAGATGCTGCTCAAATGAACTTGTTTATTAGCAAGCTGGAAGATATTAGAATCTCTATTTTCAAAGCCGATGCGATAAGAAGTTTTCTGTTTATCACTTTTGCTGCCGGATTGATTTATGCATTTGGAATGAATAAAATCAAACAAAACTGGTTAACTGCAGCACTCATTTTACTTATTGTTGTTGACATGGTTTCACTTAACAACCGCTATCTCAACAGTAGTAAATTTATATCAAAACGCAAGGCTGAAGTTCCGTTTCAGGCCACAATCGCCAACAAGGAAATACTAAAAGATACCGATCCTGATTTCAGAGTACTGGACATCACAAACAGTACCTTCAACGATGCAAGCACCTCTTATTTTCACAAATCATTGGGTGGTTATCATGGCGCCAAAATGCAACGCTATCAGGATATTATTGAATATCACCTGCAATTTGAGATGGCTGAATTTTCGAAAGTGCTTAAAAACTCTCCTGATATGGCATCAGTCAGCAAGCAATTGGAAAAATCGAACGTAATAAATATGCTCAACACACGATATATTATTTACAATCCACAAGCTGAGCCAATTCCGAATCAAAGCAGTTTTGGAAACGCATGGTTGGTTGAAAATATCCGTTGGGTGGAATCGGCCAATGATGAAATTGAACAATTGAGTCAGACTGATTTGAGAAAAACCGCCATTATGCATTCCGAATTTAAACAAAAAGTAGGAAGTGTTGAACCGGCATCCGATTTAGCATCGACTATTGAATTAGTAAGTTATGAACCAAATAGACTCGAATATTCAGCCAATGTCAGAAATAATTCCCTGGCTGTTTTTTCCGAAATATGGACCAGTAAAGGCTGGAACGCTTATATTGATGAGAAAGAAGTCCCGCTTTTAAGGGCTGATTATGTGTTACGGGCTCTCGAAATTCCCGAAGGAAAGCATATAATTGTCATGCGATATGAGCCAACTATTTGGAAAATTGGCGAGAAAGTTTCGTTTGCCAGCTCATTCCTGCTCATTGCCGGTGCCATTGCAATTTTATTTTACGATTGGCGCAAAAAGAAACCTCTTACCGGGGCATGAGACGAGTTCTGATCATCACCTATTACTGGCCTCCTTCGGGAGGTGGTGGTGTGCAACGTTGGTTGAAGTTTGTTAAATATCTGCGTTCCAACGGATGGGAACCTGTTATATACACTCCGTTAAATCCTGAAATCCCGGAGATCGACAATAGTTTGATGAAAGAGATTCCTGAAAATGTGGAAATCCTGAAACATAAAATCTGGGAACCTTATCGCTTCTATAAATTTTTTACCGGAAAAAATCCGGATGACAAAATCCAAACGGCGTTTCTGTCTGAAAAAAAGCAACCCAAGCTCACTGAAAAGATCAGTATCTGGATACGTGGCAACTTCTTTATTCCGGATGCACGCAGGTTCTGGATTAAACCATCAGTGAAATTTCTTACAAAATGGTTGCAACAAAATCACGTAGACGCAATTGTTTCAACAGGCCCGCCGCACAGCATGCATCTGATCGCCATGAAATTACGTGATGAACTCAGCATACCATGGTTGGCCGATTTCAGGGATCCCTGGACAAATATCGACTTCTACAGCGCATTAAAACTTAGCCATAAGGCTGATAATCTGCAACACAAGTTCGAAAAAGAAGTGTTGTTGAAAGCCGATGCAGTCACAGTGGTAAGCAGGGGGATGCTGCTCGATTTCGAGCAAATAATTGAACGACCCATAAAGGTGATTACCAATGGTTTTGACGAAGATGACCTAAGTAAAACGGGCGTTGTACTTCCAGACGTGAAATTTAGCATTGCCCATATCGGATCGTTGGTGAAAACAAGAAATCCTTTGGTATTTTGGGAAGTCCTGGGACAGTTAATCAAAGAAAATACAGGATTTGGAGAAGCCCTCGAAATAAAACTTGTCGGGAAAATTGATTTTGAAGTCAGAACTAGTCTGGAAACTTACGGATTAACAAAATTTGTCAGAGAAATAGATTACCTACCTCATAATGAGGTAATTAAAGAACAATTGAGGTCACGGGTTCTATTGTTGCTAATTAACAATACCCCCAATGCCAAACTTCTTCTAACTGGTAAGGTTTTTGAATACATCCAAACAAAACGCCCAATTTTGTGCATTGGCCCCATGGACGGCGATGCGGTACAACTTATTCAGGAAACAAATGCCGGATACTGTAGTTCATTCAAGGATTCCACTTCATTAAAAACTAACTTATTGAACCTATACGCCATGTTTAATGAAGGGAAGACAGAGGTAGAAAGCACTAAAGCGGAACAATACAGTAGAAGAAATCTTACCAGGAAGCTTGCTATTGAGCTAAACAGAATCGTTAATCTTGCAGAATCCGATCCACAAAGCCCTTGATATCACAGTCTTTATTAAATACGGCATAAAGTTCCGACATCAGTCTGTATTCAGCGTTAACATCAATAGATTTCGACAATTGCTCATAGAAGACATTGGTGGCAATACGGCCTTCGAGAACAACTTTTTCGGAAATATCTTTCGTAAAGAAACCTTTTCCAATAAGCAATCCTAATGTCCGGTTACGACTTAAATCGTTCAGAGCGGTAAGTGAAAAATCACCAAAACCACAATAATTAAACATGGTTTCAGATTTTCCGCCAAAACGAAGAATCAAACTGCGCATTTCATTGATCGCTTTTGTGAGCACGAGTGAACGAAGATTTGGAGAATCGAAGTTTGCATCTACAATACCAATAACAATAGCATAAATATTCTTCAATATACTGGCGTATTCAACTCCCTGCACATCTACACTATAATCGAGATGAATGATTGTTTTTGAAAATACTTCACCGAAAATGGGGAAACATGAAGCATCAGTTGAAGCAATCGTAAAACCCGTGGGTTGACCATTGATAATATCTCTGGCAAATGACGGGCCTTTCATGGAAGCCATAACATTTGTCATAAATGTATTTACACAATCGGGTATTAATTGAAACTCATTTCCAAAGCCTTTTGCAAGATTCACCAACACCGCATCAGGTGATATATATGCCAGATTTGCCCTAAGATATCCAACTATGGCGACCGAAGGAATTGCCAAAAAAATCATGTCAGCCTGCTTCAAAATCTCTTTATTGCCAGTAGCTTTCAGATCAGTATGCAATTTAAAATTCGGGAAATACTTGGAATTTGTATGCTCCTGATTGATAGCATCAACCACCTCATTTTCAATAGAAAGAAGCACCACATGATTTTCAGGTTTTGCGGCAAGTATATTTCCGAGTGATGTTGCAATGGCGCCGCTGCCAATGAAAATAATCGTTTTTGGGGTTTCAGATTTTATCATACGTATAAGTTTTCAGCGTGAATATAGCTATTTTATCAATTTTAGTTGTTTGAGTATATTTTGAAACGTTTCATTCAAATCGGGAGATATACGTGAAAAATAAATGCCAACACCAAATATAATAACAAGAACAGAACTCCTTACAACCATATCAATCAGAAAATGAGGCATTTCAGGAATTAAATATGCAACCGTGAAACTGAAAGCTGTAATTCCAATCAAATAAAAATACCTGAAATTGAACGGTTGAAGATTAAATTTTCTGTACAGAAATAACCAGGATAAAAAATTATAAATAAACCTGGATATCAGTGCCGCAAGCGCACAACCAACTATTCCATACATTGGAATTAATATCGCATTACTGATCAATAATATCAATACAAATAATAGCAAATACCATGTAATTACACGATAATATTTCGAAAAATGAATAATTGACTGGGCAAGACTCGTACTCATCTCAAAAACATTAGCCAGACCAATTAAGAGGATGACATACTTACCTGAAACATACTTATCAGGTATTATTTCAAAAATATTATCAATATTTACGGCCAATCCAATAAAAATCAAAAGTGATAGCACAGTGAGTACAATATTGCTCTTTTGATATATTTCGTTAATCTTTTTCAGATTATTTTCTTTCCAGCCATCGGAAATCAACACCGAGGCAATCTTCACCACCGGACGCGATGGAATCAGTACAAGAGTACCAAAATAAAATGCAATTGAATAAATACCCGCTGCACTCAGTCCCAAATAGTGATTAATGAGTATCACGTCCACATTTAGTATGATTACACCCGAAAAACTGGTAACGATACCAAACAAACTAACATTGATCATTTCGCGGGACATCTGTTTATCGATAAAATTTTTCTCACCTTTCAGTTTGAGTTCATCCTGTCGCCATAATGACCATGTAATCAATAAGGCCGGCAGGCAAATAGCTGTTGTATAAAGAATCACAAGCGCCTTAAAATCATAAAATTTAAAAATATAGCCCAAAACACCTGCCAAAATAAAAATACGTTGCCATAACTCTTTGATTACCATCCCTTTGGTCGCATTATACAGAACACGATAATAATTATCGAGCAGATTAAAGAAACTTGTAAAAAAAATCAACGGGATCAGGTAATATATATAATGAACAAAAAGGGCTGAATTTTTAATATTACTCTGTATTAGCCAGGGTTTCATCATTAAAAACACAGCCATTACAACGATCAGACCAACCAAATTAACTTTTAGTGAAAGTAAAAGAAAACCGTGATGACCACTACTCTTATCCCTAAAAAATGGAAAATTCCGCACTGTTACTGCACTAAAACCCAAACCCGAAAACTGAGCAAACAAAACAGAAACCGAGACAAGTAATTTCAATAATCCTACCTCATCAGTTGAAAAAACTTTTGGGAATAATATTCCCATAGTAATAAACCCCACAAAAACACCGAGGTAGGAATAAATGGTTCCCGAAATACTCTGTCGCTTGATAATCCCCATTTTATTGATCCACCTTCTTCTTAAATAAAACAATAAGCCAATAAGGCTTTTTGGGCGAAATGATAACATTTAATATATCTATGATTGAAGATACTAGGCAAAACTTATATAAATATTTAAATTCATATTCACAAGCAGGGCAAAAAGCATTCCGTTTTGACTCAGGTATCCAGAAATAGGGAATCCATGAGGAGGATGGGCTTATTTTCAATTTCATATTAAGGAGAAAACGATTATAGTACCGAACCTTTTTTCCTGTAATCGTGCTGGCAACCAACTCATATTCAGGAAATAATCTGCTAAAACGATCAGTCGTGAATACTTGAAGGTGATTTGAGCTATTGAATATATGATTGCAATTTGGGCATTTAATTGAAAGTTTACCCGGATTTTCATTATTCGGAACAGAAATCAGAATATAATCACGCGAAACACGTTTTAATTCGCTAACTGTTTTCAATAACACCTCATCTTCAAGATGTTCGAGAAGCTCACTCGAAAATCCCATATCAATTGCATTATTAGGCAAAGGAATTGAATCAGCAGAAGCTTGAATCTTTTTTCCGCTTACAAATTCGAGTGCTTTTAGGCTACGATCAAGTCCGGTAACATCATAATATTCAGCCAGGTAATTGGTAATAGCTCCATTTCCACAGCCAACATCAAGAATCGATTTTACTGAGTCTGGAATCAATCTGCGGGTCAATAAGGCTTTCTCTTTTAAATCATCTGCCTTCAGACTTTCCCAGTCATATCGCTCGTAAATATTTGAATTATCCATAGTTTTAATTCATTCAATTTCGTCTAAATAATTCAATTCTGGTTAAAATTCTCTGAAAAAAGAGTTGATGATGGAATGGAATCTGAATATATTTTATTGAGTTCTTTACCAAAATTATCGAGATTATAGGTTTGAAGAACCGACCGTCTCCCATTTTGACCAATCTTGTCTAGTATTGGACAACGAAATAGTTCGAGCACTTTCAAAGAAAAATCCTTCCTATTACCACTTTCGAACACAAGACCGCAGCCGGTTTCATTCACTAATTCCGCCTGAGGTGTGCTGTTACTCACAAGTAACGGTTTACCAAAAAGCA
Source organism: uncultured Bacteroidota bacterium (assembly GCA_903891085.1). GTDB lineage: Bacteria > Bacteroidota > Bacteroidia > Bacteroidales > F082 > CAJBPB01. Next base: position 12,075 of record CAITDJ010000109.1, on the reverse strand, counting down.
TATATTGAAACACCTTGTTGGCAATTCCTGAATCGTGCTGTGGATTTTTCTCAATGGGTGATAAACATACTGAACTTGCATTGATCAATGCCGGCAACTCAGAAATATCACGCCAGGGGAAATAGATGACGCGATTTTTTAATAACGGATCCTTCATAACCTGGTTAAATCTTTTTGATTCTGCCTTATCCACTGGTCCTACCAATAGTAGTTTTATAACTTGAAACGCTGATAATTCATTGATGATTGCATCAAGAATTATAAAAACACCTCTTCGTTCACTAATACCGCCAAAATAAAACAGCCAAAATCCATCTGTGAGGTCTTCGATCTTTTTAGTAGCATCAAACGAAGTCAGAAAACTGATGTCAGGAACATTAGGATAAACAATAAAGTTTTTTTGTGCGAGATTGGGATGTTTTTTTTTCAGATAGTTTGCATATTGTTTACTCAACACCACAATCGAATCTGCATTTGAAAGTAGATTGTTCTCATTTTTCTCCCACTGTTCAACTTTCACAAATAACCGATGTGGAAATTTTTTAATCCATTTATAAGACTTTATAGCCGATGGGAAATTTTCATGCAAATCAAGTGTCAATGGGATATTAAATTTATTTTTAATCATATTGGCAGCTTCTGACATATATAAGTCATGCGCATGAATAACCTGAATCTTATATTTCCGAACTGCTTTTGAACCAATATAATACCATAAAATGGTATAGATAGGAACAAAATTCATCATGATAAAAAGTACATCTTTAACAATCCTCTTTAGTGGGTAACGATGAATGAATATTCCATCAAGATTTTGCTCCAAGGCCAAATCTCCAAATGAGAAACAGATAATATGTACTTCATGGCCTCCCTTAAACAAGGCTTTTGCCTCATTTAAAACTCTTGGATCGCTCCTAAAGTCATTATCCAACAACATCCCAATTCTCATCTATGAGTAGTTTCAAAGTTAATATGACGCAAATGTAGCAATTTGAGATTTGGACTTCTATAAATTCATGATTGATAAAGGCAAATCACTTTCGTCAAATTTCTTTATCATCGAACATAGAACTTATTAATAAACTGAATAATAGCCTTTTAACTTCATCCTATGCTGCATACATTTGTTTGATCGAGGAAAATTCAGTTCGGCTTCGAAACAATTTTAGCCTGCCTGATGCTCGCATTGAGTTCAAAACCTATAAGTAAGATAAAAGCAGAGATAAATATCCAGACTAAAAAAATGATTAGGGTTCCAATTGAACCATAGAGCGCATTATATCTCGAAAAGTTTGCAATATAGATATTGAAACCCAATGAACCTATGATCAATAAAAAGGTTGCAAGAATGGAGCCGGGACTAAAAAAAGCATAAGCGCGACGCTCAGCAGGACCGAAATAATATAAAAATGAAACGGAGAAGAAGGTAAGCAACAATATAATCAACCATCTGACTATCTCCAGCAAAGTTACAGTCAGGTCATCCTTAATAAAACCTATTTCAATCAGCCAATTGATAGCAAAGCTGCCAACAGTTATAAAAGTAATGGCAAGTATTACCAAAACCGATAGTATGGCCATTAAAAAAATGGCCGTTAACTGTTGTTTCCACCAGATTCTTAAATGTGAACTATGGAGTGAACTGTTAAAGCCTTCCATTATCGCATTTACACCACTCGTACTGAAATAGAAAGTGAGTATAAAACTCAGTGAAAGTAATCCTGAATTTTGAAGCATTATTATTTCGAAAACCGTTTTTTCGACCATGGCAAATGTTTCAGGTGGTATAATTTCACGAAATAAACTAAAAAGTGTTACCTGAAAGTCTGCTACCGGAATATAAGGGATTAATGTAAAAAGAAACAGGATGAAAGGGAAAATCGCGAGGAAAAAATTATATGAAACTGCCGCAGCCCTTGTTGAGACAGAGCCTTCAAATAATCCCTTCACAAAAAACACAAGCACGTCATATAGTGGCACACCGCCAAAACCCGGAACAACTATCATCCGCAACACCTTGATAAACTTGTCGCGCCTGTTTATGTAAATACTTAATGCTTTAAATTTTAAATCGTTCACAATCTGATTAACTCAACATTTATTTCCTCTGGTCGTTTTTACCTTGCATCAACCTATTTTTGAATCGGATGACAAGGTTATCATTTCTTTTATAATGCCTTTGTCTCTTTAAAAAATTTACTTCTCCAATATACACTCCTATTTAAATTACAGCCCGTAAACTCATATCGAGGCTTTTAATATGATGGGTTAACGCGCCTACAGATATGAAATCGACTCCTGTTTCAGCATAGGATCGCAGCGTAGTTTCAGTGATTCCTCCTGATGCTTCAGTTTCAAATTGGTGATCAATTAACATCACAGCGTGACGCATTGCATCCACAGAAAAGTTATCGAGCATTATCCGTTTGAAACCACCAACCAGCATCGCCTCGTTAAGTTCATCAAAATCACGTACTTCAATTTCAATATCCAATTTTAATCCATTCGAATTCAAATAGCTGTGACTGGCGTCAATGGCCTTGGTCACGCCACCTGCAAAATCTACATGATTATTTTTTATCAAAATCATATCATATAATCCGAACCGATGATTATTTCCCCCTCCAATACGAACAGCTTCTTTTTCGAAAATACGCATATTCGGAGTCGTCTTTCGGGTATCGAGTAATTTGGTTGGCAATCCATCAAGCAAACGTACAAGTTGATTTGTTTTTGTTGCAATTCCACTCATCCGCTGCAAAAAATTCAAGGCGAGGCGCTCGGCAGAAAGAAGTGAGATAGATTTTCCTTCCACAATAAAAGCGAAATCTCCCGGGTGAACCTTCGCTCCATCATGAAGAACAGGTGTAAAAACAACATCCGGATCAATTTTTTTAAACACAATCTCCGCTACTTCTATTCCAGCAATTATTCCTTCCTCCTTTATCAGAAGTTTTGCTTTTCCGCTTGCATTAGTGGGTATCGTTGCCAACGAAGTGTGGTCTCCGGCCCCAACATCTTCCCGGATAGCCATTTCGATCAAATGATTGATTGTCAGGTTTTCTTCTTTCATATCCTTGTAATACTAAGCGAATGGATATTATGGAGATTATTCACTTTACTACATATCAGGTAAACCCTGAAATGTACTGAGCCACTTAAAATTTCACCAATGAAATAAACATCTCCGGCCACACCTGTGATTCCACTTCGCTTAACGGTATAATTATCCACGGGGTTTTTCAAAAAAAACTCCTGCAACATCATCTCCACCTGATTTTTATTGAAAATCCCAGCCTGATTTTGCAATTCTACACTGAGTGTCTCATTAAAAAACCCCGATATCCTTCCGGCATCACCCTTTTCGAAACCAGTTTTCAAGGCTAACGGCATGGGTTCAGATAATTCAGATGCCTGAGGGTAAGCAGTAGCCTGAAAAACCAAATAAAATGCAATATAACAGATAACAATATGAAATCGAGCTGTTTTTGAAGTATTATCCATCTATATGATTATTCAATATAGTGGCAAAGTTAAGATTAAACTCGGAATTCAATAGATTCTCACATATTTCGATTAAATACAGTTTTCCTGATTATCCTACTCCCAATCCATTTCAAACATGCGGGAATTTTCGATTTAAATTGTATTAAATAGTTAAATATACTAACTTTGTTTACTCAAAAAGACACAGATATACAACTTTATATAGAATTTTTTCATCATGAAAAAAATTTACATTACATTACTGATGGTCCTTGTAAGTTTAGTATCAGAGGCACAATATGGTATTTATGAAATGATTTTGTATTATCCAATTGAAAACGCAGTTTCTGGAGACACGGTCATTGATATAAGTGGGCATAATAATTTTGGCATAATGCATAATGTAGAATTGACCACTGATAGATTTGGAAATAAAAATAGTGCCATATCTTTTAATGGCATCGATAGCTATATTAGTATGAGTTGCCCAGATTTTTCACAACCAGAATATTGCTATAGCCTTTGGGCAAAAATATATACAAACCCACCTTATGGAGAAAGTGATGTGCTAATCTCAATTGGTACAGATTACGGTATAGATCATTTTCTGATGAACACGAATCATTATTCACTAAATGACCATGTTGGTTGGTTAGGAGGAGGTTACCATGCCGATCAAACACATGCAATAGTAAGAACACAAATACCTAGCATTGAAAATGAATGGGTACTTGTAACTTATTTTCGGGATTCAGAAATGTTGAAAATTTATATAAATGGCGATTACTTCGTAGTTTCTGAAGAAAATGTGCAAACACCGTATTTTGGAGACGATTTTGTTGGTAATATCGGACGGCGAGTGAATGGCACTCAATATTATTTAGGTGCAATGGATGACATCAGGATATATGAAAAAATGCTTGACACAAGTGATATCATGGATATATACTTACAAGAAGGAATCCCTGTTCCATTAGTTGATGCGGGAAATAATCAAATTATTTCATCGTCAACATCCGAAATTCAAATTACAGGCAGCGCACGATTATTCAAATCATTAAGTTGGAAAACCACAGGTGATGGCACATTTTCTGATACAACAGTCGAGGCACCTATTTACTTTCCAGGGATTAACGATATGAATTCCAGCGAAACAATCCTTACGATGAATTGTACAGGATATTCTGAAAATGATGAATCAATCTCAGATACAATCAAGCTAATTAATCCAACTTTAGTGCCTGATCAACTGTTATTTAACGCTAACTTGTCAGTTTTTCCCAACCCATTAACCAGAGATAAATCATTAACTATCGAATCAAAATCAATTACATTATCAACGATTCAAGAAGTTAAACTTATCAATATTTTTGGACAGACCGTCATTGAGCAGATACCTATGATTAGCAATGAGAATACTATTTCAATTTCATGTATTTCCGTTAAACCCGGCATTTATTGTTTAGTTATTGATAGCTTTATGACTAATAAAAAGATTATAATCAATTAGAAATTTAATCTCAGTTCGCTTAAAACATTGTGATATAAATTTGTTTTAAAACTGTGAACAAATATGCAGGATGATAGCTGATTACAAATATCTGGTACTTTCGCCAATTAAAAAACAAAATCGGATATTTCCATGCTTTAAATGTATTAATGCATCACGATTTATAAACCAAAAGCTTTATTTTTGGAAACTGGTATCATTTATTTAATTGACAAAACATGAAATTTAAAACATTAACAGTCAGGTCATTAAAAGTATCCATCTCATTGATTTTCATATTTTTTGTTGGTTGTATCCCACCTCCCGAATCAAATGAAACTGATAAGTTTGATACAGAACTTAAAACATTCAACAAATCGATAAATAATATCGGCAAAACCATGGATATGGTTGATGCCATGCAAACTGAAGTGAACAAAGTGGAAAGTAAAAGGGCGCTTGGAGAAATATCAGATGCTGAAGCCGACAGACAATTACTCGAAATCAAGGAAACCTATGGAAGGACAATCGCACGCAGTTCTAACCTTAACCCTGCCACCTCCCTTCCACAATGGGCGCAGCAACTCCGGCTTACCGAACCTTCGGGCATGAAACTTGATCCTGATTATTCACAGATGACAACCGTTGATAATCCGGATGAAGGATTCAATTCTGTTTTACTGGTATACCTTGGCGATTATGAACTGGCCATGAAAGAGGCCGCTCGCATTGCAAAAATTGCGAATATTCCACTTGGTAAAGATTATATACAAGCAGTTGAACTCTCGAAAACCTATAACACAACACCAATAAAAGGTGTGGCTTACATGAACTTTGACCCTTTTATCGAAGACAAGGATTTTAACATCTCGATCACAGTTGATGAAGCCGGAATGCTCACAATCAGCGCAGTAGATGTGATTCAAATGAAAAAACAGTTTGAAGGAAAAAAGGCAGAATAACTGAAAAATCCTTTCTTTACAATAATTCTAAAAACAGTATGATGGATGTAATCATCACCGGTGCTTCCCGCGGAATTGGCTTTGAAACCGCATTTATCATGGCAACTTCTGTAAAATGCCGGGTGTTGGCGGTATCCAGAAATTGTGAATCGCTGTTATTATTGAAAAAACGTATTGATGAACATGCAAATGGCTCTGAGCTTGTTCCTTTTTCTGTTGATTTCGAAAAGCCAGGCTTTGAACTGGAACTGATAAATAAAATTGAATCGTTAGGATTCAAGCCTCAAATAGTGATCAACAATGCCGGACTACTTGTTTCCAAACCATTTGAAGACCTTTCCGGCCTTGATTTTGACAGGATGTTTGATGTAAATGTGAAAAGCGTTTTTTTAATTGTGAGAAGTTTAATTAAATACTTTCCAAAAAATGCACACATCGTCAATATCAGCAGTATAGGAGGTGTTCAGGGAAGTGTAAAATTTTCTGGTTTGTCGTTATATAGTGCGAGCAAAGCAGCTGTTTGTATATTGACTGAGTGCCTTGCCGAAGAGTTGAAACCACACGACATTCAGGTAAATTGCCTTGCACTTGGCGCTGTTCAAACCGAGATGCTATCGGAGGCATTTCCAAATTACAAGGCAAAACTGTCAGCCAATGAAATGGGTAAATATATCGTTGATTTTGCGATAAATGGAAACAAGTATTTCAATGGAAAAGTACTACCTGTTTCAGTTTCCACACCCTAAAACATATTGAATTTTAGTGCATTTGACGATATAAACGACCTTCAAATACCATTTGGCTGCGTTAATACCACATGAAATCATTTCACGATCCTGATATCAAACAATTGAATAATGCCGATTATCGGTCTTGAGCCAATAGTTTAATTAACACAAACTTGGTTGTAGGTCAACTGAAATGGACATGTTTTTTTACTATCCCTTTTATCAACACTTGTGGCTTCAGAATTGCATGTATTTTTTGACAAATGGCGAAAAAGTGCGTGAGAAACAATGAATTATTTCATGCGTAATCGGTAGCTTCTATTGTAATGATTGTCATATTATTTACATTTGTGAAAAATTATCCACATAAAGGGGTTGTCGGTCTATCAGGAAAAAGTGTTATGGTTTTTTACTCTTTAGGGCATCTCCATTTTAGAAAAATATTTCAAGTAAATTTTCAGTATTTCATAACATTACTCAGTTAAAAAGCATTATTCATAAAATGTGTATAATACAAATTCATTAACCCAAATAACATGAAACACATCATTTTAACTTTTTTATTCACTATTTCTGCGGCCTTCCTGTTTGCGCAACAATCCGGGGCCGACCAGCAAAGTATTTATCCTGAACGGGTTTCAAAAGCAAAGTATTTCGATAAATCCAATGCTTTAAGAGATGTTACACCTATTGTTCCCGGAGTCAGAAAACGCAGCTGGAAAAACGATAAGGTTACAAATCCATCCATTGAGACTCCTCCCAATGAAAATGTACAATCCGAAAATGAGTTTTTGGTTGATCCGGCCGTACAAAAAGAAGTTTATTCCAATGAAGTATATTGGCCTATCCGCAATGTGATGGGATTAGGAAATGTAAACGGTGTTTTTCCTCCAGATACCGAAGGTGATGTTGGATTGAATCATTATTTTCTGATGATCAACAGTTCTTTTGCAATTTATGACAAAGCAGGTTCTCAACTTTACGGACCGGCTGATAACAGCACATTATGGGATGGTTTTGAAGGCCCCTGGTCGAACACAAATGACGGAGACCCGATTGTACTTTACGATGCAGAAGCAGATCGATGGTTTGCAAGCCAGTTCGCACTTCCGAATTATCCAAGCGGACCGTTTTATCAATTGATAGCCATTTCTGAAACAGGAGATCCACTTGGAGCCTGGTATCGTTATGCTTTCACATTTTCCAAAATGAACGATTATCCAAAATTCGGGATATGGCACAATGGATATCTTGGCACGTATAACTTTTTCAATGCCAATGGAGGTGGTTACGCAGGTGCTGGCACTGTCGTGCTGGAACGTGATGCCATGCTGATTGGTGATGAAAATGCTCGCATGATTCAATTCAGTATCAGTAGTGGAAGATATGGCATTTTGCCGGCTGATTTCGACGGAACACCTCCACCAGTGAGCGAACCTGCCTGGTTTGCCCATATCAACAGAACCGGAACCAAAACGCTCGAAATCTGGAAAGCGATCATTAATTGGGATAACCCCAGTTTGTCAACATACACATTGGCCAATAACCTCACGGTTCAAACTTTTAATGCAAATGTGAATGCAATTCCACAACCCAATACCACACAAACACTTGATGCAATTGGTGGTCAACTTATGTACCGGTTGCAATACCGGAATTTTGGCTCCTATTCAACGCTTGTTGCAACCCAGACTGTAACAGCAAATGCCAAGGCATCGATTCGTTGGTATGAATTGCGCAAAACGGTGAATGATTGGTCAGTGTACCAACAAAGTACATTTGCACCAGATACGGATCATCGCTGGATGGGAAGCATTGCCATGAATGCGAATGGTAATATTGCAATAGGTTATGGAGTCTCAAGCTCGACCACCTACCCAAGTATACGCTATGTCGGACGCACGGCCAATGCTCCGTTAAACACCTTAAACATTCCTGAAAGTGTAATTGTAAATGGTGCTTCTTCTCAAACTGATGTAGAACGCTGGGGTGATTATAGTTCAATGTCGATTGATCCATCAGATGATTCTACTTTTTGGTATGCACATATGTACCGGCTCAGTAGTAACTGGCGTACCCAGTTTGCATCCTTTAATTTTGCTCCCGGTCTTCCTCCGCAAGTAGATGCCGGTGAAGATAAATATTTGTGTATTGATGGAACCACTGTCACCACCAGTGCAACTGCTATTGGGGCAGAAACAGTTTTATGGACTACCGCCGGAGACGGCATGTTACTTTATACCAATCGTTTACAAACATTGTATGCTCCTGGCGGCAACGACAGAACAATCGGCTCAGTGGTGTTGACCTGTCAGGTTACCGGTTGGAATGGGGATGTTGTGAGTGATCAGTTGACTGTGTTTATCAACGACTATCCACAAGCCGATGCAGGAAACGATACCTTGATTTGCTTCAATGAGACCTTACAGATGCAAGGGGCAGCTGAGTTTGCCGAATCTGTTTTATGGCAAACCGCTGGTGATGGAAATTTCGATAATGCCAATAACCTGAATGCAATTTATACACCAGGAAATCAGGATATAAGCAATGGCTCAGTTGCGATCACATTAACCGCAAACGCAACTGAAACATGCACCGGTCAGGATATTGATAATATGATGTTAACCATCGACGTTTGCAATGCATTAGACGAAAATGTGACTGCATCAAAGGTAGTACAGGTATCACCAAATCCGAATGACGGAAAATTTAGTCTTATCATTGGTAACAAACAAAAGGAGCGGGTAAGTTGGGAGATTAATTCTGTAAATGGAGAAACAATTCAAAAACATGAATACAGATTGAATTCAAATTCCATAAATGAATCCATGGATCTCACTATTTTTCCTGCTGGCACTTATGTAATAATTGTTTCGGTTGGAAGCAAAACATACTCAGAAAAGATTGTGATCAATAAATAATTGTTTTATCAAAATAGATCTGTAAAGGTGTTTCGTTAACGAAACACCTTTTTTTTATGTACAACACAGATGTTTGATTTAATTATAGAATTCCTCACTCCCGAGGCACTGAGTTTGTTGAAGTATTTATCTTCTTTGTACTTTCTATGTACCTTCTTCGAATATTCTTCTATAATTATAAAATTTCAACGAAGATGATAAAGACTTATACAGTGTATAAAAAGTTTTTTTATTAGTTTTGATACATGATAAAACAGTGAAATAAATTAATATTTATGGCCAGATTAAAAGGAAACAGTTTGCACAACGCCTTTACAGGTAAAGTTGGGAACCTGGTTGGATGCAAATGGAAAGATACTTATTATATTAGAATGAGACCCGCTTCTGTGAAACATCCCAATACAATGGCACAATTGGCTCAGCGAATGCGTTTTACAAGCACACAATCCTTTTTACAACCCATGAAAGAATTTTTACGTCTGGGTTTCGGGTCCTATACAAATGACAAATCTGCTTACAATGCGGCCATGTCATACAATATGAAAAATGCTATTACCGGTGAATTTCCTGACATCGCAATTGACCCGTCACTGGTATTGGTCAGTATGGGAAAGCTGCCAAACAGCAGTTGGGCGACAGTACTGCAGTTGCATCCTCAACAACTAGTGTTTTCATGGGACACACAAATAACTGATGCGACAGCTCAAGCCAATGACAGAGCGATAGCTGTCCTGAACAGAACCGACTGTAAAAAGGCTTCATACCGACTGGATATTGCTGCAAGACGTGATGGAAAATTAACTATGTATGCGAATGAATTCAGTGGTAGTTTTGTTGCGTGTTATTTACTATTTGTCAGGCCTAAAGTAATGTTGGGGAGTTTCAATGAACCCGATATTTCAGACAGTCTTTACTGCGGAGTGGTTCAGGTAGATGTTTGAAAGCATTCGTCTTGAACACTTTGACTTTTTTATAATTTTCAAACAATGAACGTTATGATTTATTACTAAATTCGCTTTGTAAAGCGATACAACACAAAACAAAATTATGATAGGTATCCATTCATTTTTACTATTGTCTTAATATAATAGTATTGATTTAGGGTTTTGTGGGGATCATTTACTTTACACTTTTTATTGCGTTATATTCTGATTTAGTATTCTTTAGCTAAATTTTCACCGTCACAGAATGTGACTGGAATGGCGAAGTGTGCATTTTTAATAAGCGAATCCAACAGATTGTTTTTTCTTACATTCATTTTTAACAATTAATTTAACAAATTATGTCATCACCCGATAATACCCGAATCCTTGTAATTGAACCAAAGGGAAGTGTATTCAGTTTAAATTTGAAAGAGATCTGGCAATACCGTGATTTGTTGGAAATGTACATTAAACGTGATATTGTTACAGTTTACAAGCAAACCGTACTTGGACCGTTTTGGTTTTTTATTCAGCCTATTTTCACTACGATTGTATTTATGTTTGTATTTGGAGGCCTTGCCGGTATTCCTACTGATGGTATTCCACAGGCTTTGTTTTACCTTTCCGGCATAACACTTTGGAATTACTTTGCAGAATCACTGAATAAAACATCCGATACTTTCATTTCTAATCAGGCAATTTTTGGCAAGGTTTATTTTCCCAGACTCATTGCACCATTGTCGGTTACCTTCACAGGATTGATAAAAATGTTAATACAATTCTCTGTTTTTATCATCGTTTACATATATTTTGTTTTAACAGGTTCAAGCGTTTCCCCAAATTTGCACGCGTTTTTATTACCCGTATTAATTTTTATCCTTGCAGGACTGTCATTAGGTTTTGGAATCATCATTTCGTCTATGACCACCAAATATCGCGACCTGAAATTTCTTCTGACTTTCGCGGTTCAACTTTTAATGTATGCAACACCAGTAATCTATCCTCTTTCGGTAATGGAAGGAAATTATAAAAAATATATGTGGCTCATTCAGGCAAATCCATTGACAGCAGTTTTAGAAACATTCAAATATGGATTTTTAGGGCAAGGTATGTTTTCATGGTTTGCGCTTGTTTACAGCTTCATTTTTACGATTATTTTGCTATTAATCGGGATAGTTGTCTTTAACAGAGTAGAACGAAGTTTTATGGATGTGATTTAAATATTCTGATTTTAAGTTTTTTAATATATTCAAATCCCCAGAAACCAGATACAAAAATGAGTGATATAGCCATTAAATTCGAAAACATCAGCAAACAATATCGGTTGGGAAACATTGGCACAGGCACACTTAGCCACGACCTGAACCGTTGGTGGGCAATGAATATCAAGGGCAAGGAAGATCCGTATCTTAAAATTGGTCAGGTAAACGATCGCTCAGCGAAAGCCTCAGGAGACTTTGTATGGGCTTTAAAAGACATCAATCTTGAAGTGAAGCAAGGTGAAGTTTTGGGTATTATTGGAAAAAACGGAGCAGGAAAGAGCACTTTGCTAAAAATATTGTCCAG
>CAITDJ010000108.1 GCA_903891085.1 uncultured Bacteroidota bacterium | reverse complement strand
TAAACCCAAAAAAAGAATCATTCTTCCGGACCCAAAATTCAACGACGTGTTGGTAACGAAATTCGTTAACAATATGATGTATGAAGGCAGAAAGAATGTCGTTTACCAAATTTTCTACGAAGCAATGGATCTTGTTGGAACCAAATCCGGCGAGGATTGCATTGAAGTATGGAAAAAAGCATTGGCAAACGTAACGCCTGCAGTAGAAGTACGCAGCCGTCGTATCGGAGGCGCTACCTTCCAGATCCCTTCAGAAATCAGACCGTCACGTAAAATGTCGATCGGTATGAAGAATTTGATCGGTTATGCACGCAAACGCCACGAGAAATCGATGGGCCAGAAGCTTGCCGGTGAAATTCTTGCTGCTTACAAAGAAGAAGGTTCAGCATACAAGAAAAAAGAAGATACCCACAGAATGGCCGAGGCAAACAAGGCATTCTCACATTTTAGATTCTAGTCACTAAAAATATTTCAAGGAGTAACGATGGCGATTGACCAAAATATAGCACTTAATAAATTGAATTTTACCCGCAATATCGGCATTATGGCCCATATTGATGCCGGTAAAACCACAACTACTGAGCGCATTCTATACTATACAGGTCGCAGCCATAAGATTGGTGAAGTACACGAAGGCGCTGCGGTCATGGACTGGATGGTTCAGGAGCAGGAACGTGGAATAACCATTACTTCTGCTGCCACCACGGTTTTTTGGGATTATCACAATGATAAGTACAAAATCAATATTATTGATACTCCCGGTCACGTTGATTTCACTGTTGAAGTGGAACGTTCGTTAAGGGTATTGGATGGTGCTGTTGCATTGTTCTGTGCTGTTGGCGGTGTTGAACCACAATCCGAAACAGTTTGGCGTCAGGCTGACAAATATAAAGTGCCCCGTTTGTGTTTCATCAACAAGATGGATCGCTCGGGAGCCGATTTCTTTAGCGTATTAACACAAATCAAAGAACGTCTGGGTGCAAATCCAATCCCGTTGCAAATACCTATCGGGGAAGAAGATACATTTACAGGTGTTGTTGATTTGATTCGTAATAAAGCTTTTATCTGGGACGACAGTTCAAAAGGTGTGGTAATGGTAGAAATTCCTATACCAGAAAACCTGCTGGATGTTGTTGAAGAATATCGTTTGAAACTAATCGAAAGCGTTGCTGAAGAAAGTGATGCATTGCTCGAGAAGTTTATGGAAGATCCGAATAGCATTACCGAAGAGGAAATGATTTATTCAATCCGCAAAGCAACGGTTGAAATGCGAATTTCACCGGTTATGTGCGGCGCTTCATTTAAGAATAAAGGTGTTCAGACCTTGTTGGATGGTGTTGTACAGTATTTGCCAAGTCCGCTTGATGTGGATGCCGTACACGGTATTAATCCTGACACCGAAGAAGAAGAAGTTAGAAAAGTTGATCCAAGTGAGCCTTTCGCTGCACTTGCTTTCAAAATTGCAACCGATCCTTTTGTAGGTCGTATTGCTTTCTTCCGTGTTTATTCAGGAACACTTGAAGCAGGATCATACATTTTCAATGCCTCAACAGGCAAAAAAGAACGTATCTCACGTATCATGCAGATGCATGCCAACAAGCAAAATCCTTTAGACAGGATTGAAGCAGGAGATATCGGAGCTGCAGTTGGGTTTAAAACGATTCGCACCGGTGATACCCTGTGCGACGAAAAGAAACCCATCGTGCTCGAATCAATGACTTTCCCCGAACCGGTGATCAGTATCTCTATTGAGCCTAAAACACAGGTTGACATGGACAAAATGTCGATGGCACTTGCAAAACTGGCTGAAGAAGATCCGACTTTCCGTGTTCGTACCGATGAAGATTCAGGACAAACCATTATTTCAGGCATGGGTGAACTTCATCTTGAGATTTTGGTTGACCGTATGAAACGCGAGTTTAAGGTGGAATGCAACCAGGGTCGTCCCCAGGTAGCATACAAAGAAGCTTTGACAAGCAGTGCCTCACATCGCGAAGTATATAAGAAACAAACAGGTGGTCGTGGTAAGTTTGCCGACATCCAGTTCGAAATCGGACCGGCTGACGAAAACGTAGTTGGATTGCAGTTTGTGGATGAAGTGAAAGGTGGTAATATTCCCCGTGAATATATCCCTGCTATTACAAAAGGTTTCAGAGAATCAATGTCGAATGGTGTATTGGCCGGTTTCTCGATGGACAGCATGAAAGTGCGCCTCATCGATGGTTCGTTCCACCCGGTTGACTCCGACTCATTATCATTTGAGATGGCCGCCCGCATGGGCTTTAAGGTAGCATGCCGCAAAGCAAAAGCTGTGCTTCTCGAACCAATCATGAAGGTTGAAGTGAATGTTCCGGACGATTATATTGGTGATATTACCGGAGATTTGAATAAACGCAGGGCAGTCGTTCGCGAAGTGACAGCGAAGGTGGGCTTACAGGTGGTGAAAGCCGATGTACCACTTTCTGAAATGTTTGGCTATGTAACAGTGCTCAGATCGCTTTCATCGGGAAGAGCCAATTCGACAATGGAATTCAGCCATTATATGGCAGCCCCTGAGAATATCGCAGAAGCTGTGGTGAACAAAGCAAAAGGAATTACAAAATAGTTAGTAAACAAAATAATTCTTCACGTGAATACAAGGATTAGAATTAAATTAAAGTCGTACGATCATAACCTGGTTGATAAATCAGCCGAGAAGATTGTGAAAACGATAAAAACGACAGGAGCTGTGGTAAGCGGACCCATTCCACTGCCAACAGACAAAAAGATTTACACTGTGCTGCGTTCGACTTTCGTGCACAAAAAATCCAGGGAACAATTTGAGTTGTCGTCTTATAAACGATTACTTGATATCTACAGCTCGACTTCTCAAACGATCGATGCGTTGATGAAATTAGAGTTGCCAAGTGGTGTTGAAGTAGAAATCAAAGTTTGACCTCAGGGTTAAGCACGACTAAAAAAAGGATAGTACCATGTCAGGAATACTAGGAAGAAAAATAGGAATGACCAGCGTTTACGATGGTAACGGGAAAAACATCCCGGTTACTGTTATTGAAGCAGGTCCATGCGTCGTAACACAAATCAGAACCCTTGAACTCGACGGATATGAAGCTGTGCAGATGGCTTTCGGTGAGAAAAAGGAAAAGAACACTTCCGGCGCAATGAAAGGTCACTTTAAAAAGGCCGGAACTACCCCAAAAAGAATTGTTTCTGAGTTTACTCGTTTCGAGAAAAAGAAAGAATTTGGTGAGATTGTCACTGTTGAGGTTTTCATGGAAGGTGAATTTGTGGATGTTGTTGGTGTAACCAAAGGAAAAGGTTTTCAGGGAGTCGTTCGTCGACACGGTTTTGCCGGTGTTGGTGATGCTACCCACGGACAGCACAACAGATTACGTGCCCCGGGTTCGGTAGGTGCTTCATCATGGCCTTCACGCGTATTCAAAGGAATGCGTATGGCTGGTCGCATGGGTGGAAACAAAGTGAAAATGATCAACCTTCAGATAATTAAGATTATTCCAGAGAAGAATCTTTTGCTTGTAAAAGGTGCAGTTCCGGGAGCTAATCAAGGATTTTTAAAAATTGAGAGATGGAATTAGTAGTTCATAAGATTACCGGAGAGGCAACTGACAAAAAAGTTCAGTTGAACGATGAGGTGTTCGGCATCGAGCCAAACGATCATGCAATTTATCTTGACACCAAGCAATATCTTGCCAATCAGCGTCAGGGAACACATAAATCAAAAGAACGCAGTGAACTCAGTGGAAGTACCAAAAAGTTGAAAAAACAAAAAGGTACAGGATCAGCTCGCTACGGTGATGTTAAATCGCCGGTGTTTAAAGGTGGAGCACGCGTTTTCGGTCCTAAACCACGCGACTATAATTTCAAACTGAACAAAAAGCTTAAACGTTTGGCCCGCCGGTCAGCTTTGAGTTACAAAGTATTGGATCAACAGATTATCGTGCTGGAAGACTTTACATTCGATTCACCAAGAACAAAAAGTTTCAAAGCAATTTTAGATAGTTTCAAGATCGATTACAGTAAGACTTTGTTTGTGATGCCGACAGTGGATGCCAATGTGGTACTCTCCTCACGCAATATTCAACGGACGAAAGTTACGACGGTTGGGAGTTTGAATACCTACGACATTTTGAATGCAAGTAAATTGTTCATTTCAGAAAGTTCGTTAAAAACAATTGAAGAGTTACTTGCATAGTATAAAACATTAAATCGCTCAAAACGATGAATATCATTGTAAAACCGATAATTACGGAAAAAATGACAGCCATAAGCGAAAAGCTTCATCGGTATGGATTTATTGTGGAAAAGAGGGCTAATAAACTTCAGATTAAGAGTGCCATCAAGGAACTCTATGGTGTTGATGTTGAAGCTGTAAACACGATGAATTATTCCGGAAAGCAGAAATCACGCTTCACAAAAACTGGAGTGATTTCCGGCAGAACAAACGCTTTCAAGAAAGCAGTTGTTACTTTGGCTGCAGGTGAAACTATTGATTTTTTTAGCAACATTTAGATAAATGGCTTTAAAGAAATATAATCCAACGACCCCTGGTCAGCGCTTTAAGATAATAAGCGCATTTGATGAAATTACTACTGACACTCCGGAAAAGTCATTATTGGCTCCAGGAAAGAGAAGCGGTGGACGTAATAAAGATGGTAAAATGACGATCCGCAATGTTGGCGGTGGTCATAAACAGAAATACCGTATTATCGATTTTAAGCGCGATAAAGAAGGTATTCCGGCCACAGTAAAGACGATTGAGTATGATCCGAACAGGACATCACGTATCGCTTTGTTGAATTACGTTGACGGCGAAAAGCGGTATATCATTGCTCCCAATGGGCTCAAGGTTGGACAGGAAATTGTTTCGGGTAAAGGAGTTAGCCCGAGTGTAGGTAATGCGATGTATTTGAGTGAAGTTCCTTTCGGAACTGTAGTTCATAACATTGAATTGCGTCCGGGTCAAGGTGCAAAGATGGCAAGAAGTGCCGGAACCTATGCACAGTTGATGTCGCGTGATGGAAAGTTTGCGATTTTGCGCATGCCTTCAGGCGAAACCCGTATGATTCTTCAAACATGCATGGCTACTATAGGTATTGTTTCGAATACTGATCATAACCTCGAGAAATCAGGTAAGGCAGGCCGTAGCCGTTGGTTAGGCCGTCGCCCGAGAGTGAGAGCCGTTGTTATGAACCCGGTAGATCACCCGATGGGTGGTGGTGAAGGTAGAGCAACAGGCGGGCACCCACGTTCACGTAAGGGTATCCCTGCAAAAGGCTACAAAACACGCTCGAAGAAGAATGCTTCCGACAGGTATATCGTTGAGAGAAGAAAGAAATAGTGATTAACCAGGAGAATTAATTATCATAACATGAGTCGTTCACTAAAAAAAGGTCCCTATATCCATTTCAAACTTGAAAAAAAGATAATGGATAATGTTGAATCGGGAAAGAAAAGTGTAATCAAAACCTGGTCACGTGCCTCTATGATTGCGCCTGAGTTTGTTGGCCAAACCATTGCCGTACATAATGGAAATAAGTTTATTCCTGTGTATGTGACAGAAAACATGGTTGGACATAAATTGGGAGAGTTTTCGCCGACACGTATTTTCCGCGGTCACGCCGGTAAAAAAGATAAAGGTAAAAAATAAAGAAAGAGTTAAGCAATGGGAGCTAGAAAACATAACAAAGCTGAGGAAAGAAAAGCGGCAAACAAATCGTTCTTTGTAGCGAAAGCGCAGAGTGTGCCTACATCACCTCGAAAGATGCGCTTAGTGGCTGACCTCGTGAGAGGCATGAAAGTTGAATTGGCCTTACATGCCCTTCAATTCTCTGCAAAAGAAGCGTCAAACAGGGTTTACAAACTGTTGCGCTCAGCAATCGCTAACTGGGAAGCAAAAAATGAAGGTGCCCGGATTGAAGACAGTGGTCTGTATATTCAGGAAATTTTTGTTGATGCCGGCCGTATGCTCAAAAGAGTTCAGCCAGCCCCTCAGGGAAGAGCACACCGCGTTCGCAAACGTTCGAACCATGTTACTTTGGTTATCGGCAGCAGAACCCGCAAAGAAGAATAAATTCAGGACAGAAATCAGTTAAGATATAATTGAATGGGACAAAAAACGAATCCAATAGGTCTAAGGTTAGGAATCATCAAAGGATGGGATTCCATCTGGTACGGTGGCAGAGATTTTTCAGGTAAACTTGTCGAAGATGACAAGATCAGAAAATATCTTAATGCTCGTCTCGGAAAAGCCGGCATCTCAAAGATCAACATTGAACGTAGCTTAAAGCTTGTAACCGTTACAATTTCTACAGCCCGGCCCGGTATGATTATCGGTAAAGGCGGTCAGGAAGTTGACAAGCTGAAAGAAGAGTTGAAAAAACTCACAGGCAAAGAGGTGCAAATCAATATAAACGAAATCAAACGCCCCGAGCTCGATGCATATATCGTGGGCGCAACCATTGCAAAACAGATCGAAGGCCGTATCTCTTTCCGTCGTGCAATTAAAACCGCGATTACTTCAAGTATGCGTATCGGTGCTGAAGGTATCAAAGTAATGATTTCTGGTCGTGTTGGTGGCGCTGAAATGGCCAGGCAGGAGACTTATAAGGAAGGCCGTATTCCTTTACATACCCTGCGTGCCGATATCGATTATGCACTGGTTGAAGCACACACAACCTATGGACGTATTGGTATAAAAGTTTGGATCTGCAAAGGAGAAATCTATGGAAGACCCGAATTGGTACCAAGCACTGTAGGTGGCGGAATCAAGAAACAGGCTGCTCCAACAAACAAGCCCAGTGGAAATGCACCACGCCAGAGAAGACGTAAATAAGAATATTTCAATCAAAATACCTAAGTAACAATGTTACAGCCGAAAAAGACAAAATATAGAAGACACCAGAAAGGCAAGATGAAAGGACTCTCAGGCAGAGGAAACCAACTTGCTTTCGGTTCATTCGGTATCAAAACGCTCGAAGAAGTATGGCTTACCGGTCGTCAGATCGAAGCAGCCCGTCAAGCGGTAACCCGCTATATGAAACGTGAAGGTCAGATTTGGATCAGAGTGTTCCCCGACAAACCGGTGACTAAAAAACCAGCAGAAGTTCGTATGGGTAAAGGTAAAGGAGCTCCGGAATATTTCGTAGCACCTATCTCTCCCGGTCGTATTATATTTGAAGCAGAAGGGGTACCCTTGGCCGTAGCAAAAGAAGCATTACGTCTGGCTGCACAAAAGTTACCTGTTTTAACAAAATTCGTAGTCAGAAGAGATTACGTGGAAGAAAACTTATAAAGCAATGAAACAAGAAGTAATCAGAGAGTTAAGCACTCCCGATTTGACCGAACGCCTCGAAGAGGAAAGTAAGCAATTGGTTCGATTGAAACTTAACCATGCAGTTTCACCGCTCGAAAACCCGAACAAAATTCGTGCATACCGCAGAACCGTCGCACGCATTCAGACAGAGTTAAAGAAACGTGCGTTGGAAGCTAATATTAAATCATAAGGACTAGTAGAAAGATGGAAACTAGAAATCTAAGAAAAGAAAGAATAGGCGTTGTAGTCAGTAATAAGATGAATAAATCAATTACTGTCGAAATCGAACGTCGCGTAAAGCATCCTATCTACGGTAAATTTGTCAAAAAAACCAGCCGCTTTATGGCTCATGACGAAATTAACGACTGTCATATCGGCGATACCGTCCGTATTCAGGAAACACGTCCGTTGAGTAAAAATAAATGTTGGAGATTGGTTGAAATAATCGAAAGGGCTAAATAAAATGGTACAACAAGAATCAAGACTTACAGTAGCCGATAACAGTGGTGCCAAAGAAGTTCTTTGCATCAGGGTATTAGGCGGGACAGGTAAACGATATGCCCGAATCGGCGATCAGATCGTTGTGGCAGTGAAACATGCTCTTCCAAGCGGTACCGTTAAAAAAGGCGCAGTTGTGAAAGCTGTTGTTGTCCGGACCAAAAAAGAAACACGTCGCAGTGATGGTTCTTATATCCGTTTCGAAGACAATGCAGTTGTGCTCCTGAATGCAGCAGGCGAAATGGTCGGAACACGT
The DNA here is from genome assembly GCA_903891085.1 of uncultured Bacteroidota bacterium. GTDB lineage: Bacteria > Bacteroidota > Bacteroidia > Bacteroidales > F082 > CAJBPB01. The sequence continues at coordinate 15,808 of CAITDJ010000108.1, read as the reverse complement.
ATTTTCGGACCAGTTGCCCGCGAACTCAGAGAGAAACAATTTATGAAAATAGTTTCACTTGCTCCTGAGGTGCTATAAATAATAAAGGAAAAAGAATCATGAACAAGTTGCACATAAAAAAAGGCGATACCGTAATAGTGATAGCCGGCGATCATAAAGGCGACCAGGGTAAGATACTTGTGGTTGATGTTGAGAAAAACAGGGCCATCGTTGAAGGCGTTAACCTTGTATCGAAACACACACGCCCCAATGCAAAAAATCCACAGGGTGGCATCTTAAAACAAGAAGCTCCCGTGCATGTTTCAAACTTGAAAATAGTTGATGCAAAGGGTAAACCTACACGTATAGGTCGTAAGATAAATGAAAAAACAGGAAACTCAGTGCGTTATTCAAAAAAGACAGGGGAGGTGATTAAGTAATGGACTATCAACCCAGATTAAAAGTACAATACAAGAGCGATATTGTGCCTGCACTTCAGAAACAGTTTAATTATAAAACTGGTATGCAGGTTCCACGTTTAGTAAAAATCGCCCTTAACCAAGGTATTGGCGCAGCATTGACCGATAAAAAACTTATCGACTACGGTGTTGATGAAATGACAAATATCTCAGGTCAGAAAGCAGTACCTACCGTTTCGAAGAAGGATATTTCCAACTTCAAATTACGTAAAGGAAATCCCGTTGGTGTACGTGTTACATTGCGCGGAGACAAAATGTACGAGTTTCTCGAACGTTTGATCGCTGTTGCCCTGCCACGTGTGAGAGATTTTCGTGGTATCAACGACAAAGGTTTTGATGGCCGTGGAAATTACAGTTTTGGTGTTACCGAGCAGATAATTTTCCCTGAAATCGATATCGATAAGGTGAACAGAATCAATGGAATGGACATCACATTTGTCACAACAGCTAAAACCGACCAGGAAGCGATGGCCTTGCTTAAAGAATTTGGCCTGCCTTTTAAAAATCAAAAAAAATTATAGAACATGGCAAAAGAGTCAATGAAAGCGCGTGAGCGTAAAAGACAGAAGCTGGTTGAAAAGTTTGCAGCCAAACGTGCCGCCCTCAAAGCAGCCGGTGATTATGAAGGATTGCAAAAACTACCAAAAAATGCCTCACCAGTTCGTCTGCACAACCGTTGCCAGTTAACCGGTAGGCCAAAAGGCTATATGCGGCAGTTTGGTGTTTCCCGTATCAACTTCAGGGAAATGGCACTCAAAGGGTTAATCCCGGGAGTTAAAAAATCAAGTTGGTAGTAATTAAATATCAAATCATACAATGAATACTGACCCGATAGCAGATTATTTGACCAGAGTCCGTAATGCGGTTTCTGCAAAACATAGAATTGTTGAAATACCCGCTTCCAATGTGAAGAAGGCCATCACCAAGATATTATTCGAAAAAGGATATATCCTGAACTATAAGTTCGAAGATGATGACAAACAAGGCACTATTAAAATTGCCCTTAAATACCATCCGGTTTCGAAAATGCCAGCTCTGACAAGTCTTGAGCGTGTTTCTCGTCCCGGATTAAGAAAATATATCCACACCGAAAGCATGCCTCGCGTATTGAATGGTTTGGGTGTTGCAATCATTTCTACATCACAGGGGATGATGACCGATAAAGAAGCTCGTCGCCTCCATATTGGTGGAGAAGTATTGTGTTATATCAGTTAATAAACAGGAGACCCGATCAATGTCAAGAATAGGTAAATTACCCATTGAGTTACCTGCCGATGTAACAATCAGCGTTTCAAACGACAAAGTTGTTACCGTTAAAGGAAAACTTGGTGAACTTCAACAACGAATTGATGATTCGGTTGAATTGAAAATAGAAGGAAATATTATAGTAGTCGAACGTGCCTCTGAAGCCATCGAACATCGCGCTAAACATGGTTTGTACCGCTCACTTATCAACAATATGGTAAAAGGCGTTTCAACCGGTTTTACTGTTGTTCAGGAATTGGTTGGCGTTGGTTATAAAGCCGATGCAAAAGGTCAGATTCTTGAACTTGCACTCGGTTTTTCGCACAACATATTCTTCGAATTACCACCCGAAATTAAGATTGAGACTGTTACCGAGAGAGGTAAAAACCCATTGATTAAAATGAGTAGTGCCGACAAACAATTACTCGGACAGGTGGCTGCCAAAATCAGATCTTTCAGAACTCCTGAGCCATACAAAGGAAAAGGTGTTCGGTTCCAGGGCGAAGTATTGCGCCGCAAAGCAGGTAAAACAGCCGGTAAATAGATTTAACAAGTAAAAGCTAAAAGGGCTATGAAGAATAAGAAACAAGAAAGAAGAAGCAGTATCAAGAAAAGGATAAGAAGAATCGTTACCGGTTCGGCTGAGCGTCCACGCCTGACTGTATTCAGAAGTAATAAACAGATTTATGTGCAGCTGATCGATGATGCTGTAGGCCGCACAGTGGCTGCCGCAGCTTCTAGCGAAAAAGGATTGGCCGAGCAAAAGGTGACTAAAATCGATCAGGCCAAACTTGTTGGTAAACTGATCGCTGAAAAAGCCATCGCAGCAGGTATTTCGGAAGTTGTTTTCGATCGTAATGGATATTTGTATCACGGTAGGGTGAAGTCATTGGCTGAAGCTGCACGTGAAGGAGGATTAAAATTCTAAGAAACTATGTCAGACGTAAACGTAAAAAGAGTAAAATCCAGCGAAATCGAATTTAAAGATCGATTAGTAAGTATCCAACGTGTTACCAAAGTAACCAAAGGGGGACGTACTTTCAGCTTTTCAGCGATCGTTGTTGTAGGTAATGAAAATGGTGTTGTAGGATACGGTCTTGGTAAAGCCAAGGAAGTTACGGCTGCCATTGCCAAAGGTATTGATGATGCTAAGAAAAATCTGGTAAAAGTGCCTGTGTTGAAAGGAACAATCCCTCACGAACAATATGGCAAATACAGCGGTGCATTAGTGTTTTTGAAACCCGCATCAGCAGGAACAGGCGTTATCGCCGGTGGTGCTATGCGTGCAGTACTTGAAAGTGTTGGTGTAAAAGATGTGTTGGCCAAGTCGAAAGGTTCATCGAACCCGCACTCTGTGGTGAAAGCAACTTTTAATGCACTCACACAGCTGCGTGATGCTTACACAATTGCCCAGGTAAGAGGTGTTGATCTTGATACTGTATTTAACGGATAATTTAGAAAACAATGAAGAAAGCGCAAATTACCCAGATAAAAAGTGGTATCGGAAGACCTCAAAGACAAAAAGATACACTTACGGCTTTAGGATTTAAACGCCTGAACCAAACAATTGAAGTTGAGTTAACACCTCAGGTAGCCGGTATGGTCGATAAGGTGAAACACCTGCTCAAAATTGAAGAATTATAATTGTAAGAAACAAGGAAAAAAGATATAAGATGGATCTAAGTAATCTTAAACCAGCTAAAGGTTCCGTAAAAAACGTGAAGCGGATCGGTCGTGGTCAGGGTTCAGGGTTTGGAGGCACTTCAACCCGCGGACACAAAGGCGCCGGCTCACGCTCCGGAACAAAACGTAAAATTGGCTTCGAAGGCGGCCAGATGCCGCTCGTGCGCCGTTTGCCAAAGTTTGGTTTTACCAACATCAACCGCAAGGAATATCAGGCAATCAATATTGATGCATTGCAACTGTTGGCAGAAACAAAAAATGTTTCAATAATCAATCCACAGGTTTTAGTCGAAAACGGATTGGCTCAGAAAAAGGATCTTATCAAGATTCTTGGTAACGGAACCCTGACCGCAAAACTCGATGTAAAAGCCCATGGATTCTCACAATCTGCTATTGCTGCTATTGAAGCCGCAGGTGGTGTGACTGAAAAACTTTAAACTGAATGAAAAGACTATTTGAAACACTAAGAAATATCAACAAAATTGATGAACTGCGTAAGCGGATCCTCTATACGTTGGGTATTATCGTTATCTATCGGTTGGGCTCCTACATCCCACTTCCGGGCGTGGATCCGAATATGCTTGCAAACCTCGATAGCCAGTCAAACACCGGCTTGTTGGGATTGCTAAATATGTTTTCGGGTGGTGCTTTTTCAAAAGCCTCAATCTTTGCATTGGGTATCATGCCTTACATCTCTGCTTCCATTGTAATCCAATTGCTTGGAATGGCGATCCCTTTTTTCCAGCGTTTACAGCGTGAAGGTGAAAGCGGAAGACGTAAGATTAACCAGATGACCCGTTATCTCACAGTCATTATTGTTGCTTTACAGGCCCCGGCTTATATTGCAAATATGATTTCACAGCTTCCTCCCGAAGCAGTAACGCCTTTCGATCCAAGCGTTGCGAATCCTTCTGCCTTCTTTTGGATGTCGTCAACCGTCATTTTAATTGCCGGAACTTTGTTCGTTATGTGGCTAGGTGAACGTATTACCGACAAGGGAATTGGAAATGGTATATCACTCATCATTATGATTGGTATTATCGCCCGCTTGCCATTTGCACTTTTTGCTGAGTTTTTCTCACGATTAGAGCAGAAAGGTGGTGGATTGGTTTACTTCCTTGTCGAAATAGTGGTGTTGATATTTGTTATTTTATTGACCATTCTTCTTGTTCAGGGTACCCGAAAAGTACCTGTGCAATATGCTAAACGAATAGTTGGCAACAAACAATATGGTGGCGTTCGTCAGTATATTCCTTTGAAAGTAAATGCTGCCGGTGTTATGCCGATCATTTTTGCTCAGGCAATTATGTTCCTGCCGATTACCCTGGTTGGATTTACATCCTCTGAAAGCCTTTCGGGAATTGCTGCGGCTTTTACCGATATTCAGGGATTTTGGTATAATTTCACCTTCTTCATTTTGATTATTGCCTTTACTTATTTCTATACTGCTATCACGGTTAACCCTAACCAGATGGCGGAAGATATGAAGAAAAACAGTGGTTTTATCCCAGGTGTAAAGCCAGGTAAGAAAACTGCTGAATATTTAGATAATGTTATGTCACGCATCACCTTACCCGGCTCCATATTTTTGGGAGTTGTCGCTATCATGCCTTCATTGGTGGGTAACCTGGGTGTGAGCATGTCATTTGCTCAGTTTTTTGGTGGTACATCCTTACTTATTTTGGTAGGGGTTGTGTTGGATACATTACAACAAATTGAAAGTTATTTATTAATGCGTCATTACGACGGACTAACAAAATCGGGCAGGATCAAAGGTCGTTCTGCCACAATGAATATGGGTTAAACCTGTTTTCTCTCAGAAGGATGATTCATATAAAAACTGATGAAGAGATTGAGGTTCAACGCGAGAGTTCTTTGCTTGTTGGAAAAACACTGGCCGAAGTTGCAAAACATCTGAAGCCCGGAATTGAAACAATTGTATTGGATCGGATTGCTGAAGAGTTTATCCGTGATCACAAGGCAATTCCAGGTTTTAAAGGTTATTCCGGTTTCCCCGCCACCTTGTGTATCTCGGTAAATGATCATGTAGTACATGGGATTCCCGGAAAAAACATACTGAAGGACGGCGATATTGTATCGGTTGATTGTGGCGTTCTTAAAAACGGTTTTTATGGCGATTCGGCTTATACTTTTACTGTCGGAACTGTTGATATGGAAACGTTGTTGTTGCTCGAAAGAACTAAACAATCGCTCTATCTTGGAATAGAACAGGCTGTTAGCGGTAAAAGGGTAGGGGATATCAGTAATGCAATTCAGAGTTATACCGAGCAATTCGGTTATGGAGTTGTTCGCGAGCTTGTCGGTCACGGTGTTGGAAAACGATTACATGAAAAACCTGAAGTGCCGAATTACGGTAAGCAGGGGAGTGGTCCGAAGTTGTTAAGTGGTATGGTTATTGCAATCGAACCAATGATAAATTTGGGAACACGTCATATTACCCAATCAGCCGACGGATGGACGATTCGCACCAGCGATCGTAAACCATCGGCGCACTTTGAGCATACACTGGCTATCAGAAACGGAAAAGCTGATATCCTGTCGAGTTTCGAGTGGATCGAGGAGGTATTGAAACAAATGAATGAATAAATTATGGCAAAACAATTGTCGATTGAATTAGACGGAACAGTTTTAGAATCATTGGGTAATGCTATGTTTCGTGTCGAACTGGAAAACGGACACACGATTACAGCGCACATCTCGGGTAAAATGCGGATGCATTATATCAAGATATTACCAGGTGACAGAGTAAAACTGGAAATGTCACCCTATGATTTGTCGAAAGGACGTATAACATTCAGATACAAATAGAATTAGCAACAAGACTAGTATATTTCCACCAAGGTGGTAAACAATTGAAACTTAAACAAAATGAAAGTAAGAGCATCCGTTAAGAAGAGATCAGCCGAGTGCAAGATCGTACGTCGCAAGGGCAGATTGTATGTTATTAACAAAAAGAACCCTAAGTTTAAACAACGTCAGGGATAATATTATTCGTAATTATTAATAATTCAGATATATGGCTAGAATTGCTGGTGTAGATATACCAAACAATAAACGGGGCGAAATCGCATTGACTTACATTTATGGCATTGGAAGAAGTGCTTCACAGCACATTTTAAAAACTGCCGGTGTTAGTTTCGACAAAAAGGTACAGGATTGGAATGACGAAGAGCAGAACAATATACGTACAGTGATTGGTGAACAATACAAGGTAGAAGGTGAACTTCGCAGTGAAACCCAACTCAATATCAAACGATTGATGGATATTGGTTGCTATCGCGGAATCCGTCATCGTTTAGGATTGCCTTTGCGTGGACAAAGCACCAAAAACAATGCACGTACCAGAAAAGGACGTAAGAAAACTGTTGCAAACAAAAAGAAGGTTACTAAATAAACAGTAACCGGACGATAGATAACCGCTTAAGTAATTAATTAATTTATGGCAAAAACCACAAGAGTAACAAAGAAACGTGTTGTTAAGGTCGAAGCTGCTGGCAAAGCTTTTGTAAAAGCCTCCTTTAACAACATCATCATTTCTTTGACAAACAACGCAGGACAAGTCATTTCCTGGGCATCAGCCGGTAAGATGGGCTTCAGAGGTTCCAAAAAGAATACTCCCTATGCTGCACAAATGGCAGCTGAAGATTGCTCAAAAACCGCCTATGACCTTGGATTGAGAAAAGTTAAAGTTTATGTTAAAGGACCGGGTGCCGGACGCGAATCCGCAATCAGGGCAATTCACTCTGCAGGAGTTGAAGTGACCGAAATTAATGACGTTACACCATTGCCTCACAATGGATGCCGTCCGCCTAAAAGAAGAAGAGTGTAATCGAGGTGTTAGAATTGTAAATTTAAACTTTAAAAAACTATGGCTAAGTACATTGGTCCTAAATCAAGAATAGCGCGTAAATTCGGTGAACCCATCTATGGTGCCGACAAAGCATTCGAAAAAAAGAATTACCCACCCGGACAACACGGAAGCGCAAAACGCAGAAAGAAAGTCTCGGAATATGGAACCCAGTTGCAGGAAAAGCAAAAAGCAAAATATACCTACGGAATTCTCGAAAAACAATTCCGCAGAATTTTTGAAAAAGCCGCCCACAAAAGTGGTATCACCGGCGAAATCCTTCTCCAGTTCCTCGAAGCCCGACTCGATAATTTAGTGTATCGATTTGGTATGGCTCCTACCCGCAGTGCTGCCCGCCAGCTTGTTGGTCACTGTCATATCACAGTGAACGGGAAAGTTGTGAATATTGCTTCATATCTTGTAAAAGAAGGTGATGTTATTGGTGTTCGTGAGAAATCGAAGAGCCTTGAGGCAATTGTTAACTCCCTAGAAGGCCGCGTAACCCGTTATCCATGGCTCGAATGGGATGGCTCTAAAATGAGTGGTAAATTCATGAATTATCCATTACGTGAAGATATACCGGAAACAATCAAGGAACAGTTGATCGTTGAGTTGTATTCTAAATAATAAATGAAATAATAACCTGGTAGGAAATTCTATCAAACTCTAAACCAATACTATGGCAATTTTAGCGTTTCAAAAACCCGAAAAGGTTATCATGGTCGAGTCAGACGAGCACCGTGGTGTGTTCGAATTTCGACCCCTCGAACCGGGCTTTGGTATTACCATTGGCAATTCGCTCAGGAGAATCCTGCTTTCGTCACTCGAAGGTTTCGCGATTACCTCGCTCCGGATTGAAGGCGTTCAGCATGAGTTTTCAGCAATCGAAGGTGTTGTTGAAGATGTGTCTGACATTGTGTTGAATCTCAAAAAAGTGAGATTCAAACAACAGATTTCGTCTGAAACTTCAGAAAAAGTTAATATCGTTATCGGCGACCAAACTCAGTTTAAAGCCGGCGACATCAATAAATTCCTTTCCGTTTTTCAGGTGCTGAATCCTGAAATGGTTGTTTGTAATATGGAACCTTCAGTAAAGTTGAGTATCGAACTGACCATCAACAAAGGTCGTGGTTATGTACCTGCTGAAGAGAACAAGATTGCCAATGCCCCGCTGGGTACCATTGCAATCGACTCAATCCATACACCAATCAAAAATGTGAAATATCACATCGAAGATTTTCGTGTTGAGCAAAAAACTGACTACGAAAAGCTTGTGATTGAAGTGATTTCAGACGGTTCAATTCAACCCAAAGAAGCATTGAAGGAGTCTGCAAAGATTCTCATTCACCATTTCATGTTGTTTTCAGACGAAAAGATCACCGTGAATGTTGAAGAAAAAATGGTTTCTGAAGAATTTGACGAAAGTTCGTTACATATCCGTCAGTTATTGAAAACCAAGTTGGTCGACATGGATTTATCTGTCAGGGCATTGAACTGCCTGAAGGCTGCCGATGTTGAAACACTTGGCGAATTGGTGGCATTTAACAAAACCGACCTGCTCAAGTTCCGGAATTTTGGTAAAAAATCACTTACCGAATTGGAAGACCTGGTGAAAAACAAAGGCCTCGAGTTTGGGATGAATATCGTAAAGTACAAATTAGATAAGGATTAAGCGTAATGAGACATAATAAAAAAATAAACCATCTGGGCAGAACCAGCTCGCATCGCAGCGCCATGTTGTCGAATATGGCTGCATCGCTTATTCTGCACAAACGAATCACTACCACAGTTGCCAAAGCAAAAGCACTGCGCGTGTATTTTGAACCTATGGTTACCCGTTCAAAAGACGATTCAACCCACTCGCGTCGTATCATTTTCCGCGATTTGCAGAATAAATTTGCCGTGACCGAACTTTTCCGCGATATCGCAGTAAAAGTTGCCGATCGTCCGGGTGGATACACACGTATTATCAAATTGGGTGCCCGTTTGGGCGACAATGCTGAGATGGCAATGATTGAGTTGGTCGACTATAACGAAAACTTGCTCGGCACTTCAAAAGCACCTGTCAAAGCCAAAGCAACCCGTAGAAGATCAACCAAAAAGTCAACAGAAGCCGTTGCAAAAAAGACCACAACAAAGGCAGCCGATAAAGCTACCGAAGCTACCGAAACTGAATAACGATTTCAATCGTTTGCGATAAAAAAAAGGATAAGGTCATCATGACTTTGTCCTTTTTTCGTTTTATTATGGTAAATTTGTCGTGTAATTAAACAGAAAAATATTATGAGTCACATTGTCAATGTCCATGCCCGTCAGATCCTTGATTCGCGTGGAAATCCCACCATTGAGGTGGATGTTTTAACCGAAGACGGTACTATAGGCCGCGCTGCCGTTCCATCCGGCGCTTCAACCGGAGTGCATGAAGCCGTTGAGTTACGCGACGACGATAAAAGTGTTTATCTCGGAAAAGGTGTGTTGAAAGCTGTTCAAAACGTAAATAACATCATTGCTGATGAGTTGCATGGCTACTATATCACCGATCAGAACGAAATTGACCTGAAGCTTATCGAGCTTGACGGTACGCCCAATAAAGCAAACCTCGGTGCAAACGCTATTCTTGGCGTTTCGCTGGCCGTTGCACATGCTGCTGCTCAGGAAACCGGCCAGCCTTTATTCCGCTATATTGGCGGTACCAATGCCAATACGCTTCCTATCCCGATGATGAACATCATCAACGGTGGTTCGCATGCCGATAACTGCATCGATTTTCAGGAATTCATGATCATGCCGGTAGGTGCTGATAGTTTCAGTCAGGCCATCCGCATGGGCGCCGAAGTGTTTCACAACCTGAAATCGGTATTGAAAAAACGTGGTTATTCGACCAACGTAGGCGATGAAGGCGGATTTGCCCCGAACCTCAAATCGAACGAAGAAGCCGTTCTGGTAATCCTCGAAGCCATCGAAAAAGCCGGTTACAAACCGGGTGTGGATATCTTCATGTCGCTCGACCCTGCTTCGTCTGAATATTATCTTCCAGAAGAAAATGTATATCACCTGCACAAATCGACCGGCGATAAACTCACCCCGGCACAGATGGTTGATTACTGGCACGACTGGACCAAAAAATACCCGATCATCTCTATCGAAGACGGTATGGCCGAAGACGACTGGGCCGGCTGGAAACTGATGACCGACACCATGGGCGCCAAAGTGCAACTTGTAGGTGACGATTTGTTCGTGACCAACGTAAAACGGCTGGCCATGGGAATTGAACAAGGTGTGGCCAACTCCATACTTGTGAAAGTGAACCAGATCGGCAGCTTGACCGAAACCATCGACGCTGTGAATATGGCTTACCGCAATTCGTACACCGCCGTGATGAGTCACCGTTCGGGCGAAACCGAAGACACCACCATCGCCGACCTTGCTGTTGCGTTGAATACCGGCTTAATCAAAACCGGATCGGCCAGCCGCACTGACCGTATTGCCAAATACAATCAGTTGCTTCGCATCGAAGAAATGCTTGGAAACACTGCCCGTTATTTAGGTAGAGATTTCAAATACGCAAAATAATCAGTCTTTCGAACGATTGACAACATCCGGTTCATGCAAATGGGCCGGATTTTTTTATGCCCCGGGTACCCGTTTCGGGGGGGGCGGGGGGGCAGCACATCATTTTCTCTCACTTAATCCTCTCCCTAATCGCAAACCCTCCGAAAACCTGATTTTTACATTTCCATCCTGAATCAATCTGTATTTATTTACTTTTGCCATTTCATTCTTGTTTTAAATCCCATGTATGCCGGAGAAATTTGATGTGTTGATTATCGGGGCTGGACCCGCTGGGCTGAGCACCGCCTTAAAGCTTGCCAAATCAGGCCTGAAAATCGCCATTTTTGATAAGGCAGTCTTTCCGCGCGAAAAAACCTGCGGCGATGGCTTAACATTTGACGTGATTAACCAGCTGGCTGATGTTTCGGAGTCATTGAATGAAGCGTTCAAACAGTTTCCGAAAAAACAGGAAAGTCGTGAAGCGATGATGTTTTCGCCTGATTTCAGCCGGATGAGTATCCCGTTACAATATGGGCAGCTAGGTCAGCCATTTTATACTTGCCGCCGGATTGATTTTGATCATTTGATGTTTCAACAGCTCAAGCAGCATAAGAATATCTCGGTATTTGAAAATTGTAAAGTGCAGAAAGTCGAAATTAAGGATGAGCGGGTTTTGTTAACAGCCAATGATTCGTTTTTTGAAGGAAGTATGCTTGTTGGTTCTGATGGTGCAAATTCGATGTTTTTCCGTGCAATGAAGATAAATCGGATTCAAAAAGAACATCAGGCTGTTGGATTAACAACGTATTACAGTGGCCTTGAGCCCCTGAATCAAAATAATCCGATTGAGTTATATTTTTTGAAAGACCTTCTACCTTACTATCTGTGGATATTTCATCTTCCCGGGGGGATGGCGAATGTGGGCATCTGTATGCTGGCATCAGCTATTTCAAAACAAAAAGTTAATTTTAACCAGATGTTTGAAGATTTGCTCGCTTCCGAACCATTCAAATCCAGGTTTTTGAATGCAAAACGCGAAAGCAAGGTAAAAGGGCATATGCTGCCATCGGGATTCAACAAAAGGACTATCTCAGGAAACCGGTTTTTACTCGCAGGCGATGCAGCTTCACTTATTGATCCGTTTACAGGCGAAGGGGTTGGCAATGCAATAAGAAGTGGGAGAGTGGCAGCGGAACATATCGCTGATTGCTTCAGGGAAAATGACTTTTCGGCAGACTTCAATAAAAAATATGATGATGAGATTTACCGAAGGCGTCTGCCTGAGTACAAGATGAATCATGTATTTCGGAATCTTTGCCGCTATCCCTGGTTGTTAAATTATGTTTTCGGCTCAGTCGATCGGTACCCGGATTTGGAAAAGAAGCTCAATCTTGCGTTTTTTGAACTGCAGTCGAACACCGTTAAATCGAAAATTGTATTTATTTACAAGACCCTGGCAATCTTTTCAATTCAAAGATTAATCGTTTCGGTCTTTGGAAAAAAGCGAACTTAGACTTTTCTGTTTGGAGAGGTTTCCTGAATCAACATCATCATTATCAATAAATCAGCACAAATCCCTGCATCATCAGTTCCTCTTTTCTGCGTTTTAGCTTTTCCAGTTCCTGATTATTCATCCTGATCCGGTTGTTTTTCAGCATCAGCAGCTGTATTCCTTTTTTATCAAGCAATTCCCACGGAAAGCGACGTATCAGATTGCTTTGAACATCCAGATCGGTGAGCAGAGGTAAATTTGTGAGATCAGGAAGATCGGTGATCTGGTTATAGCCCAGACCAATCCTTTGCAATTCGCTGAGCTGGCCAATCCATGCCGGTAGTGTCGTTAACCGGTTATTATGTGCATACAAATTCGACAGTTTTTTTAAGTTTCGCAGCGTGTCCGGAAGTACAGTCAGCTTGTTGAAGGACAAAAAAAGATGTGTAAGATTACTCAGATTTCCCAAACCATCGGGCAGCGAAGACAGTTGATTGTAATAAAAATCGATTTCAACCAGTCGGGGTAGCAACAGGATTTCGGCAGGAAATTCGGTGAAGTTGTTTTCATAGAAGTTTACATGCTCAAGTGTTTTGAGCCCGGCAAATGACGGTGGGAGTTCGCTTAGTTTGTTTTTTCCGATGATAAGCGTGCGCAAATGCTGCATTTCTCCCATATTAGATGGCAGATTTATGATCTTATTTGCTCCTATTGATAATTGCTCAAGCCTTGCCAATCGCCTTATGGAACTTTTGCTGAGCCTGACTTTGTTGTAATTGAGATTGATTTCTTTCAAACTATCCAAATCTTTTATAAAGCGTGGAATGCGCCTGATTTGGTTTTTTTCGAGATCGAGAAAGCGCAGGTTTTTCAACTTCCGGATGCTTCGTGGGATCTTTTTCAGTTTATTGTCGTGAAGCGAAACCATAACCACCGATTCGCTGGAAGGAAAATGAACCTTTCGAAGTTGGTTATTTTCAAGGTGGATAGTTTTTAAACTATCCGTCATAAAATCAACAGCAGCAACCACTTTCAATTCATTGCCTGAGAAATCGACCTGTTTCAAATTGCGAAATCGATTCAGATCAGGCATTTTTTTCAGCATCATCTTACTCATGTCCAGCTGAAAGAGATTAGTGATTTTTGTGGTGTCGAGCCAAAAAAGAAATTCAGCCTGTCTTTGCAATGCTTCCTGCTCATATTCCAGTCGCCACACCCTGAAAAGAGAATCCTGAACTGCCTTACTTATCTTGTCGGGATTTTGTGCTTTTATTGCTGTTATCGAGAAACAAATAGAAAGTGAAAGAAGCAACAACTGCCTGATATTCATGATATATAATTTATCATACAAATATAACTAAAAAATTAGTTACAGAGTATCTTCAGCGAAATTATTTCCGGCTCAATTCGAATTTAAAAGCAATCCTCGTCGTTTTGCCAAGAGAAGCCACTTCCATCTTCCCACTTCCATCTTCCCACTTCCATCTTCCATCTTCCCACTTAAAAACCCTTCCCGAACATCTCCCAGAACTTAATTTCCAGTTCGCCCCAGCGCTGTCGGGTAGCGGCTTCAAAATTGCGGGTGTAAGCAGTTGCGAGCGCCTTTGCTTCTGCATTTTTTCCGGCTTTTACTAGTTCAGAGGCCTCTTTTTCTATGGCAGGCATCTCTTTCAGTGCTTTTTCTTCGAACGAAAGCACGTTTTCGAGGATAAGTTCCTTTGTTTTTCCCCAACTAATGGTAGCTAATTTATTGGCTTTTCGATACGACCATATAGCAGCATCCTCGCGGTAACGTTTCTGTCCACAGAATTCAAAACCGGCCGGAAGAGCTGTTGCACCTGAGTAAATCGGGATACGCGGGCTTTCGCCGGGGTTATCGAACGAGAACCAGGCCACGCCGCCTACTTCATCTGGCAACCAGCCACGCAACTGAATTATCTGACCATATGAACTCCACGCTACCGATACATTGCGCTTAAATTCTATCGTTCCGGGTGCAAGATAATTGATGGTGTTCATTTCGTCTCGTGTTATCCATGGGTTCGCTATCGGACTGATTAAGGTATCCTGCCCGATTGGTTTTTTGTTTTCATCAAACTTCTTTACAATGTATTTCACATTTCTTGTCATATCATATTGTGTACCTTCATAGGTAGAACGATATAACTCAGAAATTTTCTGTACACTTACTTTTTGTTCGGGTTTTACTGAAAAGGGCATCTCCGGCATATCCATTGTCAGACCCAATGATGGAGCCAAAGTGCTCAATACATGGAATTCACGGATGTCATAAGGTTTTTCACGATGACCGTATGCTTTCCAGAATACAAAATCACCTTCGCCATTCCACAGACCCAGTTCCTTTGCAACATCCTCAGCATTGTCCGATGCCATGAAGTTATCTTTGTCTTTACGGTCAATCCTACCAATCCGGGAGATATTTGCCGAAATGCCTATATGGTCATCCGGAATGCGCTGTGCAGCCCATACACCACCTTTTCGAACGGGTCCTTCGCCAAGGATTTCCATTTGCCACACTTCATTTTTGTCGGCAATGGTGATGCATTCGCCCCAGTCGGCATAACCGTATTCTTTAATAAGACTGCCAATCAAAAGGATGGCATCACGGGCATTGTCGCAGCGCTCAAGAGCAATACGCTCCAGTTCTTCGATCAGGAACAACGAATTCTTATTTACCAGCGTATCAGGCCCTACAAATGTAGTTTCACCGATGGCAAGTTGTTTTTCATTCAGACAAGGGTAAGCGGTATTCAGAAATGCATAGGTGTGGGCCACTTGTGGAATGCTCCCTGCGATACTCACGTCGCGCATGTCCCAGGCAGTTTCGGTTCTGAGTTTCCCTTTGAAAATGATGTTTTTTGCAGTATCTGCATGATCCTGTGCAGCTTCCATACTGAGCCAGGTACGGTAATTGCCATCGCAGGTGTGCGCTGTGATCACAGAACCATCGGTGGTGGCTTTATTGCCGACCATAATACTGGTGCAGCTCTCTCCAAAATACGGATCCTGGGTATTATCCTGGCTAATTAAATTGAAAGCAGACAAAAAAAGTAGAGTCGAAACAAGTAGTTTACGCATAAAAACTGTGTTAATGAATAGGGGCAATAAAGGTATGGATTGTTTTGGAACTGCCAAAAACTGAATTGATGTTGGTTTAAATGGAAAGTTTAAGCCGATTTCTGACTTTTCATCAAAGTTCTGTGGAGTAAAACACATCTGTATTATCATATAATATGTAAAATTGAAATGGTTAATTGGAAAGTTGAATTTTTATTAATTCATAACAATCACTAAAACAGATATTTAAAAAATATTTGTCATTTTATTCAATTTTTATTGCAGAAAAATTTGGATGTATGAAAAATCTCTTTACTTTTGCACTCCCAATGACACGGAAAGCAGTTGAGAGTGGAGAGAGAAAGAGTGTTAAGATTGGGATAAGTTCTTTGAAAGCTTGAAGCCAAAGCCTGGAAAGGAAAGAAAGACCTT
>CAITDJ010000107.1 GCA_903891085.1 uncultured Bacteroidota bacterium | reverse complement strand
GTTATTGAATCTCGAAAAGTTTTTCGATACACTGGCAAGTTCTGTAGGTAAGCGGTTCAATCAAGGTGGAGCACGATTCAACGAAGGCTTGCTGACGGCTTTTTTACTGTTCTGCATGGGATCAATGACCATTTTGGGAGCCATTGAAGAAGGATTGGGCAACTCTCCGAATCTGTATTATATCAAATCGCTGATGGACGGTATTTCTTCAATAGCTTTAGCATCTGGATTGGGTGTTGGTGTTCTGTTTTCAATCATTCCACTTTTTATTTATCAGGCCGGACTAACAGTTTTGGCTTCTTTTTTTGGAAGTTTTATGCCCGAACTGATGATCAATGGCATTTCAGCAACCGGTGGTGTATTATTGGTTGGATTAGGACTTAATATATTGAAAATAAGTACAATAAAAATACTGAATCTGCTCCCATCCCTGATCATTGTCGTCATTGCCACATTACTGTTTATTGCTTTTCAATAGAATTCCGGAATTATTGTCCGAACTGTTTATAAATTAACAATAGGACTATAGTGCTTGAATTATTTACTTACTTTAGCATCTTTAATCGGAACATCTTATAATACAAATATATGGAAAATATTGATTGGAAAAATTTACCATTTGGCTATTATCCAACGGATTACAATGTACGCACGACCTGGAAAGATGGAAAATGGAGCGAACTGGAAGTTAGTTCTTCCGAATTTATAAGCATTCACATGGCTGCCACTGGATTGCATTACGGTCAGGAGGCATTTGAAGGATTGAAAGCATACCGCGGTAAAGATGGTAAAGTTCGTCTGTTTCGTTGGCAGGACAATGCCAAACGCATGCAACATTCTGCCCAGGGTGTAATGATGGCCGAGGTACCGGAAGAATTGTTTTTTAGCGCAATCAATCAGGCTGTTAGATTGAATGCGAGATTTATTCCTCCTTACGGTACAGGTTCTTCATTGTATATCCGCCCATTGTTATTTGGTTCAGGCGCGCAGGTAGGTGTTAAACCCGCCAAAGAATATATGTTTGTTGTATTTGTTTCACCTGTCGGACCTTATTTTAAAGAAGGATTCAGTCCCGTAGACGTTGAGTTGGTGCGTGATTACGACAGGGCAGCACCATTGGGAACCGGTCATATTAAAGTGGGCGGTAATTATGCTGCCAGTCTGCGTCCGGCCGACAGGGCGCACAACGATGGGTATAGTGCTGTGCTTTTTCTGGATGCACGCGAAAAAAAATATATTGATGAAGCTGGCCCGGCCAATTTCTTTGGAATAAAGAATGGCATTTATGTTACACCAAGCTCACGCACCATTTTGCCATCCATCACCAACAAGAGTCTGGAAGTAATCGCCGAAGATCTCGGTTTGAAAGTGGAAAGACGTCCTGTACCGGTTGAAGAACTGGAAACTTTTGAAGAAGCCGGTGCCTGCGGCACAGCAGCGATCATATCTCCATTCAGGAAAATCGTTGACCGTCAAACCCGAAAAGAATATACATACAGCGACAAAGCCGGTCCATACAGTACAAAACTCTACCAAACCCTCACTGCCATACAGTATGGTGAAATGGAGGATGTTCGAGGTTGGACAACCATTATTGAAGGAATCTAAAAAAAAACTCCTGCTAGAAGGCAGGAGTTTTTTTTTGGCTTATACTGACTAAAATATAAGATTAGGACCAAAATTGATCAATCCTGATTAAATGATTCCTTTTTGCAATAAAATGGTTTCCATTTCATGTTGAATTTTTTGCGCTTCAATTGCTGCCTGAATGGCAAAATCCTCTTTATCAGATTTATAGATGATTCCCCGAGACGAATTCACCAATAACCCACATTCCTTGTTTAATCCAAAGTTTGCAACGGCTTGTAAATCGCCACCTTGCGCACCAACGCCCGGAACCAGCAGAAAATAATCCGGGACGATTTTTCGGATCAAACCAATTTCTTCAGGATGGGTGGCTCCGACAACAAACATCAACTGATCCGGGTCTGCCCATGATTTGGCAGTTTCGAGCACTTTTTCGAAAAGCTTTTTATCACCGGAAGTTATATATTGAAAATCCGCTGATCCAATGTTAGAGGTCAACGCGAGCAGAATCACCCATTTGTCTTTGTGGTTCAAAAACGGAAGCACTGAATCGTGTCCCATATAGGGAGCTACCGTAATGGCATCAGCACCAAGTTTATCGAAAAATGCAGCAGCATATTTGGCAGAAGTATTTCCGATATCGCCCCGTTTTGCATCGGCGATAATAAATATTTCGGGATAGTTACTACGGATGTATTCAATCGTTTTCTCAAGGCTTAGCCAACCTTTCGCACCATATTCCTCGTAGAAAGCGGTGTTTGGTTTATAGGCAACTGCGCAGGTAGCCGTAGCATCGATAATGGCTTTGTTGAAACTGAAAACCGGATCCTCTTCTTTCAGAAGATGTGTTGGAATCTTCTCTATATCAGTATCTAATCCAATGCAGAGGAAAGATTTTTTGATTTTGATCTGTTGGAAAAGTACTGCTTTATTCATGATTTAATTTTTTTAACTTCCAACTTCGTGCTTCCGACTTCTAATTATCCAATTCCGTTTTTAGTCTTTCCGCATTCTCGGCCATCTGCAATTTCTCGATAATTTCATCAATATCACCATCGATGATGGCTGATAAATTATACAATGTCAGGTTGATACGATGATCTGTCACACGTCCTTGCGGCCAGTTGTAGGTCCTGATTTTTGCAGAACGGTCGCCGGTTGAGACCATGGTTTTACGCTTTCCGGCCATTTCTTCGAGATATTTTGAATATTCGAGTTCGAACAACCGGCTGCGCAACACTTTCATCGCCTTTGCCAGGTTCTTAATCTGCGATTTTTCGTCCTGACATGAAACGACAAGTCCGCTCGGGATGTGTGTCAGTCGAATAGCTGAATACGTTGTGTTTACTGATTGTCCGCCGGGACCGGATGAACAGAAAGTATCTTTTCGGATATCCTTGTCGTTCAGTTCAATTTCAAATTCATCCGCTTCGGGCAACACAACAACAGTGGCGGCCGAAGTATGAATTCTGCCCTGTGTCTCTGTTTTTGGAACCCGTTGCACCCGATGCACACCCGATTCAAATTTCAGAATCCCGTAGGCTCCTGGCCCGATAACATTGATAACGATCTCTTTAAAACCACCCGCTGTACCTTCGTTCATATCGACAAATTCGGTTTTCCAGCCTTTGCGTTCACAAAAACGCATGTACATTCTGTAAATGTCGCCAGCAAAAATACTCGCTTCATCTCCACCGGTTCCGGCACGAATTTCAAGTAAGGCATTCTTATCGTCCTGAGGATCCTTGGGTATCATCATGATCCGGATATTTTCCTCGATCGAAATCTTTCTTTCCTGCAGATCGTCTAATTCGGCGCGTGCCATCTCACGAAAGTCATCATCCTTTTCTTTTTTCAGAATTTCCTTCGTGTTATCGATATTCTCTACAACATTTTTATATTCTTTAAAGGCTGTTACCACCGGTTCAAGGTCTTTGTAATCCTTGTTCAGTTTCACGAAACGCTTCATATCTGACATTACTTCAGGATCGTTCAACTGCTCGCCCATTTCCTCCCAACGACGATGGATGGCTTCCAATTTGTCAATAATTTCCATCTGCTAAATTAATTTTTCGGTCAGCAAAGGTAGAGAAAAAGTGCCTGCACCCCGGTTTTATTAGGAGTAAAAATATAGAAACCAGGTATGGACGAATGTTCTGGACTATGTATACATCGAATTAATGATGAATTACTTCAAGATTAATCCACCTTCAATCAATTTGCCGGCAAATCAAATATACTTTTTCAGAATCGAAATCGCTTCACACGATAGGCGCAACCGCCCATATCTGGCTGAATCGATTGACTGAATCCAAGCGATTGCATTTTTTCAGCAGGTTTTTCCAAACGGATAAACAAGACAGGTTCAACAACCACCTGCATGGCCATTTCGCTTCCGGGAGGCAAACATGAACGACTCCCGTTTTTATACCAAAGATCGGTTACCGGAATTTTCTGTTTTTCCAACGTCTCGATCAATGCCAGTACATCAAAATCCTGTTCCGAATCACTGGTAAAATGAAAACTATAATATTCACCTTTTGGAAAAGCATAGGGTTCGGTGGTGTGATCTTCCAACACAGAGTTAATGACATGGGTCGGAATTTGCTTTGTCGATTGGCAGGCCCCCAACGTAAATATCAGAAATAATGCTGGCAACAGGAATAACTTTTTCATTTTTCAGTTAAATTATCATGCAAAAATAAGGGATAGTTTCAACCAAGAATAGGTAAAAAAATATAAAAAAAATCGGGTAATATTCAATTACCCGATTGATTTAGTGACCTCGGGGGGATTCGAACCCCCAACCCTCAGAACCGGAATCTGATATTCTATCCATTGAACTACGAAGCCAGTAAAGGACTGCAAAAGTAGGGAATTTCTCACTGCACACAAAACAGTTTTGACACAATCTCAATTTGAAAATTTTAGAGTAAATTTGTTAATTGTAAGTTAAAAGCTTTTAACCCATAAACAAATCAAAAATGAAAATCACAATTTTTTTTATTTTTCTTCTTATTTCTATTTCAAATACATATTGCCAAAGTTGGGAAATAGAAGAACAAAACATTAATAAAATCATCCAAAGTGGCAAAACACAGTTAGAAGTTCAAGAATTGGTAAAAGATTGGAGGGCGTTTCGTGCTGAATATGGAGAATATCCCGCACTTCCATTCAACGATAAAAATGAACTTGAATTTACCTTTATCTTTGATAATCAATTTAATAAAGAAATAATATACAATAGAATTCTTGAATGGGCAGCAATAAATTTTGGAGCCTTGGAAGCAGTGTTACACTATAAAAATTTGGAATCTGGAAAAATAATTCTGAAAGGTCAATTCGGAATAACGTATTCAGGAGATTTCATGGGAGGTGGTTTTTGGGGTAATAAAATTGAAGAGAGAACTTCAACTTCAAATTGTAAACAGACATACATTTTTACCATTAAAGATAATAAGTTAAAAATTCAAGTTGTTGATGTTGAAGTAGTATATGAATTTGGTGGTTATATGGGTGTAACAGCCTATATTCCATCAGAAAAATATGATACCCCATTAAGCAATTACTATCCTATAACAAGGTCTAATAAATTAAGCTGGAAAAGTAATTTAAATAAACTTGATGAAGTTAGTAAAAGAATATTCTCATTAGCAAGTGATTTAAATATGTATATCAGTGATTTTAAAAATGACTATTCTTACTAAAAAGTAAAAAGCCCGCAAATCGATGATTTGCGGGCTTTTGTGGAACTGGAGGGAGTCGAACCCTCGTCCAAACAAGGAACAACCAAGCTTTCTACATACTTATTTTGTTATTGATTTTCGTTGCCGGTAAGGGAACAAACACCCTAAGCCTGCACTTATCTTCTGAATTTCGCCATGCAATCGAAGTACTTGCAAGGTTATCCCAACTTTGATTAGCACTCCGTGATCAGGCCGGCATCGGGCGTTTCCACCTGCGGAATGTCTCGTCCCGTCACCTTGTGTCGGGATGAAGCTCAGTCTTACTGTGATTCAGACTATGCAGCGAGAGCAAAATTATTTTCGCCAATTGAATGTTGCGATCAAGTTTTACGAGCGTCACCGCAAGGCTCGGTATGCTTACATAACCATTCATCTTGCTGTCAAAACCGGTCAGCCCCAGATAGTTTGTAATGACGCAATTCCATCAAAAACTGTTCCGAAATTGCAACGCAAAGGTAGGTGATTTTTCGATCAGGAATAGAAGTTTTAAATAAAGCGTGGAGTGTGGAGTGCGGAGTGCGGAGTTCGAAGTTTATTAAACTTTAGTTCACTCCGAACTTTAGTTCACTTCCCGTCTGACTGGCATCAGCCGGGCAGGTAGCTCACTTTCATTTCGGCCGCTTTGTCGGCTTTTGTCCTCTTGTTTTGGGTTTCTTATACTTGGCTTTCAACTTGTCTTTTCGTCGAATCGTATAATTTGTTTTCAGGTTTTTCTCGCTCTTTGCATGAAATGCAGGACCAATTGACTCAACGGCTGGTTTCAGTACTGAAATTTCTTTCATAAACACTTTGGGTTGCTCATCATCAGTCAACACATCGGAAATAATGAGATTGTCTGGCAAAGCTAATTCTTCAATCCGCATTTTCATGAGTGATTCAATGGCTGCCAAAAATGTCCAGTCCTTTAACAACACAAAACTGATCGCCTCTCCCCTTTTGTCATACCTGCCAGTCCGTCCGATGCGATGAATATAAGTTTCTGCCTCATCGGGCAGGTCAAAATTAAATACGTGAGAAACTTCAGAGATATCCAACCCACGTGCAATGATATCGGTGGCGATTAATATTCTAATTTCACCTTTTTGAAAACTATCAACTGTTCTAAAACGTTGATTTTGTGATTTATTTGAATGGATCACTGCAACCTGTTCAGCAAATTTAGGCGCCATTTGGTCGAAAAGATCATCAGCCAGTTTTCGGGATCCAGTGAAAACCAATACTTTGTTCATTTCCGCCTGTTGAAGTAACATTAGCTCCAGCAGATTGACTTTGGTGTAAAAATTCGGCACCCGATAAATAACCTGACTTATGTTTTCGAGTGGTGTACCCGTTGGGGCCGCCTCAATTTTTGCAGGAAAATTGAAATATGTTCCTAAGATATTCTCAACTTCATCGGTTAACGTGGCTGAAAACATCAGATTCTGACGTTTTTTGGGCAGTAGTTCCAGAATACTGTTTAGCTGATAACGAAAACCAAGTGTCAACATCTCGTCCACCTCATCAATAATCAGATGTTTGACGTGTTTTGTATTCAGCGCGCCTTTCAAAATCAAATCGAGTAAACGTCCGGGTGTAGCAACAAGCACATCAAGTCCACTCCCAATCTTAATCGCCTGGGTATTAATATTGGCACCGCCATAGACACCTCCCACCAGGATGTTCATGTATTTTCCAAGTTTCCTCGCTTCCTCTGCCACCTGAACCACCAATTCGCGGGTAGGAACCACAACAAGTATCTGAGGATTACCATGTTTGGCAAACTTCCACTGACGAAGGCATGGTAACAGATAAGCAAAAGTTTTACCTGTACCCGTCTGTGCAATTCCCAGCACATCTTTGCCCGACATGACAACCGAAAAAACCTTTGACTGAATGCTGGTAGGATTGACAACCGCCAAATCATCCAATGCATTAATTAAAGGAGTATTTAAATTCAATTCACGAAAAGTCATCATGCCACATCATTTTCGGCAAAGATAGTCTATCTCTCCCAATCAGGCGATAAGAGGTTTAAGTATCTATATACGTGTATTTTACGTTTAATCATAGCCAAGATAAGGCTGTAATCGACGAATCGAAATAGAGTCGTTTCCATTCAATTTAACGACATCCTCCCAATTCTTAACAAAACCTTGTCGTTCCCTTTTGTTTATTATCGCTTTCGTGAGATTATAATTCATATACGGATGACGGATCATTTCCTTGAAAGTGAGCCGGTTGATGGCCAGTAATACAATGTTGGATGGATCAACCGTAAAATTGGGTGAAAAATTCAGATATTTAACAGAATCCATACCGTACACCTCACGCAGTTGTTCTAATCGCAAATAACCACCCAACGACCGCCGATATTGAAGAATACGGTGAGCAAACCAGGGTCCGATATTCCTAATCTCAATGAGTTGAAGCGAATCAACTGTGTTCAATTCAAAAATAATCTTCTGAATTGTTTCTTGGTGTGTGGCTGTCGCTGAATCATTTTCCTGTATTTTTTGAGTTTTTGACCTGTTTAAAATGGTTTCCGGAATCTCGATAAATGGTTCCAGCATTCTGTATTCGGCCAAAGTCAGGCTGTAAATTTTTTGCAAATCACTCTTTTTAAAAAACTTACCACCCTTTTTTTCATAATTCAGAATGTTTTTGATTTGATTTTCATTCAGCCCGATCTTTTTCCACTCTTCGGCAGGCAGTTTGTTAGGATTGAAAGGAAAAGGATGCAATTTGATTTCAAGTGCGGCGTTTTCGGGATTTGCAATTTCAAATTTATCATTGGAAGCGACCGTTGATTCATTCAATAGCATCTCACCATGTATTGCTGCGATTGAATCGAGGTTATGGAACGGGCCTTGTTTCGGACGAATTACTATTCCGGGAAACATATTAATTACCAACAACACAAACATAAGAAGCATCAGAACCACGATAGCATATTGCTCTCGTTTCGAGAAATTCATCCGATTTTTGAATGTCTGCATTGGTCCTGATATCTGAAATTAATCAAATAGCCTTTCGGAAAATTAAAATCCTAAAGGACTTTTAATTATATGGTTGTGAACGTATTAACATTTATTTTATTCATACCGCAGCGATTCGATCGGGTCGAGACGGGCCGCTTTGTTGGCTGGTAAAATACCTGAAGCCATGGCAACTATAAAACAAAGCACCAATGCCAATCCAATCCATGGCCATGGGATAATGAAGGCACTTCCAATGAAATAGGATAGGATATTACCAACCCCAATTCCAGCGATGATGCCGAAAATCCCACCAATTTGTGCGATAACAACAGCTTCCACCAGAAACTGATTTCGAATGGTACGGCGCGTGGCACCCATCGCTTTTCTGATCCCAATTTCACGTGTCCGTTCAGTAACAGAAACAAGCATGATATTCATCAAACCAATCGCTGCTCCCATAAGCGTTATCAAACCGATAAAGGTGGCACCAAGACGTATCTGACCAGTCAATCCAAGTAGCATATTGGCGATATTATCACTCTTGGCTATTGTAAAAGTAGCTTCCTGTCCAAGAACATCACCACGGATCACACGAAACACACCGGTTGCTTCTCCAATTGCAGCATCCATTTTTTCGGCATTATCAGTCCTCACACTGATTGTATAGTTCATGTTTGGGCGTGAAAAGTACTGTCTAACATTATTCAACGGAACCAGGCAATCGCGGTCACCACTGAAACCCATGCTCGATCCTTTTTCCTTTGTAACACCAATGATGCGATATTTACCGGGTCCAACTGAAATTAATTTCCCAATTGGATCCTGGTTCGATTTAAAAAGTGATTTTACGATCTGGCCACCAATGATGGCCAGATGAGCTCCATTCTGAACTTCCGTTGCAGTGAGATTACGTCCATTTTCAATTTCATAACCGGAGTTAAACAAGTAATTCTCATCAATTCCAACGATTTGAATATTCGGATTGGTTTTTTCCAACTCATATTTAAGCGTTGCAATTCCTGTTCCCCTTGTTGAAATGCTTGTCGATGCAGGAAATTGATAAAGCTCCTTAAAATCTGTTGCTTCGCGGTAGCTAATGCTTTTGTAGGATTTTGCATTACTTCGATGGCCTCCCATGTGCACAACCATCTCACGATTCCTGATATTGAATGTATTTGATCCCATCATCGAAAAATTTTCGGTCAGGTAATATTTCATCGAGTCGATAGCAGTAAGAATACCGACTAGTGCCATAATACCAAATCCTATAATCGCTATCGTCAGAACAGTCCGGAGGGCATGGCTCCTGATTGAGTCGAATGAAATGCGGATATTTTCGATTGCTTGCTTATTCATTTGCTATTTTTCATCACTTTTTTTACCAAATGCCAAATCGCCGGCATCACCCAATCCCGGAACAATATAAGCCTGTGCAGTTAATTCGTCATCTAATCCACCAACCCAGATGGTAACATTTCGTGCCGCCACATTGCGTTTTACGTAGTCTACACCTTCAACACTGGCAAGGGCAGAAACAATGTGTATATGTTTGGGTTTTCCCATGGCGAGCAAACCCTTTAAGGTTTTTACAATGGATGCTCCTGTTGCAAGCATCGGATCGCTCAGTATCAATATTTTATCTTCGATGGAAGGGCTCGAAATATATTCTACACGAATTTCGAAGGCTTCATTTTTATTGTATTTGCGATAAGCGGTGATAAAGGCGTTGTCGGCCCTGTCAAAATAATTCAATAAACCCTGATGCAATGGCAAACCTGCACGCAAAATAGTTGCAAGAACAGGCTGATTTACGACTAATTGCATACTGGCCACTCCAAGAGGTGTAGTGACTTCAACTTCCTCAAATTCAAGTGTTTTACTTATTTCATAAGCAAATATTTCTCCAATGCGCTCAAGGTTACGCCGGAATCGCATACGATCGTTTTGAAGTTCACTATTTCGGATTTCCGCTATAAACTGATTGAAAACAGAATTGGTTTCACCTATGTTTCTTACCATTTTTTTGAATGTTGTTGATTAGCAAAAGTAAAGATTCTGCGAATAAAAGTTGAATACAATGTGTAAAAATAGATTTATTGTCTCTAACAAACAACTTAGCGCTTAAAAAACACGCATAATCAGGCTCATATGCAGCAGGCTTATGATGGCTTTCTTCTGATTAACTTCATCCCAAGCCGCCATAACAAAGGAAGGCGGTTGATTATAATTCCAGGATAATCTGTTTCCTTGCTGCCGAATCCTTTGTAATACCGTGCGAGTCCTTCATCGTTTGATCCCTCAAAATCAAGGATAAATTGACTAGGCGCGAATTCCTTGATAACACTGTCAATCAAAAAAGTTAGGGCATGGGATTCCTTTGCTTTCTGATTTGCCCCTGAAAAAAGGAAAACTATCTTATTATGACTTCGCATGAATATCGCCCCGGCACACAATTCGTTTTGCCTGGTATAGACAGCATAAATCATTGCTTGTCCACGAAAAACCGCTGTGTATGACAAATTAAGCAAACGGGCATATTCAAGGTCGTTCCAATGGCTTATTGTTCTTCCACGGTTTGCTCTGAAAAGGCTGATAATACTTTCAGCTTTGCCCTTCTTACTAATCGTCAGTTCCAATTCAAGTGCTTTTTTCAGGTTTCGTTTGGTATTGGTGGTGTATTTATTATAGATTCGATCGTAGGTATTGATCAGATCGAGCTCATGATTGATGTTTTTTAATGTTCGAAAATCCTTGGATTCAATTTTGTTATGCGCATTTAATTTGATATCAATATACCGGTATTGTGCGGGTATGTTGGATATAAAATTTCCGACTATATTCGGGTTTAAAATTGATCTCGAATAGATACCCAGTTGCTGTGAGAAAAACGGCTGAAAAAGATACCCAATGCCAAACTTCCTGTTTCCAGTGAGAGGAAAAATCCTGTTATAATCATCCTCAACAAGCGCATTCCAGCCAGGGTGAACAATATCAAGATACCATGACCAACCATACAGATTCCCATTGAAAGCCTCTTTGATACAATTATCCCACTTTACTTTTTCGATATCGGCATGTGCAAGGAATCGTATCATTATGTTTGTTTGTAAAATGAAAAAGTGCTTTTTACTGCTTACTGAATTGCCTCAATTATTATCTGCTTATAAACATCCAGCCACCCAGCCCAACGCTTTGCATCGCTCAGCGTTTCGTTATGCCATAAGGTGATGAAAGTACCATTGACTTTTTTCGTCTCACGAATCAGGTTTCTGGCAAGTTCAATCGCTGCATTCGGTTCCATATTGAGGTAATCGCGCATTGTGCCATCCATCAAGGCGAATGGATGCACTCTCAGTGGTGTTGGTCCGTCATGATCGAGGTCATAAAAAAAGAAACTATCAGCAATTCCGGCCCTGAAACCGGGTTGCGATGCATAGCCCATGGTGTAATCCTCCTTAATATCGAGATCAATTAAATTATGATAGGTCATTGGCAGATTCATTCGTAGGAAATGCTGCCGGCTTTTCGCAATGTCGCGGTTTAATATTCTGGAGAGTTGATAGACCTCTGATTTTAACTTCGTTTTATCATCGAATGAAGCGTATGACGGATGAATGCCAATATCGGCATAATCCCCCAATCTTTTTATAAGTTCCTGAAATTCTGTACTTTCAATTGGAATATTTTTGTCATAGGCACCATAATCAGCAAATAAAATAAAATAAACCGGACGAAGCTGATAAGTATGCTGTAAGTCGAGTTGCAGGTCGAAGGTATCGTAAGGGTCATGCCTTTTACCTCGCAACACATTGTACCGAACCTTCATTTCGGCAAAATTTTTATCGAATAAGTTGCTGATAAATGATCCTGTGCTTCGTATAATGCCCTTGTTTTTATATGCCCAGGCAGCATCAATATCGTAGGTTGGTATAAAATGATATTTTCTTTCAGGCAGTTTTAATCCATTGAAATGTTCTTGTAACCGTTGGCCAAGTTGCAGGCACCAGATATTTACAATCGGCTTTTGCAGTATATTTAACTCAAAAAGCACACTTGACAACGCCTGAAATCGACCATGCTTGTCTTTCACAAAGGGAATATACTCTTCATAACGACTTACCAGGTAAAAAACGGCAGCAAATATATCGAACGGAAGTGCTGATTCCTTATTGAACACAGGGAAAAATGCGGTTTCACCAGCATACACAAATGGTTTTAACTCCTGACTGAAAATCTCTCTTTCGAACAGCAATTGTGTCGCTTTCAGGAAGAATATATTTCCTGAATGGTTTTCCCCATAACTTAACTTTACTCCTTCGTAAGCATGAAAAATGGTTTCGTCTGTGGTAATGTCTACGATAAACCCTAATTGTTCATGAAGCACCAAGTCAATTACATATCGCAGGCGTTGGGTAATTTTGGGAACTAAAACTAATATCATGTTCATGCGACCAAAATTAGCCAAATATCAGCAGACGGACAAGATTGTGAAAAAAAATCAATCGTCATCTGATTCTCATACTAAGGCATTTATTTGCTAAAAGATACATAAACCGGTTTTCAAAATAGAACCAACTGTTCAAAATCTGATTGAATGAAGAGATTTGACAAAATAAAGTACTACAAACTAATCATTTTCATTCGCCGATGAAAACTGAAATTTTCCGGCATCTTGCTTCTCATTAATTCCTATTTTTGGAGCTAAATTAAAGCATGCTTCCATGGATAACTTTGTTGTTTCGGCGCGAAAATACAGGCCTATTACTTTTGAAACTGTTGTAGGGCAAGCGGCCATTACAACAACACTGAAGAATGCTATCAAAAACAATATCCTTGCACAGGCGTTTTTGTTTTGCGGGCCGCGTGGTGTTGGCAAAACAACTTGTGCACGCATCATGGCTAAATCGATCAACTGCATGAATCCGGGTCCCGATGCTGAAGCGTGCGATCAATGCGAATCGTGCACTTCATTCAATCATTCTGCCTCATTCAACATCCATGAGCTTGATGCAGCATCGAATAATTCTGTGGAAGATATCCGCACACTGGTCGATCAGGTCCGAATTCCACCGCAGGTCGGAAAATACAAAATCTACATCATTGATGAGGTTCACATGCTTTCAAGTGCCGCCTTCAATGCTTTCCTGAAAACATTGGAAGAGCCACCGGCATACGCCAAATTCATCCTTGCCACCACCGAAAAGCATAAAATTTTGCCAACCATATTGTCCAGGTGTCAAATATTTGATTTCAAAAGAATTACGGTTGATGATATTACCCATCACCTGCAATTTGTTGCATCAAAAGAAGGTGTAACTGCTGAAGAGGAAGCATTGAATATCATTGCACAGAAATCGGATGGTGCTTTGCGGGATGCTCTATCATTGTTCGATCAAATGGTGAGTTTTGCAGGCCATCATATCACCTACAAAAACGTGATCGAAAACCTGAACGTTTTGGATTATGATTATTACTTCAGGGTTACCGAAGCGCTGCTGCAATCAGATGTGACCAATACACTTTTAATACTTAATGAAATCATTGATAATGGTTTCGACGGACAGCATTTTATTATCGGACTGGGAAGCCATTTACGCAGTTTGCTGGTCAGCAGGGATGCAAATACATTAAAGATAATGGAGGTGAGTGACAGTCTACGCACACGCTACGCAATTCAATCACAGCAATGTCCGCCTGATTTTTTATTAAAAGCATTGGATATAAACAACCAGTGTGACTTGAATTACCGCAACAGCAATAATAAACGTTTACACCTCGAAATAAGTCTGTTACAGATTGCATCACTTCGAAACACAAATCAAAAAACTGAAATTCAACCAGTAACTCAGATACACTTGAAAGCTGGAACTAATCCTCCATCACCTGCAAGACCAATTGCTGAAGTTGCCAAACCAATCCTACCGCCAGAGCAACCAGCTGGTCATGTATATTCACCAAATGTGGGCAATCCTCAGGTAGCAGAAATAAAGCCTTCTGTTACTGATGATACTACAAGGATAAAAAGTACCCGTACAATCTCTATCAACGATTTTAGCAATGTTGGTGATAAGAAACCACAATTTATTGAAAATGAATTGTCGAATCCCTTCAATGCTGAACAGCTTAAGCAAGTTTGGGATGAATTTGTTGCACTGAACCGGGTAAATTCACCAAGTTTCACCAACGCTATTTCGAGGTATGAACCGGTTATGAACGATGCATTTGAAATACAATTTCAAACTGATAATACATTGATTGTAAGTGATAAACAAAATATCAACGCCTTACTCGATTTTCTGAAAACCAAACTTGAAAATACCCAGATTAAGCTTATTCCTGTTGTGGTGGATAAACCAAAAGACCTCGATGCCTACACAGATAAAGAAAAATTCGAAAAAATGGCTGCCAGCCGCCCGATTCTACGTGTAGTAAAAGATCGGTTAAATCTGGAAACAGACTTTTAATGGCAGGATAATTAGATTTTCGATGCTTTTTTTTGTAATTATTGATTGCTATGTGAAATCAATTGTTTTATCTTTGGGTTCCCTAAATCAATCATCAAATGAAAAACATCTACCTATTATCATGTATCATGTTGTTTATCAACTTTTTATTACCTGCCCAACACCTGAAAAAGGTAACAGGTAAGGCAAATAAAATAGCTGAGATTATTCAACAAACAGTCCCCCAACCTACGGTTAAAAACCTGACGGATATCAATGATGACTTCGAAAGTTATGCTGATTTCTCCCTCACATTTGCCCCATGGACAACTGCCGATGTTGACCAATCTGCCACATATGGTTTTGAAACCAATACATTTCCAAACATGTATTCACCTATGGCATTCTTGGTCTTCAATCCAGGTGCAACAACGCCAGCCATTACCGATCCCGATCTTCAGGCGCATTCGGGAAGCAAATTTGCTGCATGTTTTGCATCAACAGTGCCACCAAATAACGACTGGCTTATCTCTCCCGCGATCACACTCGGAACAAATTCTTCTGTCTCATTCTGGGTAAAATCATTCACTGATCTGTATGGGTTGGAAAGGTATAAGGTTGGCGTTTCAACAACAAATACCAATCCGGGCAGCTTTACTATTATTTCAGGCCCCAATTATCTTGAAGCACCTGTAGCTGATTGGCAACAAAAAATTCTGGATTTAAATTCCTACAATGGTCAAACCGTTTACATAGGAATTCAATGTGTTTCAAATGATGCTTTCGTATTTATGGTCGATGATTTCGTTGCCACAACAACCGTTGGTCAAACAACCAGCCTTACGGGAAAAGTAACGGACGCATTCACAGGGTCACCACTCCCCGGAGCAACAGTGAACGTGGGACAATTATCAGCCATAACGGATTCAAATGGAGACTATCTTATTGAAAATGTACCGGCCGGATCACTTACTGCCGCTTTCAGTTCCGATGTAACACAGGGAGAAGCCCCGCTGGCAGTGAATTTCTTTGACCAGTCAACGGAAGGAACAAATACAGTTATCTGTTCGAAATTAGGCTATTTAACCTATTCGAACAATCAGGTTGTGATTCCTCCGGGTACAACTTTTACCTTAAACATTTCATTATCCCCAACACTCACCGATGCAGAAATGCGCTTTGTACTCAATTGGGGAGCAACTCCTTCTGACCTTGATTCACACTTAGACACACCTTCCATCGAGGGGGCGACCTACCATGTTTATTACAGTAATCAGGGCAATGCTACTGCAGCACCTTACGCCGCTCTCGATCATGATGTGACAAGTGGTTATGGTCCCGAAACAATGACCATCTATCAAATGTTCGATGGAAGCTATAAATTCTATATTTATAATTATTCAGGATCACCCGAAATCACTACTTCTCAGGCCGTTGTACAAATTTATAATCAGAATGGATTGTTGCAGACTGTGCAGGTTCCAACCTCAGGTACAGGCCGTTACTGGTATGTTTGTGATGTGGACGGGGTCACTGGCCAGCTCATAATCCGCAATACTGTGCAGGAAACAAGTCCAGGAATTGGAAAATCTGATATGCCTGCCAAAGAACCGGTTAAAAGCGGCAATGAAATCGTTTCGTGGTTGTGGAACTTTGGTGACGGGACCACAAGTACCCAGCAAAATCCTTCACACTCATACAATGCAGCCGGCACCTATAATGTTACGCTTACTGTAAACAATGGAACCGGTTCCGACAGTGAAACCAAAAACGCTTATATCAACGTAACAGGTCAAACAGGTTCAGGGATTCTGACCGGACTTGTAACCGATGCGTTAAATGGAGCTCCGATTGAAGGTGCATTGGTTACCGTTGCCGGATTGACCGATGTCACCGATGCTTCAGGAAATTATTTAATTGAAAATATCCCAATTGGTGCACTTACTGCTGCTTTCAGTTCCAATGTAACACAGGGAGAAGCCCCGCTGGCAGTGAATTTCTTTGATCAGTCAACAGAGGGAACGAATTTGGTAACATGTTCAAAAACAGGATACAATACCTACTCGAACAATCAGGTTGTAATTCCTCCGGGCGCAACTTTTACTTTAAACATTTCATTGTCTCCAGCACTTACTGATGCAGAAATGCGCTTTGTACTCAACTGGGGAGCAACTCCTTCAGACCTCGATTCCCATTTGGACACACCTGTCATTGAAGGCAGTCCCTGGCATATCTACTACAGTGATCAGGGAAATGCAACTGCGGCGCCTTATGCAGCGCTCGATCATGATGTGACAAGTGGTTATGGCCCCGAAACAATGACCATCTATCAAATGTTCGATGGAAGCTATAAATTCTATATTTATAATTATTCAGGATCACCCGAAATCACTACTTCTCAGGCCGTTGTACAAATTTATAATCAGAATGGATTATTGCAGACTGTGCAGGTTCCAACCTCAGGTACCGGACCTTACTGGTATGTTTGTGATGTGGACGGGGTCACTGGGCAACTCATAATCCGCAATACTGTGCAGGAAACAAGTCCGGGAATTGGAAAATTTGATATGCCAGCCAAAGAACCGGTTAAAAGCGGCAATGAAATAGTTTCGTGGTTGTGGAACTTTGGTGACGGGGCAACAAGTACCCAGCAAAATCCTTCACACACATACAATGCTGCCGGAACCTATAATGTTACGCTTACAGTAAACAACGGAACCACTTCCGACATTGAAACCAAAAACGCCTATATCAACGTAACAGGTCAAACAGGTTCAGGGATTTTGACCGGACTTGTAACCGATGCGTTGAATGGAAGTCCGATTGAAGGGGCTTTGGTTACGGTTGCCGGATTGACTGATGTCACCGATGCTTCAGGAAATTATACCATCGAAAATATACCGGCCGGAATTCTGAGTTCAAACTTCAGCGCGAGTCGAACCGTTGGTGTAGCACCCTTACTGATCGATTTCTTCGATCAATCTACTGAAAATTCAAACACGGTAACCTGTTCTAAAACTGACTATTCAACTTACACTAACAATCAGGTTATTGTTCCTCAGGGAGGTTCACTCACGCTGAACATCTCGCTTTCACCAGCCTTGAGTAGTGGCCAGATGAGGTTTGTACTCAATTGGTCTTCATCTCCATCAGATCTTGACTCCCATCTGCTCACCCCTGATATCGAAGGGAATACATACCATATATTTTATGGTGATA
This sequence comes from uncultured Bacteroidota bacterium, assembly GCA_903891085.1. Classification (GTDB taxonomy): domain Bacteria; phylum Bacteroidota; class Bacteroidia; order Bacteroidales; family F082; genus CAJBPB01. Next base: position 99,157 of record CAITDJ010000107.1, on the reverse strand, counting down.
AGGGAAATGCAACCACCGCACCTTATGCATCCCTTGACTACGATGTAACAACAGGTTATGGTCCTGAAACCATGACGATCTATCAAAAATTTACAGGAACATATCAGTATTTCATCTACAATTATACAGGCTCCCCTGAAATTATTACCTCACAGGCTGTTGTGCAGATTTATAATGATAATGGATTGCTTCAGACACTTCAGATTCCCACATCGGGCACCGGCTTATATTGGTATGTTTGCGATATAAATGGAACAACCGGACAAATTTCAATCAGGAATGTAATTCAGGAAGCTGCACCAGGTTCAGTAAAAATGTCATCTCCTTCAAAAGTACCGGATGAGAATTCAATGTATCAAAAAACTATTAATTCGTGGTCATGGAATTTTGGAGACGGTGGCACAAGTAATGTGCAAAATCCATCCTATTCCTACACCTCACCGGGAACTTATACTGTAAGCCTGACCGTAAGTAATGGAATTTCAACAGATACTGAAACAAAAACAGCATACATTAACGTTCAGGGCGTGGGTATTGAAGAGAAAGGAATCGAAGATGAAATTCGATTATACCCTGTTCCTGCCAATGAAAGCCTCAGCATTGAATCACCTGTTGAAATCAATTCAATCAGAATTACGGATCTTTCGGGTAAGGTTGTTTTTGAAAACACAACAACAGGAAATAAAATTACAATTGATTTGCCTGATTTGCACAAAGGGGTTTATTTACTTTATATTGAAACTCCAATAGGTAATGCAGTAAAAAAGTTTACCTCAAATTAATTTCTGTTGTAGAATTTACAAAACCGTGGACAAGATTTTGTCCACGGTTTTTTTATTGTATATCAATCAATTAACCAATAATTATTAAAAAAAAGTCAAACTTCTATTTTTGTATCTTTGGCGGCTAAACTCAAAACTATGCGTACTATTTCAGGGATTATACTTAACTTATTAGGTTGGAAAATAACTGGGACCATGCCTCCTGAAATAAATAAATGCGTAATTATTGGCGCTCCACACACAAGTAATCTTGATTTTTTTATCGGAAGATTGGTTTATTTCAAATTTGGCGTTCCTGTCAAGTTTTTGATTAAGAAAGAAGCCTTTCAGAACCCATTGGGGGGATTATTGAAACGTGCCGGTGGCATTCCAGTGGATCGGGGCAGGAAAAACAATCTTGTTGAGGAAATGGCCATGTTGTTTAATAATAGTCAGCAATTGAATATGGTCGTTGCTGCAGAAGGCACGCGTAAACTTGTTACACAATGGAAAAGAGGTTTTTACTATATAGCCTTACGCGCTAACGTACCCATATTACTTGGGTTTTTAGATTACGGAAAAAAAGAGGCAGGTTTTGGCCCTGTGATATACCCGTCGGGTGACTTTGATGCAGATTTTAAAATTATCGAAGAATTTTACAAAACCAAAACTGCCCGACATCCGGAATTATTCAACCTGACACCAACAGTGAAAGATTGATTTATTTCAACTATTTGGCAATCGTACCAAACATTTTATTCACTTTTCGGTGAAAATTGTGCATTCCACTGGATTCAGTGTACATGAAAACACACCTGCCTGTAACGATATTTGCCTGTAGAAAATTTTGAACTAATTGTGATGTTTTTTCCGTTTCGGAAAACTGCTGAACCCAGATTTGGGTAATACCATGTTTCAATGATTCTTCAACGATAGAATCAGTTGCTTGTTTGTGTGTAAAAAGACATATTGATTTCACTTTAACAGGAAGGTCACTAATATGATTAACACATGTAACGCCCTGAATTTCTGCTGCTTCGGGATGAACAGGATACAATATATAGCCAAGCTTTTGTTGATGAATAAATACCTGAGTCCCGAATTTTTTTTCATTCCTCGATGCTCCGACAAAAGCCATCGCTTTGTTATCAAGAAATTCGTTGATTTGGGTAAGATTTGCTTTCATTTTTTCATGAATTAGGTAATGACAAAGTTAATGAAAAGCAGTGAGGTCAATTGACATCTAACCGAAGATAGCATCAAACATTAACAAAGAAATAATGTACCAAATTCAACAACTTGGGATAACAGGCCTTTCTGACTTCAACCTGCCTACTACAAACCGATAAAAACGCCTTTCAATTTGGTAACAAAATAAGACTACAGTACTTCAGCCACCACAAAATTGCTGCCACCAACAAAAACTACATCATCAAATCTTGCTGCATGGCGGGCACGGTTGTAAGCACTCCAAACCGAATCATACACCTCGCCACGCAATCCAAATTCAGAAGCAATGGTGGCAAGTTTCTGCGCATCGAATCCGCGTGGGATATCAGCTTTACAAAAATAATAGGTTGCAGTATTAGGAAATAACCGAAGCATACCTTCAATATTTTTATCATTCACCATACCCAACACAATATGCAGATGGTTGAATCGCATTTGTTTCAATTGCAACACTACTTCTTTTATTCCATCCTGGTTATGGCCTGTATCAGCGATGATGACCGGATTTTGCCCCATTATTTGCCAACGGCCCATCAATCCTGTTTGTCGGGTAACATTGGAAATGCCATCCCGAATATTATTATGATCGATGTGAAAATTACTTTTCAATTGATCGATAGCACACAATACAGTAACAATATTTTTTTGCTGATAGCGCCCCAATAAAGGAACTTCAAGTTGTTCAAGATATAATTGATCCTGCTTCCAGATATCAAAAAACTGTGAATTGATTTGTAATGATTCGAGTCTTTTAGCGCTGAACTGCCGATCGGCAAAAAAAATCTCAGAAGTTTTTTCTTCAGCTTTTGTCAGGAATACATCACTGGTTTCGAGTTGGGTTTCTCCAATGACTACTGGAATATTTTTTTTTATAATACCGGCTTTTTCTGTAGCAATGGCTGAAAGTGTATCACCAAGAAATTGCGTATGATCGAGTCCAATATTCGTAATTACACTTAACAATGGTGTGATCAGGTTTGTGGAGTCGAGCCTCCCTCCCATTCCTGTTTCAATGATAGCAATATCAACTTTTTCGTTCGCAAAATAATCGAACGCCAAACCAACAGTCATTTCAAAAAAAGAAAGATCCATCTGATCAAATTCTTTTTTACGTTTTTCAACAAAGCCGACTACATTTTCCTGTGGAATCATAGCGCCGTTTATGCGGATCCGTTCACGAAAATCTCTGAGGTGAGGCGAGGTGTATAAACCAGTTTTGTAGCCTGCATCCTGAAATATTGAAGCCAACAAATGCGAAACAGAGCCTTTTCCGTTGGTTCCGGCAATATGTATTGACCTGAATTTATCCTGTGGCTGCCCAAGCAGATCGAGCAGCTGAATTGTGTTATTCAGATCGGCCCTGTATGCCGCACCACCAATACGTTGAAACATTGGCAGTTTTTGAAACATCCAATTTGTTGTCTCGCTGTAATCCATTTTCTATTCCTGTTTGGCCATCAGTCTTCAATCATTAACACAGGCAATCTGCTGCAACTGCTGACAGCAGTTTTTCCTTCAACCTTAAAACTATATGATAAAGGTATAAGTAATCGTTCCCCTTTGAAGCGCTGCTGCATTTTGATCGGCTGCAAATGTCGATTTCATGGCCGCTTTCACTGCAATATCCCTCAATTTAGCATTCACAATGGTAGTACCTTTGGGACTTACCTGGGCTTTTTTAACAATTCCATTTTGGTCTACCCAAATCTCAACAACTACTTCTCCACGTTCGACAACTTCTGCTGTTGGCTTTTCGAGATACTTCGAACCTCTGCCACCCAAACTGACTTTTGGACCGTTTCCTGATCCACCGTTACCATCGTATCGCTTGATATCTTTTAATCCATCAGGGCTACCCTGATCGCCCGGCTTGCCAGTAATCCCTTCCGATCCTCCGGTTTGGGAGTTTGTACCATTGCCTTTAAAAATTGCACGCTGATCAACTTTCTGCGGTTCTTCCACAGGTATTGGATTTGGTTCGGGCTTTGTTTCAGGGACAACTTTCTTTTCAATTACAGGCTTTTTTGGTGTTTCCTTTCTTTTTTCAGGAACAGACGGTGCTTCCTCAACACGCTGTGTAATTATTTCCTCTTCAACGTCTTGTTTTTTAGTCAAACTGGCAGGCTTCGGCTGTTGATTTCCGGCATAGTCAGGCTGAATGAGTCCGGTGCCCTTGTCGCTGAACCCAAGATCCACTTCCACACCTTCTTCGGCGGGAATTGGTAAGGGTGTTCGCAATGCAAGCAAGGTCAAACAAAGGAAAACGAAAATGTGAAAAATGATCGTTCCAATTATTCCCTTTAGCCGGTCTTTATCCTTCCAACTCATGGTTTGCGTTGCGAGGTTGCTAAAATTACCCTATGTTTTTTATCTGACTTATTGTTGATTTCATTCACCGCATCTATCACATTTACAATATATTGAACTGGAACAGATTTATCAGAACGTAACACAATTGTTGCTTCATTTTCCGATTGAATGCTTGCAGCAATCCGGTTTTCCAAGTCTAATTCATTCGTCTTCATTTCTCCTACAAAAAACTCAAACCGGTCATTGATGTACACCGTAACTGTTTGTTTCGACATGGTTTTGCTGTTGCTTGAGGGAAGCAACAACTTTACTGCATTCGGAGCTACCAAGGTTGAGGTAATCATGAAGAAAATCAGTAATAAAAAAACCAGATCAGACATGGATGCCATACTGAATTCACTGCTCCTCTTAACACGCATTTTAATTGCCATAATCTGCTTTATTAATGAATATGAATCTATCTGACTGGTTCATGAAGTAAATCCATAAATTCGAGGGCACGTGCTTCGAGTAAAAAAACTACCTTTTCAATACGTGAAACCAACATATTGTAAAGAACGTAAGCCAAAATACCAACGATCAATCCTCCAACTGTAGTGATCATGGCTTCGTAGATTCCGCTCGACAGCAATTGAATATCAATATTATTGCCAGCTGCTGCCATGTTATAGAATGCCCGAACCATCCCAGTTACTGTGCCTAAAAACCCTAACATAGGTGCTGCTCCGGCAATGGTTGCCAAGGCTGTAACCCCTTTTTCGAGCTTACTCACTTCGAGGTTACCAACATTTTCAATGGCAGTATTGATATCATTCAACGGACGACCCAAACGCGACAATCCTTTCTCAATCATTCGCGCAATAGGTGTTTCATTATTCCTGCATAATGCCAATGCTGAATCAATTTTACCAGCATGAATAAATTCACGGATATTATTCATCAGATTTTTATCGTTTACCGAAGCCCGAGAAATAACCATATATCGTTCTACAAATATATAAACGGCAATAACCGAGCTGATGGCTATCGGAATCATAATCCATCCTCCTTTCAATGCCAGATCGAAAACGGACAATGACATTTCAGTCTTATTACCGGACAATATGGCTGTGCCGCCATTAAGGTCATTTACTGCTTGCTGGGCCTGTAACAGAATTGTGTATAACATATTGATTAATAGTGTTTAATTAAAAGGCTAATCTGACCTAAATAAAAACCAGACTCTGTATTAACTTTTGTTCATTCATTTTAGTATCAATACAACAAAACAATTGCTTTTTCCTTTGCACGCAGCATATGCAGGTTTCAAATCGCCGGATAGTGTATAACCCCGGAGCAACTGTCCTCCGACGCACCAGTAACACTTTTAAAGCAGTTTATTTCGTTACGGCTGCGCAATAAACCTAGAAAAGCGAAAACAATGGCTTCCTTAAAGTTTATCGTCAGTGCATCAGGTATTACCATGCTGTGTTTACTTTTGCATGAAAGTTGTTCGATCAGGAAATCATTGAATGCACCGCCACCCGTAACCAAAACATTGCTTAGAGGCTGATGTTCGATGCTTTTTGCAATTTGATCGGCAATATGCTCGACCATTGTACGCAGCAAATCTGCTGTACTAAGATCGGATTGCATCATCAATGGCAACAGTGTTTTTTCGAAGTATTCACGACCAAGTGATTTTGGAAATGTCTTTTTATAATAATCTAACGCATTCAGCCTGAGCAACAAGGAATGATTCAAATTGCCAATACGCGCCAATTCTCCACCATTATCGTAGTTTAGTCCTTCCCTGCCTGCCAGAAAGTTCAATACCTGATTTGCAATACAAACATCAAATGCGATGCGTTCGCCTTGGTGTTCAAAGGAAATATTGGCAATCCCACCGATATTTAAACAAATGCCAAATTCATCAAAAAGAAAGCGATCACCCACCGGAACGAGGGGAGCACCTTGTCCGCCTTTTTTCACATCGAGCGAACGAAAATCATTGATAACCATAAGATTGGTCGCATTGGCCATTGCCTTACCATCACCAATTTGCAAGGTGTATCCTTCATTTGGACGGTGAAATATAGTATGTCCATGCGACGCAATAAAATCAGGTTGCAGACCGAATTTTTGAATGAAACTATTTATTTGTTTCCCTAAGAATTTTCCATAATTGATATCAATCTGCCGTATTTCATCAGGGTTTTTATAAAATGCATCAGTAAGATACCTGATTACCTCTTCAGGATAATCCATACACTCAGCTGCCTCAATGGTGTAATGCCATTTGTCTTCTTTTATGGTGAATTGACAACACACCAAATCGAGACCATCGAGCGATGATCCTGACATGAGTCCGATTACAGTATACTTTGCCGGAACAATCATTTTATAAAAAGGGTAGTGCTTTTTCGAGTCCAATGCCGCGCGATGCTTTCAATAAAATATCACAAGCCCTGATTGGTTTCTTCTTAAGATGCAGATTAAGTGATTCCACATCGTTGAAATGAAGCCAGTCATCTCCTCCATACACCTCGCCGAAATTTTTCCCGACCAAAATTACATTTTCAGCATCTATGTCTGTCAGCAATCTCAACATTTCAGCATGCTCATAATCACTTTCCGTGCCCAATTCCAACATATCACCAATAATAAACCAGGCATTGCGATTCATAAACTTATTGAAGTTCCTGATGGCGGCTTCCATGCTTACAGGATTTGCATTATAAGCATCCATTATTATCCTGTTATGCTCAGTTTCGATAAGCTGGGACCGAAAATTAACAGGACTATAGGCTGAGATAGCATTGTTTATTTCACTTTTCCCAACGCCAAAGTGACTTCCAATGGCGATTGCGGCCATTATATTTTCAGCATTGTACTCACCAATCAACCGGGTTTTTAAAACCGATTGGTTGTTTTTGTATTCCCAACGCAAATTCACGAAAGGATCGGCTGAAATTATTTCGGCATACATATCTGCCTTGATATCTGAACCATAGGTATGTCTGGAAATATTTTTTGATAGGGTTGCAAGAAGCGGGTTATCCATATTTACAAAAATTTCACCACCATGATCATCTATATACGCATACAATTCACTTTTTGCATTGATAACACCTGTGAAACTACCAAAACCTTCTAAATGGGCCTTACCGATATTCGTGATAATCCCGAAATCGGGTTGGGCAATACTGCATAAATGACGGATTTCTCCCTGATGGTTTGCACCCATTTCAATCACAGCCATTTCAGTTTCTTCGTTGATCGAAAGCATAGTCAAAGGAACACCGATATGATTGTTGAGATTTCCCTGTGTACAGATTGTCTTAAAGGTGGATGACAAAACAGCCGCTAGTAATTCTTTCGTAGTTGTTTTTCCATTGGTTCCGGTAATCCCTATAACAGTGGCCTTCATTAATTTACGGTGATGCGTGGCCAACAACCTCAGTGTTGTCAATACATCATCAACAAGTATCAGATTTTCATGGTGTGGCAAATCGATATCATCGGCCACTGCACAAACGGCACCATTTTCGATGGCCTGAATCGCATACTTATTTCCATCAAAATTATCGCCCTTAAGGGCGAAAAACAGATCACCTTCCTTCAATTTTCGCGAATCAGTACAAACAGAAGGATGTTTTTTGAAGAGTGAATAAATTTGCAATAGTCTGGCATCCATAGTATTTTGCATGAAAAAACCCCATCATTAGCTATATGACGGGGTTTTTGAATATCGAAATGAAATATTAATTATTCACTAAAGAACTACCAACTTTGTTCATTGCACAACGGAATCCGACAGAATAAGATGCTTCGTCTTCGTTAAGGAAACGACGCACACCAGGACTCAGGAAATAACCTCTGTCGGCCCACGAACCACCTTTAAAAACACGTGCTTTGTCCGAAATCAAGGTTGTTACACCATACTCATACATCTGTCCTGTGAGATTATCATCAACAGGTGCATTTGACCAATCACGCTGAATAGATGACATAAAATCGCCATCACCATAATTAACCGCGTTTGCCTGACGGTAATTTTTACGGTTTGCTGCTTCTTTTGCAGTCACTTCAACGTATTCTATGCGACCAAGAGAATCCTTAGGAGCGATAAATCCATCAGCATCTCTTTTTTTGTTTTTGAAGACATTTCCACGATAAGGGTTGTAGTCGGCAACATCTTCATGTGAAAGTGGACGGTAAACGTCTAACACCCATTCCGACACATTACCTCCCATATTATACAAGCCATAATCGTTTGGCCAATAGGAACCAACTGGTGCAGGCACCGAAGCACCATCATTCAAACTACCGGCTACACCCATATAGTCGCCTGATCCGCGTTTAAAATTGGCAACAAAACTTCCAAAATATTTCTTATCATCCGTACGAAGACCTTCGCCGTTCCATGGATAAACCTTGCGCTCAACGACACGTTCATTTTTTGTATTTCCAACCAGACCAAGTGCCGCATATTCCCATTCAGCCTCTGTTGGAAGGCGATATTTGGGAAGCATAAGGCCGTCTTCAAAGCGCACTGCTCTTACACCTGTTCCACTAGGGTCAAGATTTTCTTTTCCATTTTTCACCAGTCCGGCATATTGACCAGCCAGATAAGCTTCTGTATTAAAGTTATCAGCATCTTTTTGTGCCGGATCAAAATCGAGAATACCTGCTTTGATCAGCAACATTTCATTTACACGGTCAGTGCGCCAGTTGGCATAATTGTTTGCCTGAACCCAGGTGACACCGACAACCGGATAATCCTGATACGATGGATGACGGAAATAAATTTCTATCATGGGTTCGTTAAACGACATACGGTTTCTCCATACCAATGTATCGGGCATTTCTTTCTGCACAATCATCGGATAATTTTGACCATAGACCCGGTTTAGCCAATAGATATACTCAAGATAATCGAGGTTACTTACCTCGGTCATATCCATGTAAAACGATGAAACCGTTACCTGACGTGGCATATTGTTCCAATCATAAAGCAAATCTTCCTGAGTTCCTCCCATCAGAAAGGTTCCGCCTTCAATAGCAACCAAACCAGGACCGGTTATCTGTTCCTTAGAACTGGCAACTTCAAATCCACCCATAGACGGATCATTATAGTTCCATCCTGTTGACCTGGATTTTTCCTTTTGGCATGAAATAAAAAGCGATGCCCCGAGTAAAAGGGCAACTGCAAAATGTAATTTTTTCATTCTAAACATGTTCAACTGCATTAAAATTCTGTTTTCGACTTTGTATTAACTAAAACATGGGTGATTTTATTGTCCTGATCTTTCTTCTTTTTGCATCTTTTGTTATACAAAAGTCCCAAGAAGTCGAAATTTCATGCGCTCCCCCACTGCTACCACCCAGTTTTGACACTGTAAAATCGTAATTATATCCAAATTTAAAGTTGTTATAAGTGATCCCCGCAAGGATCATCACAGCATCCGAATTTGTGAAATTATTCCGAAACCAGCCCCCAAAGATGAAAGGAAATTTCGACATATAAAAGCCCGCATTCAATTGTTTGTAAGCTGTTTGTTGTTGATAAAGTATATTTGGCTGAATAACAAGGTCTTCATGACTATCTGAACCCAATCCACCCTGTGATAAATTTATTGTAACACCGCTATGAAAAGTCATTTTCATGGGTAATTTTGCTGTTCCAGCATTGTAAAAAGATAAATCGGGTTCGGTAAGATGGTCAGCCGAAAATCCAACATAAACCTTATTTCCATAATCAAATAAAACTCCGGTCCCAAAATCAACTGCATTAATATTACTTTTCTCAGGCAAATCAGTGGAGGTGTTTTCGAATTCACCGGTAGTGAGGTTCAGCTGATCGGCAAACTGCAGCATCTCGCCGGATAATGCCTCCTGATAGTATGCTCCCTTTACTCCAAAACTCATCACCCAATCCTCTGAAATTTTTAGGTTATAAGCATAATATGCCCCTATTGTGCTGCGCGAATAAATACCGTTTCCCTGTACATCATTCATAAACATGAATCCAAATCCACTATTTATCTCAGGAATATTTTGATCATAACTTGCACTGTATGTGACATATGCCTTCGAAATTGAAGGCCACTGATTACGATAATTCAAATTAAACCGAGCACATTCTGTATTTCCGGTAAGTGCTGGATTCAAATAAAGGGGATTCGCATAAAACTGGGATAAAGCAGGATCCTGACCTTTCATATTGAGAGGCACAATCCATAACAAAACCAGAGCACTCACTAAAGATTTGAAAGTCATGGATTATTAGTGCAATTTAAATTTCATATTGAGGCCACAATGTTACAATGTTTTTCTGGAATAGAGCGTTTTAAAAGGTCAAATTCTATTCATAATAATAAAAAAAATAAAAACACGTTAACAATCAAAACTATTGAACCAGTTTACTGTTTACTAAAGTAAAGAAGCTGGTAGGAATGAATGATTAAATAAATTATTAATTAACTGTCATACAAGTGAATACACGAAATATTTTACCATATTGTATGTTTAAACCTCTAAATTTATTATTATTCTTTCTATTACCGGTTGTTACCTTTGCCTCCTATGATGTAAACAAGCACATCACCCTCGACTGGCAGTCACCCGATACATTGCAGCTGAATGGCCTTGAACCTATCATGCGGCTTCACTTTATCCACGCTTCTTATCCATCACCAACATCAGGTATTCCATACTTTCTCGACGCTGAGCCTGTATTTAGCAGAGAAATTAGTCAAACCACCACCATTTCAAATATACAGGTGGCCCCCCTGAGTATAGGCGAAAACGCCCTTGTCGATCGTAGTTTAATCGATTCCGCTTTTTCAATATCCCAAAAAATAACTACCTCTAAAGGCAATCATTACCTGCGAACCGAAATAAAAAGTTTACGTATTAACCCGGTTACCGGCATTATCGAAAAACTTCTATCCTTCAATCTCATCATCAACATTGATGATTCAATGACAGAATTAAAATCCTCCCCTGCTCATTTTGTGAATAACTCAGTGTTGGCAACAGGAAACTGGTATAAAATGCGGCTAAAAGAAAATGGTATTTACAGAATCACTGGTAACGACCTGAAATCAATGGGAATTATCTTAACTGGTCTTAATCCATCCAATATCAGACTTTTTGGCAATGGAGGAGGAATGCTTCCGGTATTAAACAGCCTTCCCCGTATCGATGATCTGGCCGAATTACCGATTCAGGTTTTTGGAGGTGAAGATGGCAGTTTTGATGATGCTGACTATTTTCTGTTTTATGGTAAGGGCCCTGTGACCTGGTCATACAACGATTTAGAAAGCGTTTATTATCACAAGAACCACGCTTATGATGACTATTCTTATGTTTTTCTAACCGTTGATCGCGGAACAGGAAAAAGAATCGAAACAATGAATTCATCTACAGACACACCCTTGGCAACAATTAATGAATTTCCTGATTTTCAGGTGATTGATGAAGATTTGAATAACCTTACCAACACGGGGCGGACATGGTTTGGTGATTTGTTTGATGTAACGTTAACGAAATCATACACATTCCCCTTTCCAAATCTTTCATTGGATCACAACAGTACGGTTACCTGCTATGTTGCAGGAAGAACGATGACAGGTGCCAGTTTTCAACTATCGATCGATGACATTGCAAAAAAAACGATTCCGATAAGGTCGACCACCGTTACCAGCTACACCTTTGCAACGACCGGAAATACAAAAACGACTTTCGAGCCTGTCGGAACAAGCGTTAAGGTTGGTCTTGAGTTTAACAGGTTTTCAAATTCAAGCCGTGGCTGGCTCGATTACCTTGAAGTGAATGTCTGGCGGGGACTGTCATTCACCGGAAGTCAGATGCAGTTCCGTTATCCAATAACTTCTTCACATCCAGGCGTTTACGAATACAGACTTTCCAACGCAACAGATCAGATCAAAATATGGGATGTAACGAATCCGGTTGAACCAAAAATTCAAAATACAGTATATCAATCAAACACACTTGTATTTAAAGTTTCATCTGAAACCCCACACGAATTTTTGGCTTATGAGGGTAATTCATTTCAGGTGGTCGAATTTGTTGAAAAAATTGAAAATCAAAATCTTCATGCCGTAACAAACATCGATTACCTGATCGTTTCACATCCTGATTTTCTGTCAGAAGCTGAAAGACTGGCTGAGATTCATAGAAATAACAGCAACCTCATTGTTTTTGTTACCACACCACAGAAAATATATAACGAGTTTTCATCGGGCGCGCAGGATATCACAGCAATCCGTGATTTCGCACGCAAACTATACAGCCAAAGCAGCCCGGGGCGAGAGTTGCGCTACCTTATGCTTTTTGGTGACGCATCATTCGACTACAAAGACCGAATAGGTGGAAATAGTAATTTCGTTCCTACCTGGGAAAGCATCGAATCACTCGACCTCGTTTCATCCATTGCAAGTGATGATTATTTTGGATTTCTGGATGAAGATGAAGATGATTCCGGAGAAAATCTGGTGGATATCGGAATTGGCAGATTTCCTATAAGCAGCCTGACACAGGCAGGCCAAATGGTAGATAAAGTAGAAAACTACCTTCAAAAAAAAGTTGGGGTAATGGGATCATGGCGCAATTTCGTAACTTTCATTGCTGATGATGGTGATAGTAATTTGCACCTGAAAGATGCTGAAAATCTGGCAGGATTTCTTCAATCCAGCCAAAAAGCACTGAACATTGACAAAATCTACCTCGATTCATTCAAACAAATTGCAACAACCGGCGGTCAAAAAGCACCTGAAATGAATCAGGCAATAAACAACCGGATGGAAAAAGGCAGTTTAATTATGAACTATTCCGGACATGGAGGTGAAATAGGTTGGGGACACGAACGCACCTTAGCAATTGCTGACATCATCAATTGGCGCAATTTCGGGACTTTACCTGTATTTATCACTGCCACCTGCGAGTTTAGTCGTTATGATGATCCTACCCGTGTTTCTGCAGGTGAATTGGTGATTTTAAACCCCGACGGAGGCGCTATTTCGATGTTTACAACGTCGAGAGCCACTTATGCTTCCGCCAATCTGAGGTTAAACATGGCCATTTATGAAAATAATATATTTTTGAAACAGGATGGTGAATATCCTCGTTTTGGCGATGTAATCAGGCGGTCGAAACTAAACGGGGAAGCCAACGACCTTAAATTTGTTTTGCTTGGTGATCCGGCACTTCAACTTGCATTTCCAACACTAAAAGTAATTACAACCCATATCAATAATGAAACGGTAGATGAAACTTTCGATACCCTGCGGGCCTATGATGTGGTGAAGGTTTCGGGCATGATTACCGATGAAAATGATAATCCTGTAAACAATTATAATGGTATCGTTTATCCCAGCGTTTATGACAAATCCATTGATTTTGTTACTTACGGTGATCAAAGCGCACCTTATACCTATTCACTCCGCAATAGCCTGATTTATAAGGGAAAAGTTGCCATTATTGATGGGGAATTCACTTTTTCATTTATGCTTCCAAAGGACATCGCCTACAATTATGGTGCAGGCAGAATCAGTTATTATGCAACAGATTTCCAGACTGACGCACTGGGCTATTATGAGAATATTATCATCGGTGGATTTAGTGAAGAAGTGGTTGAAGATGAAAACGGACCAGTCATCGATCTTTTCATGAACGATTCAACTTTTATTTCGGGAGGCATGACCAATGAAAACCCGACAATCTTTGCCCGATTGAGAGATGAAAACGGAATCAATACAACTGGAAACGGAATCGGACATGATATTGTGGCTACCATTACAGGAGCAACCGAAAAAAGCACTGTACTCAACGACTTTTATGAGGCAGACTTAAACAAAAGTACCTCAGGAACAGTAAATTACCTTTTTTCGAATTTGAATCCCGGCCTGCATACCCTGCGTCTTAAAGCATGGGATGTTTTCAACAATTCATCCGAAACGTCGATTGAATTTATCGTAGTGGGCAGCGATCAAATGGCATTAGATAATCTTTATAATTTTCCTAACCCTTTCAGGAACGAAACATCTATCGTTTTCGATCATAATCAGGCAGGTAATGAACTAAAAGTTGAGGTAAGTATTTTTAACTCGACCGGCCAACTTATTAAAACAATCAGGAAGCAGATTTCAGGAAACAGCTTTCAAAGTGAGCCAATTCGCTGGGATGGTACAAGCGACGGAGGATATCCTATCACCAAAGGTTTGTATATTTACCGCGTTTTTGTCACCAATGAATTGGGTGAACGCAGCGAAAAAAGATCTAAAATGTTGATTTATAGGTAATTTGATTATCTATTTTATGTTTTATCATTTATACCAAAGGATGTTATCTATATACAATAAGTATTTCTTTCTATTATTTGTTCTTTCCAGCTGTTGGCCGGTAAGTGGTCTTTTTGCACAACAGTTTGCCACAGGTAAAACTGGCTTTTCTGACGAAACCCCTCCCATGTATGCATCAGAATCTGTGTTGAACAAGGGCAATTGGCTTAAACTAAGCATCATTGAGTCTGGTATTTATAAAATAAGCTACAACGATTTGATTGGTTTTGGATTGAATCCTGATAACATAGATCCACGAAAAATCGGCATCTATTTTAATGGAAATGGAATCATTCCTGAAGCCAATGGTGAAAGCAGATATGACGATTTGTACGAAAACGACATTTATGTATCGGGGCAGGAAGATGGTGCATTTAATACAAGTGATTATATTCTTTTCTACGGACTCAGCCCTACAAAGTGGAAATACAACATTTTTACAGCTCGTTTTGAGCACACAATAAATCCTTATACTGATTCAACTTTCTATTATTTGTGTGTTAACCAGCAAATAAATGGAAAACGCATAGCCACTGTAGCATCATCCAACGGACAACCAACAAAGCACTTCAATCAGTTTCTTGATTATCAGGACCATGAAGAAGATTTGACCAATCTGATGCTTTCAGGGCGACAATGGTATGGCGAAGAATTTTCAATCAGTGATGCTACAAAACAATTTAACTTTACATTTCCTGACCTTGTAACCGATCGAAAGGCACATATAAGGGTCGAATTTGTGGCCCGATCCATTGTCGAAGATGTGTATCTGAGCTTAAAAGCAAATGATGTAACCCTTTTCGATTCGGTTTTATTTGCCAAACTTTCCGCTGATAGTCAAATACATGGACGCGAAAGCAACAAAAACAGTGAATTTAGTTCCAACTCCGAAACAATTGAAATTGTAATCCCTTTTGGTGCCAGTGATGGAAGTTCACGGGCATGGCTTAATTACCTCAGGATAAACGCCTGGCGATGGTTAATTTATCGTAATGAACCTTTGTTTTTCAGGAATCCTGATTCAAAAGGAAACGGCGCGATTAGTACTTTCAGTGTTGCAGGTGCCAACACGGAACTAAACCTTTGGGACATCACCAACCCATTGAAACCAGCAATGCAACTTTTTAATATCATTGATGATTCATTGAAATTTACTACCGAAACAGATACAATGCGCGAATATGTATTGTTCAGCGATCAGCAAACGAAACAGATTGTAAATTTCCAACATATTCAGTCACAAAACCTCCACGCGATAAGTAATTGCGAAATGCTCATCATCGCAGACATGCAGGTCATCAGCGAAGCAAATGAAATCAAACAACTTCATTGGAACGATGACGGACTCGAAAGTGAGGTGGTGGATATTCGGGAAATATACAATGAGTTTGGATGTGGCACACCCGATGTGACTGCAGTCCGTGATTTTATAAGAATGGTGTACAACAAAAGCAATCATACCCTTAAATATGTATTACTTTTTGGTGACGCATCCTACGATTACAGAGACCGGATGTCAGACAACACAAACTTTGTCCCAACTTATCAGTCGACGAATTCATTGATTGATACACGCAGTTTTTTAAGTGATGATTATTTTGGACTGATGGACCAATCCGAAGGTGAAGGTATGATTGGCTCGCTCGATTTGGGAATTGGACGCATACCGGCAAACACAGTGGAAGATGCCCGGCTGATGGTTCAGAAGACGCGAAGTTATATGGACAGGAACGACGAAAACACCGGTGAATGGCGCAATAATATCACTTTTGTTGCCGATGATGGCAATGGAAATCTACATCTTGATCAGGCTGAAACACTTTCAAAACAAATTGATACTGCTCGATTTGAAATGAATCTGGTTAAAATTTACACAGATGCTTACAAACGAATCAGCGTAACAGGTGGATTTCAGTTTCCCGACGCAAACAAAACCCTGCTTGAAAATATTGAAGAGGGAGCACTGATCATAAATTACACTGGTCATGGAGGTATCAACGGTTTGACTGATGAACGGCTATTCAATATTTCGGATATTTCTTCGTTAACAAATGCTGAGAAAATGCCATTTTTCATTACTGCCACCTGTGAATTCAGTCGTTTCGATAACCCGAAATTTGTTTCAGCTGGCGAACGGTTGTTGTTACAACCCAATGGTGGGGCTATTGCCATGATGACTACAACTCGTTTAGCATTTTCGCACTCCAACTTTGCCCTGAATCGCAAATTATATTCAGCCATTTTTGACAGGACCGATGTACAGATGAAACGTCTGGGCGATATCATTCGGATTGCCAAATCACCTTCAAACGAAAACATCAACAACTTTACGCTTCTTGGTGATCCGGCGCTGAGGTTGAATTATCCCTCGAAAAAAATTATTACAACAAAATTCAATGGTGAGATTCCTCTTCGGGAAGCAGATACAGTGCATGCCATGTCATCGGTCAGTATTGAAGGAGAAATAGTTGATTCCGAAGGGATTAAAATAACTGATTTCAATGGGCATCTCGATATTAAAATGTTTGATAAAAAGACTAATTACCGGACACTTGCCAATGATCAAACAAGTAACGCGGTGAATTTCAATTATTTCAGCAAAATGCTCTACCGGGGAAAAGTAACTGTAAAAAATGGTGAGTTCAAAGCCAGCTTCATGCTCCCAAAAGACCTTTCTTTCAATTATGGTAAAGCAAAAATAAGTTACTACGCTGTTGACACCAGCACCTATGACGATGCCATCGGTGTTTTTGGCAACCTGATTGTTGGCGGAACAGATGAAACTGTAACAATCGACCAGAATGGTCCGGAGATTGAAATGTACCTCAATAACACTGATTTTGTTTCGGGTGATATTATTCTTCCATTTCCGGTTTTTTTCGCCCGGATTTCAGACCCACAGGGAGTGAATTACCTTGGCACTTCTATTGGTCGTGACATTGTACTTACCTTGAACGATCAATCTTCAGGTGCAGTAATCATTAACAGTTATTATACCCCTGAGATCGATAATTTTACGACAGGCAAAATTACTTACAACTTAAACGACTTGCCGGTTGGTAGTTATACACTCGAATTAAAAGCATGGGATTTGCACAATAACCCTTCAACAAAAAGCATTGACTTTGTGATCGAAACCTTCGACAAACTGGTATTGACCAATGTATTTAATTATCCAAACCCATTCCGCGGAGAAACATCATTCACTTTCCGGCACAACCAACAAGACGGACTTTTTGAAGTGGTACTTGATATCTATACCATTTCGGGCAAATGGGTGACAACACATACAACAACAGTTGAGTCAGTGAATCAGGAATCCCTTCCCATATATTGGAACGGAAAGGACAACAATGGCAAACCAATTTCAACCGGTAGTTATGTATATAGTATTCAAATTACGGATGCTGAAAAAAGACAAACTGTGGTAAACCAGAAATTTGTATATTTCAGATAAACAGTAATTTATAAATTCAAATTGGGATCATCACAATAATACAAAAGATAAATCGTTAGTTTTGCAATTAATATTAATTCACTCATTTTTTTATGAAGTTAAAAATTCTCTTTGTTTCCTTTCTATTGCTTGGATTTATAAGGATGCAAGCACAGACTTATGGTAATTTGAACGGTCAGAATGATGGTTTAAATGTGATTACAACAGCGGTTCCCTTTTTGATGATTGCACCCGATGCACGTGCCGGTTCGATGGGTGATGCTGGTGTTTCAACCAAAGCAGATGTTTATTCCATGCATTGGAATCCCGCAAAATATGCCACCATGGAAACAGATATGAGCATTGGGCTCTCCTATAGTCCATGGCTTCGTAACCTGGTACCGGATATGAACCTGGCTTATCTGGCTTTTGCGAAACGAATCAACGATATGTCAACTTTTGCAGCAACACTTCGCTATTTCACCCTGGGCGACATTCAGTTTACCGATGAATTTGGAAAAGACAATGGTACGTACAGCCCGAACGAATGGGCTGTTGATGCTACCTATTCACGTAAACTGACCGATAATTTGTCGGGCGCAGTGAGCGGACGGTTTATCTATTCGAACCTGACGCAAGGCCAGTTTGTTCAGGGTGCCGAAACTTCGGCCGGATGGTCTGTTGCCTCTGACGTGGCAGTTTTCTGGGAAAAAGATGTGAATTGGTTTCCCGGCTTAAATTCAAATTTTGCCTGGGGTATCAATGTTTCCAATATTGGAGCAAAACTGGGATACAACCAAACAAGTATCAAAAAGGACTTTATTCCGACTAATCTTCGTTTTGGACCGACCCTGACATTGGATATAGATGATTATAATACCATTGCTTTCTCCATCGACGTGAATAAACTGCTGGTTCCTTCTCCTCCTATTTATCTTCGCGACAGTTTGGGAAATCCTGTGCCAATTCCAGGAACAGATCAATTTGAGATTTATAAAGGAATTACAGATGATATTGGTGTTGTGAAAGGAATTGTTCAGTCATTTTATGATGCGCCCAATGGTTTTAATGAAGAAATGCGCGAACTTAGTTTCTCCGTTGCTACTGAATATTGGTATAACAAGGTATTTGCCATTCGTGGCGGTGCATTCTACGAAGACAAAACCAAAGGAAACCGTAAATTCGTCTCTTTGGGAGCCGGTTTACGCTACAATGTTTTTGGTTTGGATTTCTCTTATCTGATTCCGATTAATTCCAAAGGCAGTGTAGGGACAAACCCATTGCAAAACACGCTGCGATTTGCATTAACTTTCGATTTGGGTGAAATGACTAAAAAGAAATAGCTTGTAAAAAGCATATGATTAAAATCCGGTGAAAATCATCGGATTTTTTTTTGCTTATCACCAATAAACAATCGGCGAAGGATCAGGGCTGCGTTAATATACCGAAAATGACTACCTTTGCCTCCCCGTTCGGGGTATCACATAAACAGACATAATAAACATAATATTAAATGATTACAGTTTCGAACCTTAGCATACAATTCGGGAAAAGGGTGTTGTTTCAGGATGTAAACATGAAATTCACACCTGGAAACTGCTATGGTATCATCGGTGCAAACGGAGCCGGAAAATCGACTTTTCTGAAAATGCTAAGTGGTGAAATCGAAAATTCGAGAGGAACAGTGAGCCTGGGTTCAGGTGAACGCCTATCAGTACTCAGACAGAATCACTCCGAATTTAACGATTTTACTGTTCTTTCAACAGTATTGATGGGTCATGCAAAGCTTTGGTCGGTGATGAATGAAAAAGATGCCATCTACGAAAAAACTGACTTTACGGATGAAGACGGACACCGTGCTTCGGAACTGGAAGAGCAATTTGCCGAGATGGATGGCTGGAACGCTGAAAGTGATGCTGCCAACTTATTAAGTGGTTTAGGGGTAAAGGAAGAATTTCACCACACGCTGATGAGTGAGTTAAGTGGCAAGGAAAAAGTGAAGGTGCTGCTTGCTCAGGCATTATTGGGAAAACCTGATAACCTGCTTCTTGATGAACCTACCAACGACCTTGACCTTGAAACCGTAAACTGGCTCGAAAATTATCTAGCCAACTTCGATAATACTGTGCTGGTCGTTTCGCACGATAGGCACTTCCTCGATTCGATCTGCACACATATTGTGGATATCGATTTTAACCGTGTTCAGCAGTTTCCTGGCAATTATACATTCTGGTACGAATCGAGCCAATTGGCCCTGCGGCAGCAGCTTACACAAAACAAAAAGGCCGAAGAACGCAAAAAAGAGCTGCTTGAATTTATCGCCCGCTTTAGTGCCAATGCTTCTAAATCGAAACAGACAACCAGTCGCAAAAAAATGATTGAGAAGCTGAATATTGAAGAGATAAAACCATCTACACGTAAATATCCGGGCATCATTTTCACCCCCGAACGCGAACCTGGAAATATGATTCTCGAAGTAAAAGGCTTAAGTAAGAGTTTGAACGGCACCGTGTTGTTTAAAGACCTGAACTTCACCATGCAGAAGGATAATAAAATAATCTTTTTGTCGAAAGACACTCGTGCCATGACAGCACTTTTCGAAATACTGAAAGGCCACGATCAACCCGACAGCGGAACATTTGAGTGGGGACAAACTATTCTTAAAGCCTATCTGCCGTTGGAACACGAAGAATTATTCATAACCGACATCAGCCTTACCGACTGGCTGGCGCAGTTTTCAACTGACACCACTGAGCCTTATCTCAGGGGATTTCTGGGCAAAATGCTTTTTTCGGGCGATGAAATTTACAAAAAAGCAAATGTCCTTTCTGGGGGCGAAAAAGTGCGCTGCATGATTGCACGTATGATGATACGTAACGCCAATGTGATGATGCTCGACACACCTACCAATCATCTCGATCTCGAATCGATTCAGGCTTTCAACAATACATTGATCAAATTCAAGGGTAACATCCTGATGTCGTCGCATGACCACGAGTTCATACAAACTGTATGCAACCGTGTTATTGAAATAGGTCCAAAAGGAATGATTGATAAGCTGATGGAGTATGACGATTATATCAGCGATGAACGATTGAATGAACAGCGCAAGAAATTGTATTAATTGTAAAGTTGCTTTGACTTTGCTTACTTGAAAGCCCGCTTACATTATTCTTCCTCGAAAAAGTCATCCACAAAACTCACCAGGAAAAGTTTTTCTGTGGCTCGCGTTACGGCTGTGTATAACCACCTGAGATAATTTCGGTCAATCTGTTCAACCTTACTGATGCCAGCATCTACAAATACCATGGGCCATTGGCCTCCCTGTGTCTTGTGACAGGTGAGCGCATAGGCAAATTTGATTTGTAAGGCATTAAAATAGGGATTGGCTTTCATTTTTTCATAGCGCTTCCTTCGAGTGGGAATATCCAGATAATCCTCTTCAACTGCAGCTGCCAACCGATCAAAATCTTTTTGGCTTAACGCTGCTTCATCCAGCATTAAAGTGTCGAGCAGCAGTTTCACCTGCAATGATGGCTCATCCGGATAGTCGAGCAAGGTGATTTCGGCATCGGCAAACCGAAAACCATACATTTCCTCAATCCTGATTATCTTCCGCAGCACAGCAATATCACCATTGGCAATAAAACCACCTCCTTCCTTGCTTTCGAGCCAGAAATAATTGTTCTTCACAACCATCAGCAGATCACCCGATGAAATCTCTTCTTCAAAACCCAACACCCGTTGCCTGACTGCCTGATTAAACATATTGGCCCTGCGATTTGACCGGCATACGATCACAGCCCTCGAATAGTCTCTCCCACCGAAAGCAGCAATGATTAACTCTTCAAGATCCTCTCCCTGCACGCGAATAATATCATCAAATGCACCCAACTGAAAAAATGGTGTGTTAACATTATTTTCGAACAACTTTGTACGTAAAATGGTGGCATTAAAAAGAATTCCCGATTCGAGCGACTGACGCATTACCTCTGTCAGTTCAAATTGTGCTGCTGTAATGGTAAAGGCTGATTTCAAGCTATCTAAATCAAGCGCAGGGCTTGTTTCGAGACCAACGGGCGGAAGTTGTGCATGATCACCGATAAGTAGGATTCTGCAATTAACCCCTTCTGCAACATACCGCATCAAGTCGTCGAGCAAATTGTGATAAGAAAACATTCCACTTTCACTGCTATTATCACCAATCATTGATGCCTCATCAATAATAAACAGGGTATTATGGTGTTTATTTTCAGCCAGATACATCTTAAAACCTTCTTCATGGCTATTGGTTTGGTGATATATTTTCCGGTGAATGGTTGAAGCAGGTTTTGATGTATACGCATTCAATACCTTGGCTGCCCTGCCTGTGGGAGCAAGCAATACAAATTTCATTCCTATACGCGGTAACACATCAACAATGCTGGTGACTAAAGTGGTTTTGCCGGTTCCTGCATAGCCTTTAAGCAGGTACAATGGAG
The DNA here is from genome assembly GCA_903891085.1 of uncultured Bacteroidota bacterium. Classification (GTDB taxonomy): domain Bacteria; phylum Bacteroidota; class Bacteroidia; order Bacteroidales; family F082; genus CAJBPB01. Next base: position 76,593 of record CAITDJ010000107.1, on the reverse strand, counting down.
TTGGCTTTTCTGATAACAGAAATGCCGAAAGGTGCTGCATTACAACCTTTTGACCCTGAGTAGGTTCAAATTGAAATGAATTCAGAAATAGTTGAATCAGTTTGCTACGATCCATCGTTTTAAAACGGATATCCGATTCCGAAATTTAACCGTGAATGACTGAGTTGCAGATCATGAAACATCCACCGGTCGCCATCATTACGTGCCGGATCGCGCAGTGGTATTGCATAATCAATCCTGAAGATGAAGAATGAAAAATCGAGGCGTATCCCGACACCTGCATCGACTGCCAATTCTTCATAAAACGAATTTATCCCGAATTTTCCACCCGGCAAATAGTTACTTTCATTAATTGTCCATATATTCCCAACATCTGTAAACAATGCCCCATTAAGCATGCTATATATTGGGAAACGATATTCACCACTAACTTCAAATTGAATATCGCCTATACGTTCAACATCGTCGGTGCCGTTATACGATCCAGGTCCAAGTTCCCGAAATTGCCAACCGCGCATACCGTTAGCTCCACCGGAATAAAAACTTCTCTCAAAAGGCATCTCCAACGAATTTCCATATGGCAGACCTGCTCCGATAATTGTCCGGAAAACCAACCGATTTTTTTCGGTAAGCAGCCTATAATAACGAAAATCGAAATCAAACCTGAAGTATTGGGCATAAGTTATTCCGAGCAATTCACGTTGATTGCTTGCGGTATCACGAGGCATACTATTATTAAACAAAGAAAGCGCGTTTCCGGAAGATTCAAAATTTGCACGAAAATAGAAAAAATCATTTAACTTATTAATATTCTGATTGTTATAAATAAAACTATACTTTAATCCGATAATAAGGTGATTAGAATATTGATCCTTGATACGTTGATTGGTTTCCAGATCCAGGGTATCCCGAAAGGCAGCACTTGGATCAACTTTAACAGAATTAATATTCATTACCGTCAACACATGTTGCACTGTTGGGGAAGCCATCCAGTCATAACCAAATGACAAATTAATAATGAACCTTGAGTAATTTATACGTTTTTGTGAATTGACACCAGTCGTAATATTCGTTTTTGGCTGGTAATCACGGATAAAGTTTTTAAGATAAACCGGACTTAGAAACCTAGGAAAGAAAACACTCGCATCCAAACCAAACTCAGTTGTATTGAAAACGCTATTCTCACCATTATCCGCATTGGTTGATCGAATCGACTGGGCTTCAAATCCGCCGTTGGCGCGCAATCTGAATTGCTCAGAACCTCTGAAAATGTTCTTATTCTGGAAAACAATATTTCCTTTGATGCCAAGGTCACCACTCGAGTTGGTCCCTTCGAGCTCAACAGAATAGCCGTTAAGTTTGTTTCGCTGTAATAAAATATTACAATCAAGCCAGTTTCGTCCATCATCAGCAAAGTGATGTTTCACAACATTTGTGTCAAAAGTGATGTTACTGTTGCCATAAATTTTGAAGTTAGATAAACCACGATAGGTGTTTTTCACTTTTGAAACACTGAAAGCCTCATTATCTTTTATATGAATGATTTGATCAAATCGTTTGATGTTTATTTTTGGATTGGTGGCATAGACAAAATACTGATTGTGAATAGTATTTTCATTTGGGTTTTGAACCTCAACCAATACGGTATCCATTGGCAAAGGAATACTTATAAACGGATTATAAATTGGAAAAATATTAACCTGATTGATAAAATATCGTTTATGAGGGGTTTTTGCGTATTGACCAGATGATTCGATTATTGTTGAAGTTTTGGCATCCTCGATCAGCATTTTAAGCGAGGCCTGTCGGGATAAATAATTTGTATCTACTTCAAAACGGATATAATCTGTCGAGAAAAAATAGTATCCATTGTTTTTCAAGTATTCAGTTATACGGTCGCGTTCATCACTCAACTTATACATATCCAGCACATTACCTGTATTAACCAGCGATTTTCCTTCGATTGAAGCAACGAAACCAGCCAATGTAGTATCTGATATCAATTTTTCAATTTTTGAAATAGTATATGGCCAGGAAGCTGTCACATTAAAAATAAGCTTAGCTGTGTGTTTGTGCAATTGTACCTCAGGTTTAACGATAGCATGCATATAGCCAACATTATCAAGGTACCGCTGCATTTGCTCAGCGTTTGAACCAGCAGTAAATTCATCATAATATACCGGCTCAACACCCATTTTATCATGCACCCATCCCAAAATTTTCTTTGATTTTTTGGGTTCAGTAACATAATAAGTCCAAAGTTTAAAACGAATACCTAAAAAACTACGGTGCGGTTTTTGACTAACGAAACTATAAAGATCCGATTTTGTAAAGGATGTTTTCTTACTATCGATGATGATATCATTCTTTGTGATAATATACTGACCTTTGGGAACAAGTCGTTTGGCAGTACAAGAAAATAATACAAGTGAAACGAAAAACAATTGAAGGGAATAAATAGCAAGTTTTTTACACATTTGCCTGTTGTAAACATAGTTAAGTCAAAGCAAATTTAGAAAATTTTCTATCGGTTTGATCTGTCGTTTGTTGCTGGTGAATAATTAAATTTTAAAGTACTGGTTCATAATACCCTGATATGAATATTTCATCAGCTATATAAATGAAATAAGGAATCAATTAAGATCAAAAACTACTTTATTGGAGTGAACGAAAAATAATTGCTTTGAACAATGATGGATCGTTTAAATTTAATAAATTTGCTCACAATAGCGGGCATAGCTCAGTGGTAGAGCATTAGCTTCCCAAGCTGAGGGTCGTGGGTTCGAGCCCCATTGCCCGCTCAAAAAAAGAACTTCACAATGACATTGGAAGTTCTTTTTTTTTACAGTAATTAACATTTTAGACTGAAATTCATTACTCTATTTTTTGAAGATTTTTAACGAGTTCCTTTACTTGTTTCACCGCCTCCGGAATTGCATTTTCAACTTCTGGAGTAAGTTCCATTCCCATCTCCTGATAATCCTTGATCGAAATGGCAACGAGATGAATTATAGGCAAATTCCCCAGCAAAAAAGCAGCATCCAGTAAATCTTTCAATCCAACCTCATGCGCACTTAACTGCTTTGGAAAATCTTTGGCATATTTCGGATGTAGCACCCTGACATGGCCCGCAGGAAACTGATCGAGGGAGGCGTCTACAATCACAATGGATTTGTAAGATTGTATAAAACCAAGGAGATGAAAACCACCGGTTCCTCCATCCATAAGATCAGCTGCTGAATATCCTTCTTTTTCGAGCCTGGAAACAATATGAATCCCCACACCCTCATCGTTCAGCAATATATTTCCAATCCCGAGTATCAGGATATCTTTTTGCAAATCAGCCAAAATTCAAATCCTCTATTAATATTACTTTTCAGAATTAGCTTTCTCTTCGCTGTCATGACGTTCAACCGCATCTTCCTCAATGAATTTCCAGCCACCAATCATCGACGAGGTTACACCACGACGTTCGATATAATCGTGATAGAAAACCAGATAAACATGTACGATCGAAAACAGGATAAATCCCCACATCAGAATATGATGCAACTGTCTGACTTGCATATCACCGCCCAAAAAAGGCACAATCCATGCGAACAATTTTGGTAGGAAAGCTGTGCTCATGGCTGCATACATTCCAAACCCAGTGATGCACTGGAAGACAAAAATCAGAAAAGTGATGAAATAGACGAAGCTTGCCAGCGCATTGTGACCGATTGAATCGATCCCTTTGTTGGTTACCTGCAAAACATCTACTTTGATCACATCTATGATTTCTTTCCATTGCTTGCTTTTCAAGGGGATATAGTTGTACCAGCGAGAAAACTCATTCCCGACAAATCCCCAATAGGTTCTGAAAACGAAATTGAAGAAAAACAGAAATGCACTCACAAAATGAATGAATCTGACGGTTCCAAACCAATAATTGAAATAGGCTTCGGTTCCTTTCATGAAGGCCGGTGGATCACCGATAACGTAGCCGGTGATACACAAAGAAGTGATAACCAATGCATTGATCCAGTGATACAAACGCACCGGAAATTCCCATACATATACTTCCCGTAAGGGGATCGATCTGCTTCTCATGGCTTAATAGGTTTTAAGTTCATGAACATGGCTTCCGTTTTCATCGTAAACATGCACAGCGCAGGCCAGACATGGGTCGAAAGAGTGAATGGTGCGGATTACTTCCAAAGGTGAATTCAGGTCGGCTACAGGTGTTCCAAGCAATGATTCTTCATAAGCCGAACGTTTGCCTTCTGGATCTCGGGGCGATGCATTCCAGGTGGTAGGAACAACCAACTGATAATTCTCAATTTTTTTATCCTCAATCACAATGAAATGCGATAATGCACCGCGTGGAGCTTCAACCATTCCAATCCCTTTGGCTGTTTTTGGCCATGATTCAGGTTCCCATTTCACATTATTCATGGTACGTGAATCACCATTTTTAATGTTGGACAGAAGCTGCTGGAAGAATTCCAACGCCCAGTCGCAGGTAAGTTTTGTTTCGAGACCGCGTGCAGCTGTTCTTCCAAGTGTTGAGAACAATGCGGCAACCGGAACATCCAGTGCTTTGAGTGTGCTGTCAACAACGGCTTTGATATCCTCACGACCGGCGGCATAACCCACAAGCATTCTCGACAACGGACCCACTTCCATCGGGAGTCCTTTCCATCGCGGTGTTTTCACCCAACTGTATTTTTCTGAAACATCGAGGTGCTCATAAGGTGGTTTCGGGCCGGTATAATTCAGGTTCGTTTCACCTTCCCATGGATGCAATCCAACGCCATCCCCTTTTGAATAGTTGTACCACGAATTATTGACAAACTCCTGTATCTGTGATGGATCGTCAGCTTTAATCTCATGAATTTTGCTGAGATCGCGGTTCAAGATGACCCCACGTGGCATCTTGAAACTTTCAGGATTATTGTAACCATTGGTTGGGAAATCGCCGAATGACATATAGTTTGACAATCCGCCACCAATGGCGCCCCAATCACTCTTATAGAATGATGCAATGGCAAGCAAATCAGGAATATATACCTGATCAACAAAGGTCTTTGCATCTTCAAACAACTTTCCGACGATTGCAAGACGTTCTGCATTCACAGCATTTGCTTCATCAATATTGATTGAACAAGGAACCCCTCCTACCACATAATTCGGATGCGGGTTCTTTCCACCGAAGATGGTGTGAACTTTCACGATTTCCTTTTGCCATTCCAGGGCTTCAAGATAATGCGCTACGGCGATCAGATTTACGGCAGGAGGAAGTTTGTAAGCCGAATGACCCCAGTATCCGTTGGCAAAAATGCCCAGCTGACCGCTGTCGACAAAGTTTTTAAAGCGTTTCTGGATATCAGTAAAATATCCAACCGAACTCTTTGGCCAGGCAGAAATGCTTTGCGCGATGCGTGAAGCTTCAGCCGGATCAGCTTTGAGTGCAGAAACAACATCTACCCAGTCGAGGGCATGCAATACGTAAAAATGAACCACATGGTCATGAATATACAGCGCATTGGCCATCAGGTTGCGGATAAGTTCGGCATTCGGCGGAGCGGTAATGCCCAGAGCGTTTTCTACTGTTCTGACAGAAGTGAGTGAATGCGTTGAAGTACAAACGCCGCAAACACGTCCGACAAAAGCCCATGCATCGCGCGGATCGCGACCCTTCAATATGGTTTCGATACCACGAACCATCGTTCCGGCACTGTAGGCATCGGTAATTATTCCATCTTTCACTTCAATTTCAACCCGTAAATGACCTTCAATTCGGGTGATGGGATCTATAACAATTCTTTCAGCCATGATTATAATTCTTTAAGTGTTTCGGAATCTACATTGGGAGTATTGGAAATATCGCGGTGTTTGCGGATGTTCGTGACGATGGCGTGGCCGGCAATACCAACGGCGGTAGCTACGCCCAGACCAAGGCCGATTTTGTCGGCTGTGGTTTCAATTCCAAAGCCTTCCACATTCGGTAAATGTCTGTAAAACGGACCATTGTCCCAGAAACCGGCTTCGGAACAACCAATGCATGGATGACCCGATTGAATCGGATAACTGATTCCGTCATTCCATTTGATAATACCACATGAATTATAGGTAACAGGACCTTTACATCCCATTTTGTAAAGACAATATCCGCGTTTTGCGCCTTCATCGTCAAATGATTCAACAAACAAACCGGCATCAAAATTGGCGCGGCGATAACAGGTATCATGCACACGGCGTGAGTAAAATGCTTTCGGACGACCGAGTTCATCCAGTTGCGGTATACGATCGAAAGTGAGAAGGTGCACCACAACTCCGGCCATTACATCGGCAATAGGCGGACAACCCTGCACATTGATGATCGGTTTGCCGCTGATTACTTTATGAACAGGTTTTGCTCCTGTTGGATTCGGACTTGCGGCCTGCACACATCCGGCAGAAGCGCAATTGCCCCAGGCAACCACAGCCTTGGCATTTTTGGCAGCTTCCTCCAGAATCTGGTAGGCACTCCGGCCACCGATGCAACAATAAGCTTCGTTTTCAGTAGGAATAGAACCTTCGACCATCACAATATATTCGCCGGGGAATTTCTCCATCACTGCCTTATAGGCATTTTCTGCCTGAACTCCCGATGCTGCCATCAGGGTTTCCTGATAGTCGAGCGAGATTTTATCAAGCACTATATTGGCTACAATCGGATGCGATGCACGGATAAAAGACTCACTGCAGCAGGTACATTCCTGAAAATGAAACCAGATTACCGGTAAACGGGGTTTGGTTTCAAGTGCATGAACGATCTGACCAACACCGCTGGTTTCCAATCCCAGAAATGCTGCCATAGTCGTGCAAAACTTTAGAAAATCCTTACGTGATAAGCCACCATCAATGACTTCTTCGTAAAATGTGGGTTGCTTTTCTTTCATAAAGTCAGTATTAAATAGTTCAATAGGGCGTAAATGTAAATACATAAACCTGTGATTTCAAAATATAATATTGCAATTTATGTAATTTATATCCTTTACAAATAAGACAGTACCTAAATACCGATCACTCATTGCCAGTAGGTTAATAAGTAATTGGGATGAAGGGGTCTGTAACTAACAAGAAATTAGGAATTTTGTCATTATAATAAAACATGAGCACAAATCTAGGATTGTAAGAGATCATTAAACAAATACAATTTTAAAGAAACTTTGGTTTTCCTCCTATGCGCTAAACCAGCACTTACCGTTTGAAACAAGCGATTCGACCATTCTTCTGCTTTTCCATGATTTAATATGTAATTTCCGTTTATGAGCTAAGGAATAATCCACATAATTTTCCAGAAATACGATTACCCAATCTTTTGCTTTCGATGTAAACCATTTATGATCAGACAGATGTCTTCGTAATCGATCATCAGGCAAATTTCTCGTAGAACCAATAGAATACATGTCTAATTGCTAGGAGTAAAGAATGTAAGTGTGTACCATATTACCAAAACAGAAAGGCCACCTGAAATGGATGGCTTTATATTATCGTGGGAGTTGAGAGATTCGAACCCTACCCATTTTAGCTGCTGCAAGACAGATGATAAGAACAATTTAATTATATAAAATGATGAGAAAAAAATGGACAATATCAACATTTTAGCCTTTTACATATATAGCTAGTTAAGTGAAATATAAGGATAGATGATAATAAGATTCATTAAGTAATAGCATTGATAGAATTTGATTTTAGTAATATTTAACAATTACAAATTTTTGCCAATAATATTTTCTATATTATTGATATTCAATATTTAATGATATTTAACCTGACTAAATGAATCAACAAATTAGCTGAAATGTTGGACTAAAACTGTATTTCTTCCCAACGCTGTAAGTTAACCTCCTGCAACGATCAACATTTTATTATTTTTGTACTATATTTGTACTATATTTGATTTTGTGAAAAGTAAAATTGTAAAAATTTTTTTTATCCTGTCTGCTCTCATTTTGTTTGAAGGGGAGCGGATATTGGTTTTTGCTGTTCCTGAATTGCATGAGTTTGTTAGTGGGCAACACACGAATGATGTAGCGATTCCTGTTCATCATCATATTTTTGAATGCTCCGAAGAAGAAGCTTGTTTCGTTGCTGTCAATTTCGACTTTTCGGCTTCTGCCTTTAAATCCCCAAGGATTTTACTTCCTGTTTCTTTCGTTTTAACGGAATTATCTTCGTCTATCTGGCAACCGCCTAAACTGGTTTAACCATACCCTTACGATTATAATGTACCTTCTGAATTGATTCAGTTGGTATAGTGTTTTGCTATTGGTTAGTTTGTTTGATTCAATATCGAACTGTTAACTAGTACTAAAAAAATCTCACACATGTTTCTGATCCGGAAATATGTGCCGATGATGTTAGTCTTAAGGGTAATAATTCTATTAAATCAAGTTAAAACAATCATTTGGCACCGCCGGTCTGCTCTGGCAGGTCAATTATTGAATACACCTTATGTATTGCCGTTTAATAAGAGAATATATTTCAAATTGAATTTATAACTAAAAATACAAGAAATCATGAAAACTAAATTATTATTAATGTTGAGTTTGCTTGCCTTTACTGCAACTGCACAGACCAGCGAAGAGGTAAAAACAATGTTCGGAAACGGTAAACCTAATCTTGGTTATTTTATAAGTCCTTCTTGCCAGTTTGGCGAAATTGCAGGATCAACCTCTGTGTTACCAGGAATTGGGGCCGGAGTAATCTTTAATGGAAATCTATCACTGAGTGTAAATTACAAGTTTAGTATAAACGAAAACACACCAATAAGCGAATCGGATGACCGACTATACTTGCACTCACAGTTTGCGGGGCTGAAAGGCGAATATTCGTTCTGGCCCGAAAAGGTAGTACACCTGAATTTCTTTATTGAAGCTGGAGCCGGTGAAATTGAACTCGACCTGAAAGACTCATACGAACTTGAGCATGTAACGATTCCGGCAGGAGATGCTTGGTTTGCCTTCTTTGAGCCCGGACTAGCCGTTGAGATGAATGTGTGGAAATACATAAAATTCAGTTTAACAGGTGCTTATAGTTTTGTTGGCGATGTAACTTATCGCAACTTGACCGAAAAGGACATCAAGGGATTCACTTTTTCAGGTGTAATAAAAGTCGGGTTATTCTGACATAAATTTTCAAAACAAAGGAAATCATTCTATAATTTTTAAAACTAAAGTGTAATAAAATGGATTTTGATGAATTATTCAAACGCGACACCAGAAACCATGGGTATGGTTCTGAACATCATTACAGACAGGGACACAATTATCAGTCATCCTACTCCGATAACCAGCATGGTTATTTAAAACAGCAACTATTAAACAAGCTTCAGCTTAACCCTAAACTAAAAGTTCTGGTGATAGCTGCGGCAACTGTAATTATTGTTGTGGTTGTTGCTACTATTATCGTTTTATTTCCAGTCATACTGAAACTTATTGGTTATGTAGGTGAAAACGGAATACAGGGATTAATAAATGCCGTTTGGAGCGGTTCGAAGTAAAATAACTCAATTATTAAAATTTTGATTTGTCCAACATATAACCCAAATCTGGTAACATCAGATAATCAAGGAGTTAAAATTGACTATTGCCCTAACTACATGGAATTTGGTTCGACAGTGGCGAACTCGAGAAAATAATCGAGCGTTCAAATTCGTATGGCCAGCGGTATCCGAATGTTAGGTGCAATTCAATGCAACAAACGCAGACAATCATTTTTAATGAAAGAGCAAAACTATTTTCTTAAATAAAATCTACTCATTTTTTAAAGATAACAATAAAACAAGAGACATGAAAAACATGAAAAAATTAAAACATGCAGTGATATTGGTTGGTTTATTATTTGTTTGTAGTATTTCCAATGCTCAATTTGTTGGAAGTGGATCACAATCCGATTCTACGACGATAAGTGAAATCAAAAAAAATGCCTTTCGATTATCGTGGAGCGACCAAAAGGTATCAGTAAAAGGGTTCATTGTGGAGCAATTTAGTGAAGATTATTTTTGGCTTCAAGACAACACAGGCAGAATAAAAGTTGAAATTTCACCAGAAAAAATGCCGACCTTCAAATTCGACAAAAACACTGAATTGATACTGTTTGGTGCAGTGTGTTTTCCTCTGTTCGGACGAACCTACATTGAAGCGAAAACTATAAATTTAGCAGGTAAACAACGATGAATTTTCTGATAGTATCCAATGTAATATACATTTCGGTTTATGTACAAAAATGGAAAATAGGGATTAATAAATGCCGTTTAGAGCGGTTCAAAGTAAAATAACTTAATAAAAAAAAATTATGATTTGTCCAAGATGTAACACCAATCTGGTAATGTCAGATAATCAAGGAGTAGTAATAGACTATTGCCCCAACTGCAGGGGAGTATGGTTAGACAGAGGCGAACTCGAGAAAATAATCGAGCGTTCAAATTCTTATGGTCAGGGATATTTGAATGAATACGAGCATTTTGGTCACAATGATCACCATAACCGCGACAATGAGCATTATGGAAACATTTCCGGTTACAGGAATCAAGGAAGTCGTAAAAAAGGCTTCCTATCTGAACTATTCGATTTTTAGTAGTTGAGTTATGTTGGTAGAAAAACTCATAAAAATTAAATTAATATATGTATGAAAAATGTTGACAGAAGAAAATTCATCAGGAATGTCTTTGCCTACAACGCTACCCTAATATTGGGGGCTAATTTGCTCGGTGCATGCTCAAAAGATGTTTTGGGATCGCCGTTTGACACAGAATTGGAATATTTACCAATTCAAAACGACAATCCGGCAATCTCATTGAATATGCAAAAGTGTGAAGAGTGTGGAGATTGCATAGAAGCTTGTGCCGAGAAGCAAAAAGTGTTTGGCACGTATCCGGCAAGTTCAACAAATCATGTGTGCATCCATTGTGGTACGTGTATTATGAAATGTGAAGAAGGTGCTTTATCTGCAAAATCGCATTGGCAGGAAGTAATAAATGCTATCGATAATCCTTCCAAGACAGTAATTATATCAGTCTCCCCAGCAGTGCGCGTTGCTATTGGGGACTACTTTGATCTGGCTAAAGGTTTATTTTTAATCGAAAACATTGTTGGATCTTGCCGTGCAGTGGGGTTCGACTATGTGCTTGATACCAATTTCAGTGCCGATCTGACAATTATAGAGGAAGCCTATGAATTGCAGAAACGCATTCAGGAAAACACCCTGATTCCTCAGTTCACAAGTTGTTGCCATGCCTGGGTGAAATATGTGGAAATTTATTATCCATCACTGTTGGATTATATTTCTACTGTGCGAAGCCCCATTGGTATGCAGGGATCGTTGGTAAAAAGTTATTTTGCCCAGAAAAATGGTCTTGACCCAAACAATATTATTCACGTTGCTGTCGCACCATGTTCTGCCAAGAAATATGAGATTACCCGTGAAGAACTTACTACTGATGGTTTGCCCAGCAACGATATTGTGATCACAACCAAAGAGCTGGCATTATTGTTAAAATCGCGTAATATCGACCTCACTGCTCAGACCGGAAGTTTTGATTCGCTTATGGGAGCCGCATCGGGTGCCGGGATTATCTTTGGAAATACAGGCGGCGTAATGAGAGCGGCATTAAGAACGGCTTATTTTAATATCACCGGTGTGAATCCACCGGCAAATTTACTTGAACTGCAGGAGATTCAGGGACTTGTAGGTTTGAAGCAGGCAACGGTCACTATAGGCGAAGCTAAACTCAAAGTTGCTGTTTGTTATGAAATGAGGAGTGCTGAATTATTACTCGATCAGGTCAGAAACGGGAATTGTAGCTATGATTTTATTGAAGTAATGGCTTGTAAAGGAGGATGTGTAGGTGGAGCCGGACAACCAACAACCAATAGTGTCATTGAAAAGCGAATCAGGGCATTAAATATCGCTGACATGGAGGCAACAACCCGTTATTGTCATGAAAATCCTGAAATCACTGCTATTTACAGTGATTTCCTTGGTGAAGCTGGAAGTCCCATGGCAAAAAAATACTTGCATACCACTTATAATGATAAATCATCTATGTTAAATTCTTAATCCCTGTAAATGAATTGAAAATTCAAGAATCTGTTAAATTATTCTCTATGAACCAATTACAAGCAGCTTAGATATTAGTAAATTGTAATTCATTACTTCTACCATTGCACAGTTTCGAGGTTTATAACGCTCCATTTTCCAAAAACAGAAAAAGCCATCTGAAATAGATGGCTTTTATTTTTGTGGGTTTGAGGGATTCGAATCCTGTTGCGAACCGGGAAATACTCCCCGACCCTCCCGATGTAAATTGGGATGCTCTGAACCAGCTATTTGCATATAGAAACCAAAGATTCGACCATTTTTTTGCTTTTCCAGGATTTAATCTGCAATTCCCGTTTATGCTCTAATGAATAATCCTCATAATATTCCAGAAGTACAATTACCCAATCTTTTGCCTTCGATGTAAAACCTTTATGATCAGATGGATGTCTTCGTAAACGATCTTGAGGAAAGTCTCTTGTTGACCCAATATAATACTTGTCTAATTGCTTGGAATAGAGGATGAAAGCGTGTTCCATATTAGTAGAAACAGAAAAAGCCACCTGATAAAGATGGCTTTTATTTATTGTGGGAGTTGAGGGATTCGAACCCCCGACCCTCTGCTTGTAAGGCAGATGCTCTGAACCAGCTGAGCTAAACTCCCAATATTTCAAACAACTTTTCCCGAACCTCCCGATGTAAAATCGGGATGACTGAACCAGCTGAATTTAATACGCAACATTTAATGAACATCCCAATTATCGCGTTTGGGAGTGCAAATATACAACTTATTTCAAAACAACAAAATATTTCAATTTATTTTGTTTTTCTCAATCGACCTGACAAATAGGAACTTCAAGGCTTATTAACGAAAGGTATTACAATTTTTTCTCCCAGAAACTTAGGCTGGGTATCAAACAAATAAAGATCAAGCATCAATTTCACCCGTGCAAGGTATTCACGCATGAAATTGGCATAAGCCCACACATTTGAAACATCCTTTGCAGCAAAGCCAATGGCATCAATATCATTTTTAACTGCAATATAAATAGCTCTTTCTATCTGAAATTCCTGAGAAATAATCGTAACGGATTGCTGTCCAAAAACTTCTTTCGACCTTATCACTGAATCGAGAGTACGGAATCCGGCGAAATCAAGTATGATCCGGTCTTCCGGAATACCTGCTGCCATTAGATCCCTACGCATTTCACGGGGCTCGTTATAAGAATCATGGCTGTTATCGCCGCTCACGATAATATAATCAATTTTTCCGGCTTTAAACAATCCAACAGCCGCTTCGATCCTAAACTGATAATACTGATTTATTAATCCTGGACCACTATACTTACTTGTACCTAATAATAAGCCGACGTGATTATAAGGCACTTTATCAATTTCCGAAAAAATACGCTGATTTGCAGATGAGCTAACCAGATAATAAAATCCAATAATCACAAAGACAATGAATGCCAACAAAATCGGCAAAAACCAAATTAAAATTTTACTTCTATTTCTGGAAATAAATCTCATTGTCCGAATATATTCAACCTCCTGAAATTAAATGTAATACCTCCACGATATCGCCTTCCATAACAATAATTTGGTCTCTTTCTGCTGTTTTAACCAGTTGCCCGTTTACTTTGGTTACAAGCAACCGAAAAGTGAAATTTTTGTATTTTATCAGTTCGTTGACAGATATATTAATTGCATCTACTTCCTCAATTCTGTTATTCAATGTGATAATCATACTGAAGTTTTACTTTATCAATAATTCTAACGCTAAATTCGCCTGCATATTGGCTACAATGGCAACACGGGGTGCTAACGGTGGCAATTCGTCACTGATCTCAGAAGAACCATCTCCACAAACGTAAACATTTTCTGACCAATGCACTATTCTTAAATCTTGAAATCCGCCAATGCCCGCCATACCATTCCCAACAATTAGTGGGATTTGCGGCAAATGTTCCATTACTGTCTCAATCAACATTGTCTTTGCATCAGCCCGATCGAACGCTTCAATAATGATGTCACACTTTCCAAACAAGGTTTTCACATCTTCTGATTCAATTCTGACGGCATGGGATTCAATCCGTATCGCCTTGTTTATTCTCGTCATATTTAATGATAAGGCATCAACTTTTCTATCGCCAATCTGCTCCCTGAAATAATACTGCCGGTTTAAATTGCTTTCATCAACATGATCAAAATCAACAATTACAAAACTACAAACCCCAATCCTGGCTAATGAGATCGCTGCATTTGACCCCAATCCACCACAACCGGCAATTCCAACAGTTTTATCCTTTAACCTATTTCTGATTTCGGCTTGAGTCATCATGTCATGTGAGAAATAAATATCTTATTTTCAGTGTTTTATCTTTAAATAACAAACAAATTCAGTATATTTTTCCATTTGCTAAATTAGTGAATTTACCATCCCTGACTGTGTATTTTAAACTTTAAAATTTATAAACATTCTAAATCAGAACTTCAAAATATTTAATATCAAGCTAATAGACCATAATTACATCGATATGCGTTTTGCTGCATATTGCTATATATTAGGGACTTACATCGTATTATACGTTTAAAAAGCTATTTTTGTGAAAATAATAACAAAACTTCATCCTAATGAATATTGCTGAGATAAAAAATTCGCACCAAACACTTAAAAGTTTGGATTACACATGGAAGGAACTCGAAAGAGGCTACACCGACAAGACACTCCACATTAATCTGAGCAATCTGGAGATTACAGAGAAGGTAGTGCCTGCAATCATGAAAGAGAAATTCATCGGAGGCAAAGGCTATGGGTTACGACTTCTTTGGAATGGTACCCTGCCACAAACAAAATGGAATGACCCCGAAAATGAAATTGTTATTGCTTCTGGTCCTATCGCAGGTATCACACAATATTCCGGAACTGGAAAATCAATTTGTGTAACCATTTCTCCGCAAACTGATTCAGTAATGGATAGCAATGTGGGCGGTTATTTTGGTCCGTTTTTAAAATTTGCTGGTTACGACGCCATTGAAATACAAGGAAAATCGGAAAAAGACGTTATCATCTTCATCGATGGTGTAAACCACAGAATCGAAATTGTAACCGCACCCAACGAACCAGCCGACAGTCATTTGTTGGCCGAAGTGCTGACCGAAATGTATGCGGATGATGAAAAAGACAAACGCAATATAGCTGTTGTTTCGGCAGGTTCAGCTGCCGATTTTTCGCTTATTGGCATGCTTAATTTTAGCTTCTACGATGCAAAACGAAAAAAAGTTCGCTTAAAACAAGCCGGCCGGGGTGGTATAGGAACCGTTTTAAGAGATAAAAAAATAAAAGCAATTGTCGCCAAAATACCCGGTGTAAAAGGAAATCTGAATAATGTTGTTGATCTGAAAGCCATCATGGAACGCGGACAACGTTTTAACCGTGAGATGCGTGAACTCGACGACAAACAGGCAGAAATGCGCACCAAAGGAACCGCCCACCTTACAAACGTAATGAATGATTATGATCTTTTACCGGTTCATAATTTTAAATTCGGGAACCATCCTGAAGCCGATAAAATCCATGGCGAAGTATGGAAATCCAAGTTCACCCAAGGCATTCCTGATGGTTGCTGGATAGGATGTAATATGGCTTGTGCTAAAGGAATCGATGACTATTTACTGCGCACTGGCCCATACAAGGGTCAAACAGTAATTGTTGACGGTCCAGAATATGAAACAACATCCTCTTTGGGCTCAATTGCCGGAATATTTAATCCCGATTTCACGATCGAAGCCAATTTCTATTGCGACACTTATGGTATATGCACCATCAGTTGGGGAACAATTCTTGGTTTTCTGATGGAATGTTACGAAAATGGCATTCTGAATGAAAAGCGCACCGGTGGTTTAAAACTTGATTTTGGAAACGCTGATGCTGCGATGGAATTATTACACCAACTTGGACGAGGCGAGGGCTTTGGCGTTACTGCGGGACAAGGAGTCAGGGCATTGAAAAAAATATTTGGTGAAAAAGGTTGGGGTGATCCAAAATTCATGCAGGATATCGGTATGGAAAACAAAGGGCTCGAATACTCACAATATGTTAGTAAAGAATCACTTGCGCAACAAGGTGGCTATGCCATGACCAACAAAGGACCTCAGCATGATGAAGCCTGGCTCATTTTCATGGACATGGTCAACAACCAGATACCAACATTTGAAGCCAAAGCAGAAGCGTTGCATTATTTTCCAATGTTCAGAACTTGGTTTGGATTGGTCGGATTGTGCAAACTTCCATGGAACGATGTTGAACCCGAAAACAACCATGAAACTGCAGAGCCGGCAAAAGTTCCTGAACATGTTGATAATTATGTAACTATCTATAAAGCCGTTACTGGTAAAGATTTCGACAAAAAAGAAATGATTCGCCAATCGGAACGTGTTTATAATTTCCAGCGGATTTTTAACCTGCGTCGTGGATATGGAGTTCGTAAATGGGACGCCCAACCATATCGTGCAGCCGGCCCTGTAACCAAAGAAGAATATGAATCGCGTGCCGAGCGTTACGACAAGCAATTACTCGAATTGGTTGGTTATGATCCATCAGGAAAATCAACTGAAGAGAAAATGGCAGCAACACGTGCTTACCGTGAAAATCGTTACGAACAATTGTTAGATGCTGTGTATAACCGCCGCGGATGGACCAAAAACGGTGTTCCCAAGATCGCCCATTTGAAGAATCTCGGCATGGATTTACCAGAATTGATCGAATTAATTACCCCTCATCAGGAATAATTAATTGGAAATTTACTGATCCAAAAAAAACCGGTCGAATGATTCTACCGGTTTTTTTTGGTTTTCATTGTTCACTTTTCTGCTAATGTTGTCGGTAACTGAATACGGATCAATGGTACCATTTTCAACGGAATTAATTCACTATTCCTCCAGATAATCCAAATCTTTGTGGTAGGTTTCCTCCATAAAAAACAAGGCAACGAGTGCAATGATTATGGTCGTAAATCCAACGATATATGCTGAACCGATAAGTCCGAATGTGGATTTTAATGCTTCGAAAGACAAGGTGATCAGCACTACACCACCACGCACAAAATTAGGTACCGAAGTAGTAACCGTTGCCCTCAGGTTTGTCCCGAACTGTTCCGATGCAATTGTCACAAAAACAGCCCAATAGCCAATACTGATTCCCATCACAAAACAAAGGGCATAAAAAGCATTCACCGATAAATTTGCCGAATTAAGGTAAACAACAACAAACAGTGAGGTGAGAAGCAGAAAAACTAAAATAATCTTTTTCCTTGATTTGAAAATCTGACTCGAGAATCCACTTAGTAAATCGCCCAACACCAATCCTGAATAAGCGTACATGATTGAGTTACCAGCTGATACATTTCCCTTAATGCCCAGAATAACAGCAAACTCGGGTGAAAGTATAATCAAAATACCAACAACAAACCACATAGGTAACCCGATAAGAATGCATCGCAAATATTTCAAAAACCGACTTCGGTTCGTAAATAAACTCAAAAAATCACCCCGTTTAATAGCCAGGTTCGATTGAACAGATTTAAACATGCCACTTTCAAGCATTTTGGCTCGCATGGCAAGCAATACCAATCCAAGCAGGCCACCAAAAATATATGCCCATTTCCATGAGAAATGATCGCCGACAAATCCAGCCGTAACCGACCCCATGATCCCGACAGAGGCAACAATGGTGGTTCCATACCCCCTTGCTTCCTTTTTTAAAATTTCACTTACCAGTGTAATAGCAGCACCTAATTCACCAGCCAAACCAACACCGGCAAAAAAACGTGCAATCGCATAACCAGGTACATTTGTCACAAAAGCATTGGCAATATTAGCAACTGAATACAGTGCAATTGAACCAAACAACACTGAAATACGTCCACGTTTATCTCCCAATATTCCCCAGATTATTCCTCCGACAAGCATTCCAATCATTTGCATATTTAACAGAAACACACCTTTTGTTACAAGATCATCACCCGTAACACCCAATGAAGTCAGGCTCTCGATACGCACAATTCCGAACAAAACAAGATCGTACATATCAACAAAATAGCCCAATGAGGCGACTAAAACTGTAAAATTAAAGGCCGGTCTGATATGCTCCCATGACCATGATTTTGTGCTATTCATATGCCGTGATTGAATAATTTATAGCAAATATATGAAACAGATCGATTGACAGACGATTAGAATTGAAGTAAACAATCAACCCATCGAAATCAATTTTAATCCAGTTTTTAGTATTTCACTTATTTATCTATAAATTTACAGGATAAAACTGACAGAAAATGAGTACAACAATCAGTCGCAAGCCAATTCGTTTCTACAGCGACCCGAAAAGGGTTATTGTCCGTTTCTTTTTCCCTGGTCCTGAAACAAGAGTTCAATCCATTATTCAAAAAGTGGTGGAGATGCCCGAAGAAGCAGCAAGATTGACTTTGAATCAATCCTTACGCGATTTCTCTGCCCGTCACCGGAATATTTCGAAAGTATTCCAAAAACATTTCGACCGGACAAGAGACATTATTAATGGTAATAATGGGGATTTGGACAGCTTGTCGACCTCCAAAAAATTGCTTATCGGTGCATTTTTTACTTCAGAATACAGCATTGAATCTGCTGCTTTTTTCAACCCATCAATGGTTGAAGATCCAGATCAAACCGGGTTACAGGAAGGACAAAAACGTGTAATTATTAGTTTCAGGGCAACCGGAGAAGGACATATCTCCTCCATCGTTTTCCGTGGAGGCGTATTAGATATAAACAACAACCTCGAACTCATCCCAACCGGAAGGTTGATCGATGAAGCAGAGGCGATAAAAAATTACATATACAACAAAGAAAGCTTCAGACAGAAGCTGTGCGAATTGCATGGATATTGTGACCTGGACAGAGAAAATGGGGTTATCAATCATGTTCTAAACAAACTTCGTGAGGAATTTGATTATAATGAAATGTACAGGGCACTTGAAGAAAGTAATAACGAATTACAACCAGATGAAGACCAGCGGAATATACTGCGGACAATCAGTTGGCTTGCCGATTCGCATTATGAGATTTCGTTTTCATTAGATACCGGTATATCAGACCGTGTAATTTTTCCTATTGCTGCTGCGGAAAGCAATGGCATTGAAGATGCACGATTTGTTAAATTTACCGATGACGATGGATTGGTTCGCTATTTTGCCACTTACACAGCCTATAATGGCCGGAGTATCATGCCAAAATTAGTCGAAACAAAAGATTTTTATAATTTCAAGATCATGCCTATCCATGGAGAAAATGCACAAAACAAAGGAATGGCGCTATTCCCAAGGAAAATAAAAGGCAAATATGTGATGTTGGCCCGCATCGATGGAATTAACAATTATATCATGTTTTCAGATGATATTAACCTTTGGCAGGAAGCCATTAAAATTCATATTCCAAAATTCCCCTGGGAATTTATTCAGGTGGGTAACTGTGGCTCACCCATCGAAACTGAATTTGGTTGGCTGGTAATTACCCATGGTGTTGGCACGATGCGAAAATATGCCATTGGTGCAATATTGCTCGATTTGGATGACCCGACAAAAATAATCGGACAATTGAGTGAACCACTTATCGCCCCCAATGAAGAGGAGCGTGAAGGCTATGTTCCCAACGTGGTTTACTCCTGTGGTTCCATTGTGAACAATGATGAACTGGTGATTCCATATGCCATGTCTGATACTTCTTCCACCTACGCAACTGTTTCGCTTAAAGAACTCCTGACCAATCTCGTTCCTTCCGATCTAAAAAAGGGACGGCCTGATCCTGAAACTTCAAAAGCACGAATTTTAGTTGTTGAAGATGAGGTAATTAATCAAAAAATGATCAGTGCAATTTTAAAATCAGAAGGGTATGAAGTTGAAATTGCACCTGACGGTATTGTTGCATTGATGAAAATAAGCAAAGGATCATTTGACGCTATACTTTCAGACGTTGCCATGCCAAACCTTGATGGTTACAAAATGCTTGAATATCTGAATGAAAACAACATTGATATCCCTGTGATTTTCCTTTCGGGTCACACTGGCATTGATGATGAAGTAAAAGGATTAGGGCTGGGAGCCGCCGACTATATCAAAAAACCTGTTGACCGAAATGTACTGTTAATGCGCCTCGATAAACTTCTTAAGTCACATTTTTAATAAGATACGGCGCGGTAATGATATGTGAGATCAAATAGGATATTGTACTTTCAGCCCCCTGATTCCGATTGATGTTAAACTCTTCCATACCATCGTTGCATCCTTTTGATTCTTTATCCAACATACTGATATCCAAATCATTTACTCCGAAAAACCATTGGAATGATTGTATGAGTTTATCAATAAACAATTCGTTGGAAGTCGCTTTATAGGCGCTTTCATACAAAATCACCATGGCAAGGGCATCTACCGGCTGTTGTGCAAATAAGTCGAAATTATCATTCATTCTGAGCCATTTACGGTTGCCAATCAATGAAAGCCATTCATCACGAAAACATTTCGATTCTAAAAACAATCGGCTTTCCTCTGCTATCTCAAGATATTTTCCTTTTCGCAAAATTTCAAATGCCTGATATAATGATGCGGGAAGTAAACCGTTATCATAGGTAATTGATTCTTCGTACCAATTCCAGTTATAGTGACTGTTCCTGTCATATTGATCACACAAGCGGTCTGCCAGGTTTTCGAGCAACATCTGATATCTTTCCTGATCAGGAAAACGTTTGACATAATGATACAATCCAAAAATTCCATTGGCTAATCCACGGGCATACCTGATATTGTCAAGTTGCGTGACACTTTGGTTGAACATTTCATGGCCAAGTTGAAACAAGGATTCATTTGGCGCAAATCGAACCAGACAGCCAAGCGCCCAAAAAGCCCTTCCAAATGCATCGTCAGACAAATCATCGAGCATGGCTGTTCGTTCGTATGTCATGTAATTGTTGAAACTTCCATCCTCCCGTTGCATGAATACTATATATGACATATACACTGTCATCAGGTCTATGAGTCGTGTATCATTCGTTTTAGGCCAGGCTAACAAACACAAAATAAGCGCACGGGCATTATCATCGAGACAATACCCTGCATTAAAATAAGGAATACTGGTGCGGGCATGCTGGAGTATTCCGGTTAAATCAGTAAGTCTGATCAAATGCGAAATATCAAAGTCAGGGATTAGAAAACTGCTAAGAGAAGCATCGCCTTCTTTTATTTCCATGGTAGTAACCTCCTCAAAGAGTGTTAAATAGGACTTACCAATGATTGGCCAGGAAAATGTTTTTCCATATTCGAAGGCAATTTTCTGAATATTATTCAACTCAGACTGATTGTCGAGTAAATGGTTGACTATTTTCGAAAGATCACTGTGTTTTTCGAAATCAAAGAGCTTACCTCTACCATCCGTCAGCAATTCTTCAGCATGCCAGTATGGGGTTGAAACTACTGCACAACCACCTCCAACAGCATAGCTTAACGTTCCGCTTGTAATTTGCGCCTTGTTCAGATAAGGGGTAACATAGATATCAGCAGCACGTAAATAGGACATCAATTCCAACTCCGTAACATATTGATTCATAAATACAACATGTTTTTCCAATCCTAGCTGACTGACAAATGATCCAAGAAAATTCCGGTATTCTTCACCCGAATACCGTATGATATTAGGATGTGTTTTGCCCAACACAACATACAAAATTTCGGGGTGATGCGAAACGATTTCCGGAAGCGCCCTGATGACAGTTTCAATTCCTTTGCTTCTTCCAATAAGGCCGAAAGTTAGCATAACTTTCCTGTTTTCCCATAAGGTGGGTTTTGGCATCAATTGATTCTCAAGTGCACCAAAATCAGGTACGCCATGTTGAATATGTACTATTTTATCTCGTGGAACCTCGAAAACATCTACCAAAAAATTTATTGCCAAACTATTCATAACAACAATTTTCGATGAATAGGATGCTATTTTAACTAACACCTCTTTTTGATGAAAACCGGGTTTTAAAAGCACCGTATGAAATGTCGTTACAACCGGAATTTTCAATCTTCGCAGCAAGGCAAGCAACAACAGGCCACTTTCGCCGCCATAAATTCCATATTCATGTTGAACCAAACAAACATCAGCACCTGATCGGTTTATGTAGTCAGCGGCATCAATATACGCCTCCTTTTTTTTGTCAGGGATTGACTGTGTGACTATGGATGGATACGAATAATCCTGTCCGGCATCATTCATGGCAATAACCTCAAATTCAATATTTTCCTTCTGATTTGTTGCTGCCTGTATGATTGATTGAACCAGATTCTCAGTGAAGGTAGCAATGCCACATTGTCGTGGAGGATAGTTTCCGATACAAATAACTTTCATGGCGCCGTTTTTTAATACAATAAACAGGACGGTTTCACTCAATTGTTAATGAAAGATACAACAAAACTGAAAAATACAACAATAAACTTAAAAATTTAATTGACTGAACAAGAAACAAAAATACAATTGACAAGACGTTAGAATATGTAACTGATTTATTTAAATCACGAAAAACATACAATTAAAATATAATAAACTCATTTAGTGATGCTTACAAAATATGCTCCTGATGATGAATTAAAAAATATTTGAATGCTTCTATTACATAGAGCATGCTACAAGTTTTTTTTTCGGGCTAAATTTTTGTGCATTACTGAATTCATTAATTTAGTAATGTTTTTCAACATCGACATTTACGAACAAAACACGTTATTATCAATATCATGGCAGATTTATCATGTACTTATCTCGGATTAAAATTGAAAAGTCCGGTTATCGCAGCAAGTTCAGGTTTTACTGATTCCGTTCTAAAACTTCAACAGATGGAGCAACACGGTGCAGGCGCGGTTGTTTTAAAATCTATTTTTGAAGAAGAAATTCTTTTCGAGTACAACAAAACAATTCGTGACGAAAAAGAAAAAACCGGCCGCGAAGAATTTCTTGATTATCTGGATGTCAGGATCAGACAGGAAAACATCAAAAAATATATTGATCTGATTAAACTTGCAAAAGATAAAATCAGCATCCCTGTTATTGCCTCCATCAATTGCAGGTCATCGTACGAATGGATGAGTTTTGCAAAAGAAATTGAAAACGCCGGTGCCGATGCACTGGAACTAAACGTGTTTGTACTTCCTTCCGGTTTTCAAAACAGCTGTGAAGAAAATGAAAAAATCTATTTTGACATTGCCCAATCTGTTACTAAACTTATTCAAATTCCGGTTGTGTTGAAAATAAGTTTTTATTTCTCAAATCTCGGGCAGTTTATACAAAAAATATCTCATTCCGGCATAAAAGGACTGGTGCTTTTTAACCGCTTTTATAGTCCTGATTTTAATATTGATACCCTTGAGGTAAACCCTTCCAACGTACTCAGTCATGCCGGAGAAATAACGATGCCATTGCGCTGGATTTCGATGATGTCGGGTCACGTTGGATGCGATCTGGCTGCTTCCACAGGTGTTGAAGACGGAAAAGCTGTCATAAAATTATTGCTTGCCGGAGCCAATGCCGTGCAGGTTGCCAGTGCACTATACCGCCATGGCACAGGCTATTTTGAATTATTGAACCATGAATTATCCGAATGGATGGACCAACATAACTTTGAAACGATTGATGATTTTCGGGGAAAATTAAGTCAGATAAAACACAAGGATCCTGCCATCTTTGAAAGGGTTCAATTCATGAAATATTTCAGCGACAAAGAAACCTTACTATGAATCTGAAGGAAGAAAAAAATATTAGAAAAGCTTACAAAGCCAAAAGCTGGAATGAAATAAAAACCCATGACTCCTGGTCGGTATTTAAAGTGATGGCCGAATTTGTTGAAGGATTTGATAAACTCGCCCGTATTGGACCCTGCGTGGCCATTTTTGGATCGGCACGGACTCCCTCAAAACATGAAAATTATCGACTTACCGAAGAAATTGCCTATTTACTCACAAAAAAAGGATTCGGAATTATTACCGGTGGCGGCCCGGGCATTATGGAAGCAGGTAACAAAGGCGCCCATTTTGCAGGTGGAAAATCGGTTGGACTAAACATTGATTTACCCTTCGAACAAAAATCAAATCCATTTATCGATCCTGACAAATTCATCGAGTTTGATCACTTTTTTGTGCGTAAAGTAATGTTTATGCGTTATTCGCAAGGGTATATTGTATTACCCGGTGGATTTGGAACCATGGACGAACTGTTTGAAGCCATCACGCTGGTTCAGACACAAAAACTTGTGAAGTTTCCGATTGTACTGGTCAAAAAAGCCTATTGGTCAGGTCTTGTCGACTGGATAAAAGCAACGATGGTTACCGAGAATAATATCCAGGAATCAGATTTAGAAATATTTACAATGGTTGATACTGCTGAAGAAGCGGTAAAAATAATAGATGACTTTTACAAGAAATATGCATTGAAACCTAACTTCTGATCATTGTGAAAATAACTGAAGTTGCTTTTCGATTGCTTGAAATTGAACAGGATGGCTTTCATTTGCTTCTCGAAGGAAAAATAAACGGAAAATCCGCTAACTTTATCATCGACACCGGTGCTTCCCGCTCCGTTTTCGATCAGATTTCGATTCAGGCATTTATTGAGGATCCTGAATTTAACCAAAACGAAAGGCTGTCATCTGGCATCGGAACAAATTCGATGGCAAGCATGGTGACAACAATCAGTTCCCTGCAGTTCGGCGATTTGAATATTGAAGATTACACAGCGATAGTGATTGATTTGCAACACGTACATGCATCTTACAGCTTATTGAAACTCCCTGAAATAAAAGGCATTCTGGGTGGTGATATCCTGGCTGAATACAAGGCAGTAATTAATTACAAAAAAAGAAAAATAAAATTCTACTTTTAGATTCTGCTTGCCAAAATTCAAATAAGGAAACTACCAGATAATGATTTTTTCTATCTCAAAAAAATCACTTCCTTTCACTCCCATCCAATACATTCCAGGTTTAAATCCTTTCAGTTCGATCTGAAACTGCTCCTGATAAGGGGGAATACTTTCACGATATACTTCTTGACCACTGATAGAATACAAGGATAACTGAATTTTTCCTACATAGCTGCTTAGTATCCTGACATTTAACACCCCTGTAGTCGGATTTGGAAATATTTCAAAAACTTGATTTACTGTAGAATGCCTAATGAATGGAACAACGGGAATTGAACTGTTAAACAATTGTAATCCGCCGCTGAAATTACCAACAATCATTTCCTGCGAACCGTCATGATCGATATCAGCTAAACAGGCAGCTGACCTTGCCCCAACATCAAATCCCGGAATAATTGTATCCAACAGGGTTTCGAGTGAACTGATTTCACGAAAACTGCCTTCCAGATTGCCGGTAATCTGATCGAAATGAAACACTTTTCCTTTTTCTGATCCAACGACCAGATTCAAATTATTGTCAGCTATTTTGAAGAACCAGGGCACACTATACCCTGTATATGATAAATTGTAATCCGTAACATCTACATTTCCGAGATTATCTGTAATAAACTGAAATTGAATACCATTAGACACAAGGGTACCCTTATAAAAAGTCAGTTTTCCTGATTCTGAACCAATAATCAAATCTACAGTTTCGTCCTGATCAAGATCGTAGAGCTGTGGCGAACTCCACATACCTGCATCAATCAATCCAAAATTTGTGTCTTTGATAATCCATGTTTGGTTGTGTGATTGCTCCACATAAATCAGGGTACCCTCTTCACAACCAACGAGCAAATCAGGATTTCCATCAAGATTAATATCAGCCATCGCTGGTGACAGACCGCGTAGGTTAAGTGCCGATAAACCGGCAAAATCCTCAGAAAATAATTTGAAGACAGGTGCATTTGCCGATCCAATATTTTGATAATAGGTAAGTTGCGAAATATAACGACTAACAATTACCTGACCAGCATAATAGGAAGAATCATACTTCCCAAAGTTCCCGATAAGCATATCCAACAGATTATCACCATTCACATCAAACAGCAACGGAATAGAAACAGAACCAATATCAATCATATTACCTTGCAAAAAATTCTTACTAACCAATTGATAGGCGGGAATTTCATTTGTTCCAATATTCAGATAAAGCCAAACGCTTGTTTTGTTCTCGGTTATCAAGGGATTCGGATCGAAGGGCGAAACCAACATATCATCCGCACCGTCATTGTTTACATCAATTATCGCTGTCACAGGCATTGAGAATAAATGAACCGGAACATTATCCGATGGAAAAGCTGTATCTTGACTCGTAAAAACTACTTCTTCCACCGTTCGTCCATTTATGAGCAAAACAAGATTGGGATAATCAACATCTGCCAGCACACAATCAATCAATCCATCACCGGTGAAATCACGCACCTGAAATGTGGCACCTCGGTGGCGTGCTTTTTTTGAAAATAATTCCTTATTAAACAGACAACTATCGAGAAACAGTTCATTATTCTCTTCATTTTCAGCCACTTTGCCCCAACAAAAATCAGTTTTTATAAAATCAAGGGAATCGGCAGTGCCATACTTCTCTATCGATTGATTGTTGTGTAACTCAATAAAACCACCAAGCGCCCAAAAGGTCAGAATATCCAGATCACCGTCATTGTCAACATCTGTAATTGACGGATAATCAGCATTGGTTGCAAGTATATTTACATAACCCCCACCCTGAAATGAGGTAAGGTACGGATATACAACACTTTCGAACGCAAGCTGATTGATGCTTACATTTTTATAAACCTTCATCCCTGCAAATCCAGGTGAGTAAGTGAAAATATCGTCTTTTCCGTCATGGTTATAATCTGCAATGATAACCCACTCAGCCAATACGGGAAAATATTTCTCAAATTGCGGTGCATAGGTATAATCAATGACGTTTGGAATTCCCTTGTTAATGAAACACATTAGGCGGTTTCCCCGGCGATCGAAAACCATCATATCCTTTATACCATCGAAATCTAAATCTAAAGCGCCAAACTGACAAGCATCAAGACCTCCTACCCAAGGGAAAGCTAATTCTGAATTATCAATTCCTTTGATCACAGCTTCCTGCGAGACAAGATTGCTCATGTAAATGAATACAAAAACAATAACCAGACTTATTTTTATTGTAACAGCTCTCAAAAGAAATATTTATTCAAAAGTACTTTTTTAACAATAACATAACAACAAAATCACTTTCAATCAGAAATCATCACTTCCAGAAACATTTCATGTTTCGTTTTCTAAACTGTTATCTCCCGGAATTCTATAATTTTACAAAAAATTCAATATGGCAAAAGTTCTGATCATCGATGACGAAAGCAGCATCCGCCGCACTTTACGCGAGATCCTTGAATATGAAAAATATACAGTGGATGACGCAGCAACCGGCATGGATGCGCTTGTGTTGGTACAGGAGCAGGAATATGATGTTATTTTATGTGACATAAAAATGCCTCAAATGGATGGAATTGAGACCCTGCAGGCGATCAAACAATATTCAGATACACCGGTGATCATGATTTCGGGCCACGGCACCATCGAAACAGCAGTGGAAGCAATCAAAAAAGGAGCTTATGATTACATTTCGAAACCGCCTGATTTGAACAGACTACTCATCACCTTAAAAAACGCACTTGACAAATCGACCCTGATGAGCGAAACAAAAGCGCTCAAAAAAGTGGTAAGTAAACAGTATGAAATGGTTGGACAGTCAGCTGTAATGCAAGAAATCAAGCATATCATCGAAAAAGTTGCCCCAACCACCGCCCGGGTCTTAATCATGGGAGAAAACGGAACCGGCAAAGAATTGGTTGCGAGGCAGATACACGAACTCAGCACACGTTCATTCGCTCCTTTTATTGAAGTTAACTGCGCCGCAATCCCTTCCGAACTCATCGAAAGTCAGCTTTTTGGCCATGAAAAAGGCTCATTTACCTCAGCCATTAAACAGCGTAAAGGAGATTTTGAGTTGGCGCATGGCGGAACATTGTTTCTAGATGAAATTGGTGATATGAGTTTATCGGCACAAGCCAAGGTGTTGCGTGCGCTGCAGGAAAACAAGATCACACGCGTTGGTGGCGAAAAAGAGATTTCAGTTGACGTACGGATTTTGGCCGCCACCAATAAAAACCTGAAAGAAGAAATTGAACATGGCCGTTTCCGGGAAGACCTGTATCACCGTATCAGTGTGATTATCATGAAAGTAGCACCTCTTCGCGAACGAACCGATGATATCCCTCTGCTTGTAAAGCACTTTGTGGAACAACTAAGTCAACGACAAGGCAAACCCATGCCATTTTTCACTGATGATGCCCTGCTTGAGTTACAACAATACAAATGGACCGGAAATATCAGAGAATTACACAATGCCATTGAGCGATTATTGATATTGGGAGGCAGCACTATCGACCGTTCATCCGTCTTACTGTTCGCCAAACCATTACATGAGTTGGATTAAATCAAAATACAACTGCACTTCCATAATATTCACTTGCTGCATTAATCCGGACTATTTACTCAATCAACAAACATTAACCGCTCATTTTCACATCCAAGGCATCGCGTAAGGCATTGCCAATAAGCATAAAAGCCAGTACAAGCAGCATTATGGCAATACCTGGAAGCAAGGCAAGGTAAGCAGCATCCAGTAAAATAAACGCATAATTTTCCTTTAGCATCCCGCCCCATGAAGGCGTGGGGGGCTGTATACCCAAACCCAAAAAGCTAAGACCTGCTTCAATCAAAATGGCAGAAGCAAAATTCGCCGCTGATATTACGATCACCGAACTCATAACATTAGGAAGAATGTGACGCGAAATTATTCTGACATCACTGTATCCCAATGCTTTACCAGCTTCAACAAATTCTTTTTCACGAATACTGATTATTTGCCCACGAACCACACGCGCCACTTCCACCCACATGGTGAGTCCCACGGCAACAAAAACCTGCCAGAATCCTTTTCCAAGCGCGAAAGTGATGGCAATCACCATCAACAAGGTTGGAACCGACCAAACCACATTGATAAACCAAACGATAAGATCATCAGTCCGACCCCTGAAATAACCAGCCAGACTTCCCAAAAAAACACCAACCAACAAAGAGATAAAGACTGAAATAAATCCGACAGCCAGACTGATACGGCTGCCAATAAGCAAACGGCTCAGCAAATCGCGGCCAAACTGATCGGTACCGAATAAAAAACGCTTTGTAATTATTTGGTTTTTTACAATTTGTGCTTGTATTATTTTCCTGGCATCAACAATCATATATTTACCTATCTCACTACTTTCCCGAAACACCTCATGCAGCAAAAATCCTTGCTCGATGGGTTTAATTTCAGTTTCTGATTCAAATAAAGTAATATACATACTATCACCAACGAACCTGTAACTTGTTAAAGGGTAAAATGTTACCTCATCTGAACGACCACTCAGCAAGCGATTCATCAAGCCACTTTCTTCTATTTCATCATCCTTAGGGACCACCAGAAACCGGCAGGAAAAGCCAGGTTTTTGGGTTGAAATCTCAAGGATCTGCCGGTTACCATCAGGTGTATAATCAGGGACGACCCAATAGGCAAAGACTGCAATGACACTTATCAGCATCACAAACGACATAGCCATCATGCCAACCGGATTGGTCATGAATTTTTTCAGAGCAATGGCCAGCGGTGAAGATGAATCGAAAAATTTCATATTGAATCGAAAAATCAAAAATACAGATAATAACCTTTCTGTGACAGGCTCCGTGAAATGACCTTCTTTATTGTAAGCCAACCCCGGTCTTTCAACTTGCCGATTCCACCCTTTCACATTTTTCATAAATTATTACTTTTGCCCCGTTGGATTTATAAAAAACCCGTATATTTGCCTTCTCAAAAATGGTGGTTGTAGCTCAGTCGGTTAGAGCATCAGATTGTGGTTCTGAGGGTCGCGGGTTCGAATCCCGTCTTCCACCCTTTAAAAATCTCAGGTAAAGAGCCTGAGATTTTTTTTAATATTTATGGACTTCCGTATAATTTAAAATAGGCACGGAATGAGGTTTGACTAAACTCCTGAGATATATTTCCAGATGTTTGGATATGAGCAAATTCAGCGCAAAACCACTAATCAAATTTTTTAGTGTAAACACCCCGGTTGTTAAATGTGACATATAATCATTTAGCGATAATAGCAAATAAAGTCGAAATAAACGATATTACTTCTTGCAAAACAGATTCATAATACTTATTTTTGTAATATTGAACGAATTTTGAGAGAAGCGATGAAAGATACAAGCATATTGGTTGCAGGAATTGAGTACAAAGTTCGGAAGCTGATTGAAAAGAATCATGCGCTTCAGATCACAAATCAGGAATTAACAAAAATAAATACCGAATACAAACTGGAAATAGAGAAATTAACAGGTACAAATCAACAAATAACAGAAAATTTAAATCACAAAATAATCACTAATACACTCGGAAGCGGAATAGAAGTCGATGAAAGCAGAAAGATAATACAAGCTTTAGTGCGGGAGGTTGACCAATGTATCGCTTTATTAAACAAATAGTTAAAAATTGCCACATAGTAAAATAAATGGATGAAATCACTATCAATATCAGCATAGCCGACCGTTTTTACCGCCTGATTGTTTCGCGGGAAGAAGAAGAACGGGTTCGTAAGGCCGCAGCTGTCATCAACGACAGGCTCAAGGCTTACGGCAAGGAATATGCATATAAAGATAAACAGGATTTGTTGGCAATGACAGCCTTGCAATATGCCACCTCCACCTTACTTTTCGAATCGGAGGTTGAATTTAAGAATAACCACCTCGAAGAAAAATTATTGGGGTTGGATGCATTGTTGGAAAAAAACATAGTTTAATATAGCGAAGAAGTTCTTTGACAGTAAAATTATTGCCCGCTAAATTCGAAAACGATTGTAAACTCAACATTACAATAGTAAAGGGAATGCTCTTTGGTAACAAAAACAGGCCTCAGTCCCGCCAGTCGGGAATTTTGCTTCGGCAAAACGGTGGAAGTTTGCGTTGCCTGGCGCCCAAAACGTGTCAGAGAGGGGTTTACCAACTCTAGAATTTAAGCGGGCATTTTTTTGTTTCCTCCTTCCGGGTTTATGTCTAAAAACGAAAATTAAACTATGGGAGAAATTATTATTTATGCCATTCTGTTAGTAGCAGGTGGCGGCTTGGGCGGACTGTTGACAACAACGGTAATGCGAAAGGCCATCATGAGAAAAAGCGATGCAGTGCTTGAAGATGCCAAACAACAGGCAGAAGTACTGAAAAAGGAAAAACTTTTGCAGGCAAAAGAGAAATTCCTTCAATTGAAATCGGAACATGAAACGATGGTGAACGAGAAGAACCTTAATATCTCACGTTCCGAAAACAGGATTCAGCAAAAAGAACAATCACTGAATCAGAAAACTGAGGAGTTTCAGCGTAAGCAAAAGGAAATGCAGATCCTGAAAGACAATTTGACCGCCCAACTCGAAATCCTTACTAAAAAGCAGGGTGAGGTGGAAAAAGCCCACGAAGAACACACCAAAAAACTTGAATTGATTTCGGGCATGTCGGCCAACGAAGCTAAAGACCAGCTTATCGATGCGATTCGCGATGTAGCCAATGCTGAAGCCATGGTGTTGGTGAAGGAAATCACCGAAGAAGCAAAACTCACCTCATCATCCATTGCCAGGAAAATTGTCATTGAAACCATTCAACGCACAGCAAGTGAGCATGCCATTGAAAACACAGTCACAGTTTTCAATATTGAAAGTGACGAAATAAAAGGCAGAATCATCGGGCGTGAAGGACGAAATATCAGGGCGTTGGAAGCACTAACTGGCGTTGAAATCATCATCGACGATAGTCCGGATGCCATCCTGCTTTCAGGTTTCGATCCTGTGCGACGTGAAATTGCACGTTTGTCACTGCACAAATTAGTCACAGATGGTCGCATCCACCCGGCACGCATTGAGGAGGTGGTGAATAAAACTGAAAAACAAATCGAACAGGAGATACTCGAAACCGGTAAACGGACTGTTATCGATTTGGGTATTCATAATCTGCATCCTGAGTTGATCAAATTAATTGGAAGAATGAAATACCGTTCTTCATACGGACAGAACCTGTTACAGCACTCTATTGAAGTGGCAAAACTGAGTGCCACCATGGCAGCCGAACTTGGTTTAAATGTGAAAGCCGCCAAACGTGCCGGATTGTTGCACGACATTGGGAAGATTGCGGAAAATGAACAGGAATTACCTCATGCCTTGTCGGGAATGAAGATAGCTGAGAAATACAAAGAAAAGCCAGATATCTGTAATGCCATTGGCGCTCACCACGACGAAATTGAGATGGAAACATTGATTGCCCCGATTGTGCAGGTTTGCGACTCGATTTCAGGAGCCCGTCCGGGTGCCAGACGAGAAGTGGTAGAAGCTTATATCCAACGACTAAAGAAACTCGAAGAGATGGCTTTGGCCTATCCCGGAGTAGTGAAAACGTACGCCATTCAGGCAGGTCGCGAACTGCGTGTTATTGTTGGTGCCGAGAAAGTTTCGGATGCCGATGCAGATAAACTTGCCTTTGATCTGTCACGAAAAATTCAAACTGAGATGACATATCCGGGACAAATCAAGATAACAGTCATCAGAGAAACGAGAGCAGTTAGTTATGCAAAATAAATTTCATTGTTTTTTTGAATTTTTTTTATTTTTGCTTTTCATTAAACATTAACCAAAAAAACTATTATTTATGAAAAAAATTGCTCTCTTAATTGTAATGTTAATCAGTCTAAACACGGCTTTTGCTCAAGCTACCATTGACAAAGGCTACAAGGATTTAAATATTGGTGTCGGTTTTTCAGGTATCGGCATTCCTGCTTACTTTGGAATGGATTTTGGGGTTTACAAAGACATCACAGTTGGTTTTAATGCAGCAGTTAGATTTGATGACGTTTTCAACAATTCACTTGGAATATCAGGAAATGGCAATTATCACTTTAATACGTTACTCGAAATTCCTTCTCAATGGGATTTATATGCCGGATTGAGTCTTGGCTATATTCTCTGGTTTGGCGATGATACATTTAACAGTGGTGATGATTTTGGTCTTGATTTACAAGTTGGTGGCCGTTATTTCTGGAATGATAGTTGGGCTATAAATGTTGAATTTGGTGGTGGCACAGCATTCTCTGGTGGAAAAATTGGAGTTACAAAAAAATTATAACATCAATAAATAAGATTAAAAAAAGGGAACCCAAAACGGATTCCCTTTTTTTATTTTCTGATTATCTTTTAATTATTCAACGATTCAAATTCACGGATCAAATCCTCTGGTGATTTTCCAAGATTACGAATTGCAACACGCGCATCTTCAATTAATTCACTCTCCGGAAATCGATTGATATATTCCTCATATACTGAACGGGCCTTCGCCGTGTCATTCAGTTGGTTTTCATAAACAAACGCTTTTAAAAACATACTGATCGGCGTTTGTTCGTTCATGGGATATTCCTGAATAAATCTATCTAACAACGAAAGTGTACGTTGGCTATTTCCCAGATTTACAGATACATCTGCCGCTTTAAATAAATAACCTGCTGTGAGGCTGTCTTTTGGCAATGAATCCACACGGGTCATGTATAATTGAACCAATTTCTCTGCTATTGCAGGATTAAACTGCCCGAACTCATCAAACAGATAATCCTCGGTATCATTGATTGTATCATCTAATGATTTGGAATACTTATTGTCACAAGAAATAAGTGCTACTGAAATAAATAAAAGAAAAATCCAAAATATCCTGTTTTTCATGGTGTTAGATTCTGATCAGTGAATATTTGTACGAACTTATACTCATTTTGATTGAAAAAGATTCAATAAAAAATACGATTCATGATCAATTAAACCGAACGCCGGCGTAATCCGGGAAAAATCATTTTGTAGTTTACATCCACTTTTCCGATCGAAATATCACTTAATTTCCCTTTTAGCAACATTTTACGAAAATGCGTCAGCCGCTCGACAAAAAGTTTGCCATCAATATGATCATATTCATGTTGAATTATTCGGGCAACAATACCATCATATGATTCGGTATGAGGTTCAAAATTTTCGTCCAAATAGGTGATAGTGAGATTCGGTTTTCGGCTAACCTCTTCATTGATCCCGGGAACACTCAGGCATCCCTCGGCAAATGACCACTCTTCACCAGATTCTTCCAAAATATGGGCGTTGATAAAAACTTTTTTAAAACCGGCAATTTGTGGATATTCTTCGTTGAACGAATCAGCATCTATAATAAAAAGTCTGATTGACTTGTTTACCTGTGGTGCTGCTAGACCAACGCCTTTGGCATCATACATGGTTTCCCACATATTTATGATCAGCATATCAAGATCGGGATAATCTTTTGTGATATCTGCGGCTACTTTTTTTAATGTTGTATGCCCGTAAGCAACGATTGGTAATAACATGATATAAAGGTGCTAACGATTTTTATTTTCGAGAAAAGATTGTAAAATAATGGTGGCGCTGATTGTATCGATAAGAGCCTTATTCTGCCGTTGTTTGCGACTCAACCCTGCATCAATCATACTCTGAAATGCCATTTTCGACGTAAAACGTTCGTCGAATCGCTGAATGTTCATTTCCGGAAAAACCTTACGAAGTCTGTTTACAAATGGCTCAATAAAACGAGCAGCATCTGAGGCATTGTTCTGCATATCTTTGGGTTCACCAACAACGATACATTCAACCTGTTCTGTAAGTATATATTTGGTAATAAAATCAACAACAGTATGGCTGGGAACTGTTTCCAAACCGGTAGCAAAAAGTTGCAGCGGATCAGTTACCGCGATGCCTGTCCGTTTTTGTCCGTAATCGATCGCCATTATACGAGCCATGCGTGTGTTTCTGTATATAATAAGATAACAAAAATACACAGAAATTTGTTCATGGCTTGTTTTGCTTGCAGATATCCAACCAGATGTAGTAATTTCGTTGATTCATGGCTGAGAAAATAAAATACAAAATGGAGAATTTAAAGGAGAAGATCGAACATATTTGGGACCACAGGGAGCTTTTGCAAGATGCTGAATACCAAAATTATATTTGTAATGTTATTGAAAAGTTGGATTTGGGGCAACTCAGGGTAGCATATAAGGATAGTGGCAAATGGATTGTGAATGAATGGGTGAAGAAGGCGGTCATCTTATATTTTCCCATCCGCAAAATGGAAACTATTGAAGTAGGGCCATTTGAATTCCATGACAAAATTCCTCTGAAGAAAAACTATGCTCAGCTTGGCGTTCGTGTTGTGCCGCATGCTATTGCCAGGTATGGCTCTTTCATCGAAAAAGGAGTGATACTGATGCCGAGTTATGTAAATATTGGCGCTTTTGTAGGGGCAGGAACAATGGTCGATACCTGGGCAACGGTTGGCTCTTGTGCCCAGATCGGGCAAAATGTGCATTTGAGCGGCGGTGTAGGGATTGGTGGTGTACTTGAACCTGTGCAGGCTGCACCGGTAATTATCGAAGACAATTGTTTCATTGGTTCGCGATGCATCGTTGTTGAAGGAGTGCGCATTGAAACACAGGCGGTGCTTGGCGCGAATGTTGTGCTTACCCAATCGACACGTATTATTGATGTAAGTGGTTCAGTGCCAATTGAACATCGGGGTATTGTACCAAAACGCTCGGTTGTTATCCCGGGCACCTTTACCAAGCGATTTCCGGCAGGCGATTATCAGGTCCCCTGTGCATTGATAATAGGAAAACGAAAAGCATCCACCAATCTGAAAACATCACTGAACGAAGCTTTGAGAGAATATGATGTGGCGGTGTAATGATTAACGAATCCTCCAATATAAAACGACTAACATGATGAATGGAATCCTGTTGTTGGGCAAATGCTCCAAAAACCACAAACAACAGGCTTAGCAGGATAATGAGTTTCTTTTTCATTTCATTTTCAATATTTCATTTCGGAGCAAAAGAACCTGTCCCTGAACCAATTGACCGGTAAAAACTGACTCAACCGGTCAAAATAGTTACTGAAATGTTCCATATGGTCACCCAAAAAAAATCAGCATGGAACTGAAGCGTGTTAATTTCAGGACAGTGATGAGACATTTTTGGTGACATATCTCTTCGTAGGCGATAACCAAATGGTCGAAAAGCAGTACTTTTGTTTGAGTATGCCACATAAAATTCTCATCATTCAAACAGCCTCCATCGGAGATGTCATTCTGATAACACCTGTTATTGAGAAATTACATCTGTTTTTTCCTGAGAGTCAGATAGATATATTGATTAAAAAAGGTTACGGAGGTCTATTCGACAAACATCCATTTCTACATAAAGTGATTGTCTGGGACAAAATCCGATTTAAATACATCAAATTATTTCAGTTGTGGAAACAAATCCGGCAGGAGAAATATGATTTGGTTGTGAATGTGCAACGTTTTGCTTCTACCGGATTGGTCACTGCGCTTTCAAGCGCAAAAAAAACAATCGGCTTTGATAAAAATCCATTCAGCAGGTTTTTCAGCTTACGCATAAAACATGATATTGGACTGAAAGACAATTATATACATGAAGTCGACCGAAATCTGAAACTTATCGAAAATATAACGGATGCATCACATATTAATCCCAGAATCTACCCAACAGCACAAAATCTGACAAAAACTTCGCAGTATAAGACACGAAAATACATCTGTATTGCACCTGCATCGCTTTGGTTTACAAAGCAGTATCCCGAAAATCAGTGGATTGAGTTTATTTCAAAGATAAACTCTGAAACAATCATCTATTTACTTGGTTCTGAAGCAGATTTCGATTTATGCGAAAGAATCAGGCTGAATACAAGCAACAGCAGCACGGTTAATTTAGCCGGAAAACTGAACTTACTCGAATCGGCTGCCCTCATGCTTGACGCTTCCATGAATTATGTAAACGACTCTGCCCCTATGCATCTTTGCAGTGCAGTCAATGCCAAACTAACTGCCGTTTATTGTTCAACAATCCCTGAATTTGGTTTTGGACCCCTGGCTGATAATGCAGCTATCATCCAAACACAGGAAAAATTAGACTGCCGCCCCTGCGGTTTGCATGGTTTCAGGGAATGTCCCAAAAAACATTTCAACTGTGCCAAAACAATTTCAACTAGTGAATTGTTATATCGCTTATGAATTCATTCGACGAGGAGGTATCACTGGCTGTTGATGCCCTTAAACAAGGAAAAGTTATTCTCTACCCGACAGACACAATCTGGGGATTGGGATGTGATGCTACCAATGGAAAAGCAATTGAACGACTGTTTAAAATCAAACGACGCAAAGAAAACAAAAGCATTATTACATTGATTGACAGCGATCAGCGACTTAAAGAGTATGTAAAAGTCGTCCCATCCATCGCTTATGATCTGATCAGAAATGCTGCAAATCCCATCAGTATCGTATTTCCAGGCGGTATGAACCTTGCAAAAAATGCCATCAGCGCTGATGGCAGTGTTTGCATCCGGGTAACAACAAATGAATTTTGCATCGCCATTGTACAGAAATTTGGTAAAGCCATTGCTTCCACTTCGGCCAATATTTCAGGTGAGCCTACTGCATTGTTTTTCAATCAAATATCACCGGAAATTATTCATTCCGCTGATCATGTTGTTGGATTATTTCATGATGAGATAAACCTACCGAAAGCATCTACCATCATTAAATTAGAGGTAAACGGACAGTTTGAAATTATCAGGGCCTGATTTAATTTGGAAATCCCATCTGAAAGTTTGTGAATTCAACAATATGATAATGCCGTACTACCTTAGATATGCCTTACTTCAGTTCAATTTTACCGATGAAAAAGTTCCCCCGTCAGGCATGTTTGTTAATCCCATCTACGGCACCTGCAGTCAAGTTCTTATTTAGATTTGATTCAAATTAACTTTTTTCGTAATTTTGCACCCCGAAACCCGATTCCGAAAAGGACTAAAACAAAACATAATGACACAAAAAAGGAAATATACTTTAGACAAAACGGATAAAGAAACCCTTACAAAATGGTATAGTCTGATGACGTTGGGCCGTCAACTCGACGAAAAAGCACCCAATTATCTGAAACAGGCATTGGGATGGTCGTATCACGCGCCTTATGCAGGACATGATGGCATACAATTGGCTATCGGTCAGGTATTTAATCGTGAAACTGACTTTCTGTTTCCTTATTATCGCGATATGCTCACCGCAATTTCAGCCGGCTTAACAGCAGATGAAATTATCCTGAACGGAATTTCGAAAGCAGCAGATCCAGCAAGTGGTGGCCGCCATATGTCGAATCACTTTGCGAAACCTGAATGGAACATCCAGAATGTTTCATCAGCAACAGGTAACCATACACTGCATGCGGTTGGAACTGCACGGGCCATGAAACTTTATGGATCAAAAGGCGTTTCAATCAGTTCACAAGGCGAATCAAGCACCTCGGAAGGCTATGTTTTTGAAGCCATCAACGGTGCCTCGAATGAAAAACTGCCTGTTATTTTCGTTTTTCAGGATAACCAGTTTGGGATTTCGGTTCCACAACGAGATCAGTCGGCCAACCGACGTGCAGCGGAAAACTATCGCGGAATCAAAAACCTGACCATCATGTATTGTGATGGAAAAAATGTATTCGATTCGATGAATACGATGTATCTCGCCAAAAAGCATATCGAAGAATTCGGTGAGCCGGTGATTGTACACGCCAACTGTGTGCGCATTCATTCTCATTCCAATTCAGACAAACATGAATTGTATCGTGATGAAAATGAGCGTCATTGCGTAAAAATGTCAGACCCGTTGGTTCGGTTCAGAATTCAATTATTACATTCCGGTAAATTCACCGAAGAAGAGCTGAACAGCCTCGACAGTGATGCCAAAAAATTAATCTCCGCTGCACACAAAAAAGCCATCGTGGCAGCAGATCCAACACCGGAATCCATATTCGATTTTGTGATTCCCGAACCTTTTGTTTCGACAAAATATCCGGAAGGAATTCATCAGGTAACAACCGGAGAGAAACACAAGCTTATTCAGGCTATCAATGAAACATTAAAGGCTGAGTTTCGTCATAATCCTGACACCTATATCTGGGGACAGGATGTTGCCAACAAAGACAAGGGCGGCATTTTCAACGTTACCAAGGGAATGCAGCAGGAATTTGGCAAAAACAGGGTGTTCAATGCACCGATCGCCGAAGATTATATTACCGGAACCGCCAATGGCATGAGCCGGTTTAACAAAAAAATAAGAATCGTTATTGAAGGTGCTGAATTTGCCGATTATTTCTGGCCCGCCATGGAACAATTGGTAGAAACATCGCACGATTACTGGCGCAGCAACGGAGCTTTTTCTCCGAACGTTGTTATCCGATTGGCTTCAGGAGGCTATATTGGGGGAGGATTATATCATTCACAAACAATTGAAGGCGCATTGGCTACCTTCCCTGGAATCAGGATTGTATATCCATCTTTTGCAGATGATGCAGCCGGACTGCTTCGCACGGCCATGCGGTCAGAAGGACCCACTGTTTTCATGGAACCAAAAGCACTTTACAACGATCCGATCGCTGAAACCTATATTCCTGATGATTTCGAAGTGCCTTTCGGTAAGGCCCGAATCAGACGCGAAGGAAGTGATTTAACCATTGTTACGTACGGGAACACTACCCATCAGGCCCTTGAAGTTGCATCCAGAATTAGCAAAGAAAATGGAAAAGAAATAGAAGTAGTTGATATTCGCTCACTTATACCACTCGATAAGGAAACCATCCTGAATTCAGTAAAGAAAACCTCACGTGTCCTCATCGTG
Source organism: uncultured Bacteroidota bacterium (assembly GCA_903891085.1). Lineage (GTDB taxonomy): Bacteria > Bacteroidota > Bacteroidia > Bacteroidales > F082 > CAJBPB01. Next base: position 36,609 of record CAITDJ010000107.1, on the reverse strand, counting down.
CATGAAGACAAAGTGTTCGCAGGTTTTGGCGGTGAGCTAGCCGGAATGATCGCTGATGAAGCTTTTAATTATCTGGATGCTCCAATCAGACGTGTTGGATCTGCGTTTACACCAGTTGGCTTTAACAGGATACTTGAAAAAGCTGTACTTCCAAATGCAGAAAAAATATACCAGGCTGCAATTGAGGTGCTTTCGTATTAAAGTGTTTTTTTGATCCATTCGGCTAACAAGAAAATGAAAGAACACCTTTTGGATTAGTAAAATATTATCCCTCATCCTTATGTAAGAATGGGGGATATTTGTTTGATAATGTATTCATTAACAAATATTAACACATGAAATAGCGGCCCACAACCGGTCTAAAGGCAGTAATTGCATACTTTTGATAGCCTTATCTGCGTATGTCAGGCAAATTACCTCACGAAAAAAACGATATAATTTTATCAGAAATGAAATCAAGTCTCAGTTTACTAAAGATAACATTCATAATAACTATTTGTTTATCATTTAGTTCAATTACAATATTCGCACAAGGCATTCAGAAACAGGACTCAAAAGAAACAAGTCAGAAGTTTGCTGCGGCACTTTTTTACATTGAAAATTTCTATGTCGACAGCACAAACAGTTCCGAATTGGTAGAGAACGCCATCGTGAATACATTGAAAGAACTTGATCCGCATTCAGCCTATATTTCGAAAAAAGACCTTGATGCTGCAAACGAGCCGCTGGAAGGTAGTTTTGAAGGCATTGGGGTAACGTTTCAATTGTTTAATGACACTATTTTGGTGATCGCCCCGGTTCCGGGTGGACCGTCAGAGAAATTAGGAATTCTTGCAGGTGACAAAATCATCAAAATCAATGGAGAAGATGCTTTTGGGAGCAAAGTGAACAACAATTATGTAATGGAACGGCTTCGTGGAAAGAAAGGGACAATGGTAAAAGTGAGTATCTCGAGAAACAACCGAAAAGAACTGATTGACTACGAAATTGTACGTGACAAAATTCCGATTACCAGTATCGACGCAACTTTCATGATTGATGATAATGTTGGTTATATTAAATTGAATCGTTTTTCAAAGACTTCAATGGAAGAATTTCATGCATCCATTTCGACATTGAAATCCGGCGGCATGAAAAGTCTCATCCTTGATCTGCGAGGTAATTCGGGCGGTTTTTTAAATACGGCAGTTGAATTATCCGATGAATTTCTGGAAGAAGGTAAACTCATTGTCTACACAGAAGGGCTGAAAAGTTCACGTCAGAATTATGAAGCAACCAATACAGGTGATTTTGAAAAAGGAAATCTGATTGTATTGATCAACGAAGGCTCTGCATCAGCCAGCGAAATTGTTAGTGGCGCCATACAGGATTGGGATCGGGGAATTGTGCTGGGCCGGAGATCATTTGGAAAAGGACTGGTTCAACGGCCTTTCCAACTTCCTGATGGATCAGTAATACGCCTTACCTCAGCCAGGTATTACACACCAACGGGACGAAGCATTCAAAAACCATATGAAGATGGCGTTGAATCGTATTATCTTGATTTGTATAAACGTCAGAAACATGGTGAATTTGTCCATGCCGACAGCATCCGTTTTCCGGATTCACTGAAATATTTAACACCGGCCAAACGCGTTGTCTATGGCGGTGGCGGCATCATGCCGGATGTATTTGTACCTTTCGATTCGACACAGTATACAGATTATTACTCTGACCTGATCCGTAAAGGTGTTTTCAATAAGTTTACCGTCGAATTCGCCAATAAAAACAGGGAATTGTTCACAAAAAAATACCCCACTTTTGAAAAATTCAAATCTGATTTCAACATAGACAATACAACCATGGACCAGTTTATCGAGCTTGGAAAAAAAGAAGGTGTCGAATTTAAAGAGGAACAATACAAATTGTCGGATACATTTATGCGTTATCAAATCAAAGCATTGATTGCCAGAAATATATGGGATGTAAGTAAATATTTTGAAGTCCTGACAGATGTTGATGACACCTTGCAACGAGCATTGGATTTGATCAAGAAAAAAAATATGTATTCAGAATTGATAAAAACCCATTAACCCAAAATAGTTACTGTATACTGTTTACAGTTTCCAAAACATCCAAAATTAACGTTGTAAGATGTTTATCGGTTACATTGTGTTGGTCATAAATGAATAGAATAACCATAAAAAAATATCCTAATTTTACGTTTTATAATAAGTAAAATTACCCTGAGGAATTATGGCAGATCTTAGCACAACTTATTTGGGATTAAAACTTAAAAACCCCATAATCATTGGTAGTTCAGGCTTAACCAATTCGGTTGAAAACATCAAAGAAGCTGCGGCAAACGGTGCAGCCGCGGTGGTGCTAAAATCGCTTTTCGAAGAACAGATTCAACACGCTGCTAATCAGGCTATAGCGCAGAATGAGCAAGCTGATTTCAATACTGAAGCCAAAGAATATATACGTAATTACACCCGGATAAATGATGTGGATACCTATCTGAATCTTATTCGTGAAAGTAAAAATGCTGTTGATATTCCGATTATCGCCAGCATCAATTGTGTAAGCATGGCTGAATGGACGGAGTTTGCTAAAAGAATTGAGGCAGCCGGTGCAGATGCACTTGAGTTGAATATTTTCATTCTCCCTTCAGATCCCCATTTTTCAGGCGAACAAAATGAACAAATCTATTTTGAAATAATAAATAAAGTAATTAAAACTGTCAAAATACCCGTAGCAGTTAAAATCAGCTATTACTTTTCAGGATTGGCAAAAATGGCGTTAAAATTGTCATGGACGGGTATTGCGGGATTGGTACTTTTTAATCGTTTCTACTCGCCCGACATTGACATTGAAAATTTCGAACTCAAATCGAGCAACGTATTCAGTAGTCCGGCTGAACTACCCATTTCATTGCGATGGGTTGCCATGCTTTCATCCAAAGTTCAATGTGATATTTCAGCTTCAACCGGAGTTCATGATGGCAAAGCAGTTATTAAAGAATTGCTGGCCGGAGCCAAAGCTGTTCAGATTGCTTCTGTCATTTATAAAAAAGGATTTCAGGAGATTGGTGTGATGCTTACCGAACTCGAATCGTGGATGGATCGTCACAATTTCGCATCCACTGATCAGTTTATCGGAAAAATGAGCGTTGGAAAGGCGGAGAATCCGGCTGTTTATGAAAGAGTACAGTTTATGAAGCATTTCAGTGGGATTGAGTAAGAAAAAGTGAGCTAAAGTTTGGAGTGAACTAAAGTTCGGAGTGAGTTACCTGTTAAGCTGTGCCGGCAGACAGGAAGTTCGGAGATGCCTGCCTCGACGCTACGACAAGGAGTTACACTTCAACAAGCCAGGATGACTGTCAGTCTTAGCGGAGTCGCTTGTCTCGGTCCAACGACTATGGAAGACTGTTTTTTTTCTAAACGAAATTGATATATAATTGGCAATTCATTTAAAACAGGGTTAGTTAAGATTTGAAAAATAAACCTATTTTTGTCATGCTTATTTAAATGTAATCTAAATAGACAATGCCACAATATCAAACAAGAGGTCAGGTACCTTCCAAACGACACATTGTATTTCGTAAACCGGATGGTGAATTATACGCCGAAGAATTGGTTTCGACCGAAGGTTTTTCGGATGTGTATTCGCTTATTTATCACGCATTTCCACCCACCATGGTAAAGTCAGTTGCTGAACCCATGAATGTTGCCCCGGTTGTCGCTTTGGGAAAAAACATGCAGAATCGTAGTTTCAAAGGTTTTCACCTGCCTCAATCCAACGATTTTCTGGAAAGCAGAAAAGCCATTTTGGTAAATAGAGATGTGTATATCAGTTTAGCTGCTCCGCGCAATTCGATGACAGATTATTTTTTCAAGAATTCGCAGGCAGATGAAATGATTTTTGTTCATCGTGGCAATGGTTTGTTGCATACGATTTTCGGAAGTATTGAATTCTGTTATGGAGATCATCTGATTATTCCACGTGGCACCATTTATCAAATGGAGTTTAACGATTCAGATAACCGTTTGTTTATAGTTGAATCACGTCAACCCTTGCGATTTCCGAAACGATATCTGAACAAAGCCGGTCAGTTACTCGAACATGCCCCTTATTGTGAACGTGACATTAAAACACCACAAAATCTGGTGACAAACGATCAGAAAGGTGAGTTTCTGGTAAAAATCAAGCAGCACGATTGCATTTATCCTTATACTTACGGTTCACATCCTTTTGATGCCATTGGCTGGGATGGTTGTCATTATCCTTTCGGCCTTTCAATTCACAATTTTGAGCCCATCACCGGTCGCATTCATCAGCCACCGCCTGTGCATCAGACATTTGAAACTCCCACTTTTGTTACCTGTGCTTTTGTACCCCGTTTGTATGATTATCATCCTGAATCGATTCCTGCTCCTTATCATCACAGCAATGTAGATTCGGATGAGGTACTTTATTATGTAGCCGGTGATTTCATGAGCCGGAATAATATTGAACAAGGCATGATTACGCTGCATCCGATTGGCATTCCGCATGGTCCGCATCCGGGTGCTGCCGAACGAAGCATTGGAAAAACTGGCACTGAAGAACTTGCTGTGATGGTGGACACATTCAGCCCATTGATGCTTACACAGGAAGCGATTGAATTGGAAGTGAAGGATTATTATAAGAGTTGGCTTTATTGAAGTGGGAAGTCGGAAGTGGGAAGTGGGAAGTGGGAAGTGGGAAGTCGGAAGTCGGAAGTGGGAAGTCGGAAGTGGGAAGTGGGAAGTCGGAAGTCGGAAGTTGGAAGTCGGAAGTGGGAAGTCGGAAGTTGGAAGTCGGAAGTTGGAAGACCGAATGACGGAAGAAGTGGATTTTACATTTAAATATATATCAGGAATAATACATTTTTAAAAAATACAAATTGGTGATTGATAGGTTAACTGAGGCGGATTCTTAGCTTAACGTAAAACAATCTTACATCAACGATTATCAAACTTCGGTCTTCCGACTTCGGACTTCCGAACTTTTATTTAAAAAATATCTTAACACATGAACACGAAAGAATTTCTCACGATTAACGGAACCGACTATGTAGAATTTTATGTCGGTAATGCAAAACAGGCTGCCCATTATTATCAGACAGCTTTCGGATTTCAACCACTGGCTTACGCTGGCTTAGAAACTGGTGTGAAGGATCATACATCCTATGCTTTACGTCAGGGTAAAATCATATTTGTTTTCACCACCGCCCTCACCCCTGAATCATCCATTGCCGAGCACTGTAAACAACATGGTGATGGTATAAAAGTGATTGCCCTGTGGGTCGATGATGCACGTCAGGCATGGAGAGAAACAACCAGCCGTGGCGCCAGGTCATATTTTGAGCCCAAAACCATCATCGATGAATATGGCGAAGTGGTGATGAGTGGCATTCATACCTATGGAGAAACAGTCCATGTTTTTGTTGACCGCCATAACTATTTCGGGCCATTTTTACCCGGGTTCAAAAAATGGGAGCCCTCCTATCGTCCCACCGAAACCGGACTGTTGTATGTTGATCATATTGTCGGTAATGTTGGCTGGGGAGAAATGAACAAATGGGGGAAATTTTATGCCGATGTCATGGGATTTGAGCAATTGATTTCATTTGACGACAAAGATATTTCGACAGAATATACTGCTCTGATGAGCAAGGTGATGGCCAACAGCAATATGCGGATCAAGTTCCCGATCAATGAGCCTGCCGAAGGCAAAAAGAAATCACAGATTGAAGAATATCTCGATTTCTACCGCGGACCGGGTGCGCAGCATGTTGCCCTTGCAACAGACAACATTCTTGAAACCATTGCACAGTTACGCGCTCGCGGCGTTGAGTTTTTACATGTTCCGGATAGTTATTATGATACTGTTATTGAGCGTGTTAAAGAGATAGATGAAGACATCGAAGTGCTGAAAAAAATGCGTATACTGATCGATCGGGACGAAGATGGCTATCTGTTACAACTATTTACGAAACCTGTCGAAGACCGTCCGACCGTATTTTATGAAATCATTCAGCGAAAAGGGGCCAAATCATTCGGAAAAGGCAATTTCAAGGCATTGTTTGAAGCCATTGAGTTGGAACAGGGAAACAGGGGAACGCTTTAATACTCTATAATATAATTCTATCATGACCTCCTGGATCAAAATACCTGAAAACAGTGATTTTCCGTTGCAAAATATTCCTTTTGGAATCGCAAAATCAGGTGAAACCATTTCACCGGCAACCAGAATTGGCAACACAGTAATCATGCTTTCAGCGTTGGCAGATTACGGCTTTTTCGATATACTGGATCTTGACGATTTAAGCATATTCTACCAACCCGTTCTGAACGATATTGCTGCATTAAGCCGGCAACAAAGAGTCAACATACGTGAAAGATTATCTGTTTTATTTTCTGATACCTGTGATGAGTTAAAACAACATACCGAAGCACACTCCGCTGCATGTTTTAATAGCAATGACATTGAAATGCTCTTGCCTGTTCACATTGGTGATTATACCGATTTTTATTCAAGCATTGAGCATGCGACGAATGTTGGTGTGATGTTTCGTGATCCAGACAATGCATTGCTTCCAAACTGGAGATACTTACCGGTCGGATATCATGGCAGGAGTTCATCCATTGTTGTCTCCGGGACTGACATTCACCGCCCTAAGGGCCAGACCCGTCCAGATGACAATTTACCACCTGTCTTTGGGCCATCAAAACAGGTTGATTTTGAACTTGAAATGGGATTTATCACATCAGGCTCTACGAAATTAGGCGATTCAATAACAGCAAAGGATGCCGAGGATCATATTTTTGGAATGGTATTGTTCAACGATCTTTCGGCCCGCGATATACAGCGTTGGGAATACGTTCCATTGGGTCCATTTCTGTCGAAAAGTTTTGGTTCTGTTGTTTCGCCCTGGATTGTCACCCTCGAAGCGTTGGAACCATTCCGGGTTGAAGGTCCGAAGCAGGAACCAGCCGTATTTCCTTATCTTCAAACCAGCGGTAAAAGAAATATCGATGTGTCGCTTGAAGTATATCTGCAACCGCAGCATGGTGAAGAAAACCTGATATGCAGATCAAACTTCAGGCATATGTACTGGAATATGTCGCAACAATTAGCTCACCAGACTGTTGCCGGTTGCAATATCAATCCGGGTGATTTATATGCTTCTGGAACCATCAGTGGTCCAACGCATAATTCTTTTGGTTCGATGCTCGAGCTGGCATGGAAAGGAACCCGCCCCATTCAGTTGCTTGATGACACACAACGCACATTTGTACTAGATAACGACACCCTGATTATCAGAGGATTTGCACAGAAAAACGGATTGAGGATTGGGTTTGGAGAATGTGTTACAAAAATACTACCTGCGAAATGATTCAGTTCGATCCACAAACCCTTGACCAACAGCGATTACACCGATTACTACTGGGCAGCATCGCGCCACGGCCTATTGCGTTTGCCAGTACCGTTGATAAAAACGGGAATCCGAACCTGTCACCCTTCAGTTGCTTCAACTTCTTTGGTGTAAATCCGACCACACTTATATTTTCTCCTTCACGTCGCGGCCGTGATAATACGACCAAACATACTTTCGAAAACCTGCTTGAAGTGCCGGAGGTTGTCATCAATATGGTTTCGTTTGATATTGTGCAACAAATGAGTCTGGCTTCCACCGAATATCCAAAAGAGGTGAATGAATTTATCAAAGCAGGTTTGACTCCTGTTGAATCTGAAAAAATTCGTCCATTTCGCATAAAAGAATCGCCGGTTCAGTTTGAATGCAAGGTGCGACAGATCATCGAAACCGGAACCGGTGCCGGTGCGGCAAACCTGATCATTTGTGAAATTGTGCTGATGCACATCAATGAAAATGTGTTGGATGCCAATGGTGAAATTGATGTGGATAAAATTGATCTGGTTGGTCGCCTGGGAGGTGATTATTATGTAAGAACTTCCGGTAATTCCAAGTTTGCCGTTCCTAAACCATTGCAGCGCCAAGGTATCGGAATAGATGTATTGCCCGACAAAATAAAATACAATAACTATCTCACGGGCAATGATTTGGGACAATTAGGCAATATAGAAAAACTACCCGATACAGATGTTTTGAACCAAATTGAAAATGAATTTGAGTTTATGAAATTGGCAGATGAAAAGCAACTTTGTGAACTTGCCCAACAATTGATCTCAGAAAAAGCGACTGAAAAAGCACTCGGTTTGTTAATGGCTTTTTTGAAATCTCAAGATGAAAATCTGAAATCTTAACATTTCAACGTTAGGGCTCAATTAGCTATTTTCATTACATATTATCTTGCTCATAATCAATCTACTAATTTCATCAGTTTATCAATTAATGCATTTGAAAAAATAAGCATTCCTTTTCTCATTTTCTTAAATAATTATACTTAAATTTGCAGCAACACATATTTAAATCTTGAAAATTATTTTCCTTATTATATTGATTTAAAATTAGTTACAATGAAAAATGTTTACCTCCAAACGAAATTATCTTCGTTTTTTCCACTTATCAGTTTAATGCTGATACTGTGTTTCATTCCGGCAAGTGGAATTAAAGCACAAAACTTTGCCATTGATTTTGGCAAAAAAGCCGCCGATATTCAACTTTCGGAAGACAATATGCAAGGTTTAAAAGCAGCTTTTTCCTTTCCTGGCGCCACCACATTCACCATTGAAACACCCAAGGGTCAGTTCAATGAGATGGGCATTCCCAATGCCTACTGGATTGGAAAAATTGGGGAGCCAAAACTTCCTGCTTCCAAACAATTGATTGAGGTTCCATTCGGAGCTTCCGTGTCAGTAAAAGTGATTAATTATTCGGTGAGTGAATATATACTCAGCGATTATGGTATCAACAATCGCATTATGCCCGTGCAACCTTCACTGCGCAAGGACCAAAATGCAGACGAAGTGCAGTTTGAAATGAATGAATCCACTTACAGCAACGATGCTTTTATCAGTCACGAAACAGCCTCGATTGAAGTATTAGGTGTTATGCGCAGCTACCGGATTGCCCGTTTGACAATCGCTCCGGTAAGCTACAATCCTGTTAAAGGCATTATCCGTGTTATGAACGATATTGAAGTCGAAGTAACATTTACAAACGGTGACGAACAATTGACCCAATACATCAAATCATCAACTGTTTCTCCTTATTTTGATGTATTGCATAAGAGTCTGATGAACACATTGGATCAGGATTATCCTGAACATCCGGATTTAACCAAATATCCGATAAAATATTTAATCGTTTCCGACAGAATGTTCGAAGCGGATCTTGTTCCTTTCATCGATTGGAAAACAAAAAAAGGATTTAAAGTAATTGTTGCTTATACCGATGAGATCGGCACAACCTACAATGCCATTCAATCTTATGTGCATGAGCAATACAACAATGGCACGCCTGAAGATCCGGCTCCAAGTTTTGTTTTATTCGTTGGCGATACGCCTCAAATCCCGGCTACCCTTGGAAGTTCATCCGGAAAAATGACCGACCTTTATTATGGAAGTGTTGATGGTGATTATTTTCCTGAAATGTATTATGGCCGTTTCTCAGCGCGTAATTCAGCCCAATTGACACCTCAGATTGAAAAAACATTGTATTACGAAAGATATGAATTTACAGATCCCACTTATCTCGACAATACTACCCTCATTGCTGGTGCCGACGGCACATGGAATCCAAATGTAGGTCAGCCAACCGTGGAATACGGCACACAGAACTATTTCAATGCCGAGCACGGATTTGCAAATGTATATACCTATCTGACAAGTCCGTACACCGGTTGTTACAGTCCTGAAAAAATTGCGGTGGGTTTTATTAACTACACAGCGCATTGCAGCGAAACATCATGGGGCGATCCCAGCTTATCCCAATCAATGGTTACAGCCTTCACTAACGACGGAAAATATCCGCTCGCAGTGGGTAACTGCTGTCTGGCAGCAGATTTTGGTTATACAGAGTGTATGGGCGAAACCTGGGCACGTTCTGCCAACAAGGGTTCGGTTGTATATATCGGATCATCACCAAGTTCTTATTGGTTTGAAGATTTTTACTGGGCAGTTGGCGCTTTCCCTATCCAGGGCAATAACAACGGCTATGTACCAACCTATGAAGAATCTTCTTGGGGCGCATACGACGGACCTTTTGTAAGTGATTATGTTTCAGCAGGTGGAATGGTTTCTATTGGCAATTTAGCTGTAACCGAGGTGGAGATTCAAGGTTATCCTCAACATTCAAGCCCAACCTATTACTGGCAGGCTTATAATGTGTTAGGCGACCCTTCTGTTGTTACTTATATGACTCAGGGAAACACAAATACAGTTACTCATTTACCCATTTTGCCTATTGGATTAACAGAATATGATGTCACTGCAGCTCCTGGCTCTTATGTTGCCATCTCTAAAGATGGTGTTTTACATGGCACCGCGCTCGTTGGCGAAACAGGACTTGTTACTGTTACTATTGAACCTGTTCTTTCTTCCGGAAATGTTGATATTGTTGTTACAAAACCACAATACATTCCTTATATGGTTCAGGTTCCGGCAGCAGCACTTGACGGTCCTTATGTAGTAATGGATTCTTACATTATACAGGATGCAACAGGAAACGCAGACGGATTAGCTGATTACAGTGAAACATTCGGCGTGGATGTCACCATGAAAAATGTTGGTTCTGATCCATCAGCAAATGTTACTGCAACACTTATTGGCACAGATGATTTTGTTACCCTGACAAGTTCACCAACTGTCGATTTCGGCGTAATTGTCAATGGGGAAACTGTCTCCGTGGCCAATGCCTTTACCTTTGAAATTGCCGATTTTGTGCCAACTGGTCATAATGCTGTCTTCAACGTTGAAGCAACTGATGGTTCTGAAACATGGACTTCAAACCTGATCATCACTCTGAATGCACCGGTATTGGAAATTGCAGAAGAAGTTACTGTAAATGACAGTGAATCAGGAAATAACGATGGGATTCTTGACCCGGGTGAAACTGCCAACCTGATGGTAACAGTATCCAACACAGGAACATCTGATGTTGCTTCACTTATTTTAACAAGCCTTTCAAGCGATGATATGCTAGTTATTAATTCTACGCAGGTTAATCTGGCCAGTCTTGCTCATGGACAGAATGCCGAAATCGCAGTAAATGTTACTGCCAGTGCTGATTCCCCAATTGGATTCCCTGTAAACCTTTATCTTGATGTTGTTGCAGGTCCTGAAGGTGTATATTCTGCCTCACAAACTTCAGTCGTGGTTATCGGGCTAATCCCTGAAATTCTTATGCAAAACGGCACTTTAAGTACCTGTGTTGCTGACTTCTTTGATACCGGTGGTGAGGCTGGTGAATATACTGACAGTCAAAACTTTGTTCTTACACTTTTGCCTACGACCGAAGGAGGTATGATGAAAGTCGATTTCCTGTCTTTCGCAACTGAAAGTGGTTACGATTATTTATATATCTACGACGGAAGTACCGCCACATCGCCAGAAATACCAGGTAGTCCATTCGATGGAAGCAACAGCCCCGGCATCATTCAGGCAACCAATGAAACAGGTGCTTTGACATTTAAATTCACCTCTGACGGTTCAGTTACAGCTGCCGGTTGGGTTGCAGAAGTAAGCTGTTATGTTGACCAGGCATTATTTGCTGAAGTTACATCAAACCCACCAAGTATCTGTGGAAACGGCAGTGCTGTTTTAGACGCAAATGCCATTGGCGGAAGTGGTGATTATACCTATACCTGGAGTCCTGTTGAAACACTGAGTGATCCAAACAGCCCTACTCCTATCGCAACACCATCCCTCACAACTACCTACACTGTTGTTGTCAGTGATGGTATTTCAACCATTGAAGGTCAATATACCCTTGGTGTTTATGAATCACCGGTGTTACAACTTGGAAATGACACCCTGATCTGCGCTCCTTTCGATCTTGTACTCGATGCAACTATTCCGAATGGCTCCAGCTATCTTTGGTCACCAGGTGGTGCTACAACAGCTACCATGACTGTTGACTCCACCGGCGTTGGATACGGAACACAGGTTTATTCAGTAATTGCTTTTGATATCAATGGCTGTTCTGTGGTTGATGAGATAGCTGTAACATTTGACGTTTGTAACACCATCGACGATAACAAAGAACTCAATGTTTCTGTCTATCCAAATCCTGCAACATCGAAAATCAATCTTGCATTACACGGACATGCTGATCATTTTGAGTATATACTGATGAACTATCAGGGACAGATTTTATTCTCGAAATCGATGGGCGCAATGAACGGATTCGTGACAGAGCCTATTAATATTGAGAAATATGCAAAAGGTATTTATTATCTGCGACTTAATACGGATAAGAAATCAACGGTCCAAAAGATTGTCATTGAATAATTAAACTAAAAAAGCCACTTGTAGTGTTACAAGTGGCTTTTTTTTAAAATAAGACCCATGAAAAAGAAAATCATTTCCCTTACTGCTTTTGTATTATTTGCATTGGTGGTTTTTGGTCAAAACTGGACTGCCATCAACAGCAATACACCCAAACCCATTCAATATGAATTACTGTTTTCAACCGAAGAAAGTATTGTTGTTCGGTTTGATGTGGATGGATTTAACAGTTCGAATGTTCTGACCCCAGAAGGTAAAGCCGGGATTATAAGTGTTCGTGGCATGGTTTCCATGCTCGAAACCGGTGCTCCCGATCTTCCGATATTTGCTGTATCATCCATCATTGGCAACGATGCCTTGATGAATGTTCGGGTATTATCATCTGAATATACTGATTTTGAAGGCATTGAAGTTGCTCCCTCCAAAGGAAACTTCAGCCGTCAGATCAATCCGGATGATGTTCCGTACATTTATGGATCAATGTATACTCAGGATTCTTTTTATCCTGCAAAGCAGGCGTTACTACAAACCCCATATGTATTAAATGATTTTCGCGGACAGGCAGTTACCATTTATCCATTTTCTTACAATCCTGTAATGAAAACCCTGCGTGTTTATCATACCATGACTGTAGAACTTTTTAAAGAAGGAACAGGAGGCGAAAACCAGAAAGCTGGTCAACGTGCCCAATTATCGATCGATCCTGAATTCAATCAGCTCTACACCCATCATTTCATCAATTATGCAGCGCAGCAACAACGTTATCCTACTGTTGAAGAAGAAGGAAATATGCTCGTTATCAGCCATGGTCCTTATATGGAGGCGATGGCTCCGTTTGTTGCCTGGAAAAAAATGATAGGACGCCCGATAGAAATCGTCGATGTGGCTACCATTGGCTCAACTCCGGCAGCCATCAAAGCTTTCGTTACAGACTATTATAACACCAACGGACTCACCTATTTATTAATTGTAGGCGACCACCAGCATGTGCCAAGTTATAACAACACTTCATCCGGAGGTTATTCAGATAATTATTTCGCTTATATCGAGGGAGACGATTCATTCAATGAATTGTTCGTTGGAAGATTTTCTGCCGAAACAGTTGGTCATGTTGAAACACAGGTTGAGAAAATAATCACCTATGAACGCGATATGATGCAAACAGCGGACTGGGTAGACCTCGGTCTGGGCGTTTCGCGAAATGAAGGAGCAGGAATCGGTCATAACGGCGAAGCTGACTATCAGCATATCGACTTTATCAGAGATAGTTTGTTGAATTTCACCTATTCGACGGTTCACCGCGAGTATGATGGCAATGTTCCCGGTCTTCCGAATACCACTGCAGCTGCTATCTCCCAACGAATCAATGCTGGTGTCAGTATTATCAATTATTGCAACCACGGCTCCCAAAACAGTTGGAGTGTTGGCGGATATTCGACAAATCATGTTGACGCACTCACCAATACCGACCGCTGGCCTATCGTTTGGGCAGTAGCCTGTGATAATGGCAGATTTACCAACGGAAGTTGTTTTGCTGAAACCTGGATGCGTGCCACTGACAATGGAGAACCTACAGGTGCTATCGGAACCATGATGTCGTGGATTTCACAGCCATGGCAACCCCCAATGACCGGCCAGGACGAAATGAACACACTGCTTGTTGAAGGATATGAAGGAAATGTAAAGCGTACTTTCGGAGGTTGCTCAATCAATGGAAGCATGAAAATGATCGACATGCACGGAAGTGAAGGCCGCTCGACACATGATACCTGGATATTATTCGGTGACCCTTCACTTACCTTGCGGACTGCCAACCCAACAACCATGACAGTCTCACATTTACCAACCTTGTTCCTGGGTACGAATCAGTTTGTGGTGAATGCCGATGCTGAAAATGCAATTGCAACAATGACATTCAATGGTGAAATTTTGGGAACTGCCTATATTCAAGGAGGAACAGCTACCATTACTTTCCCTGAACTTTCTGAAATCGGCATGATCGATGTCACTGTATTTGGTTTCAACCGTGTTACTTATCTTGGACAGGTAGAAGTTATTCCTGCAGCCGGTCCGTTTGTAACTTTTGTTTCCAACACGGTGAATGATGCATCTGGAAATAATAACGGGATGGTTGATTATGGTGAAAGCATCTCACTGGGTTTGGGTATTGTGAATATGGGCGTTGAACCAGCCAGTAATGTAAGTGTAACACTCAGTTGCGCATCTTCCTTTGTTACCATAACAGACGGAACAGAATCATTTGGCACCATTCAGCCTGATCAGACAATAAATCTTGCCGATGTTTTTGCTTTTGACGTTGCAACCGATATCCCAAACAACACACAGTTAATTTTTAACCTGTTGATTACAAGCACCGAATCAAGCTGGGAAAGCAGTTTTAGTTTAAATGCACTCGCGCCGGAGTTTACTGTTGGAAGTTTCTCTATTTCAGATCCAACCGGTAACAACAACGGACGACTCGATCCGGGTGAAACAGCAGATATCATCATCTCATTCAATAACAGCGGATTAAGTGCAGCAAATGATGCTGTGGCCACCATCGATCTTACAAACGGTTTTATTACCGTGAATAATTCAACTGTTGGATTCGATATTATTGATCCCCAGGGAATTGTTAATGCAACATTCAATGTTACAATAAATCCTTCTGCCCCTGTTGGTACTAATGTTGAATTTGCATTTACTATCACAGCCGGCAGTTATCAGGCAGAAAAATCCTTTGTTACCAAAGTTGGTTTAGTTCTGGAAGATTTTGAAACAGGGGATTTCACCGCTTTCGACTGGACAAATGCCGGTAACGCAGCCTGGACGATAACTGCAACCGAAGCCTTTGAAGGCACCAATGCAGCGCGTTCAGGAGTAATCGATCATAGCCAGAATTCACAATTGTTACTGACTTACGAGGTGAGCAACGACGACACCATCTCATTCTATCGGAAAGTATCATCAGAGTCGGGTTATGATTATCTGCGTTTCTATATCGACAATGTTGAAAAGAACGAATGGTCGGGTGAAGTGGATTGGGCAAAAGAATCGTACCCGGTCACAGCTGGCACCAGAACATTCAAATGGGAATACAGCAAGGATGGTTCGGCTGTTGGCGGCAGTGATGCAGCCTATGTAGATTATATTATTTTCCCGGCAACACTTTCGACAAGCGGATATGCCGGCGCTGATGATGTTATTTGTGCCGGCCAGACCTATCAACTGGATGGTGTTGCAAATTATTATAACTCACTTATCTGGTCTACATCAGGTGATGGTGCTTTCAGTGATGGAGGCATTTTGAATCCGGTTTATACACCCGGTGAGAACGACATCAATGCAGGTTCAGTCATTCTGACTTTAACTGTAAACGGCGAAAGTTCAACTATTGAAACAAGTCTCATTTTAACAATTTACCAACTGGCAACAGCCACCGTTGGTGAAGATGCTGAAATTTGTCAGGGGAATTCTTACGAAATATCAGGAACAAGCGCTGAAAATAATATTTCAATCCTTTGGACAACAAGTGGCACAGGGTTGTTTGATGATGCTTCCTTGTTGAATCCTGTGTATACACCTGGCGAAAGTGATTACACGACCGGAAATGTAACATTAACATGTAGTGCAACTGGACAAGGCAGTTGTGGTGAAGCTTCAGATAGTTTTCTATTGACTTTCAACGATGTGCCAACAGTTACCATGACGGGCGACCAGACAATTTGTTTGGGAGAAGCGGCAATATTACATTTGGAACTAACCGGTCAATCACCATGGATAGTTGAAATGAGCAGCGGAACTATTACTGTTAATGAAACGCCGCACGAGTTTCAGGTAAATCCGGAAATAAACACTATGTATACGCTCACAACGATTACTGACGCAAATAATTGTCAGCAAACCGCATCAGGTCAGGCCATGATTACTGTGAATTTTGCTCCTTTGGCACCGGCTTCACCAGTTGCTCCAGATAGTATTGATTATGTGTATGTTACAAGCTCAACTATCACAATTGAGCCGGTTTCAGATGCCATCGGTTACCATTGTGAAGTTTCACCGGCTGAAGCAGCTGAAGTGATTGTTACCGGAAATGAAGCTGTCATCAACTGGAATGTTTCTTACACAGGTGATGCAGGTATCAGCGTTGCCGCCTTCAACGATTGCGGATCAAGTGATTGGTCAGATGCAACAATGGTTGTTTTGATGAATACCGTTGGATTAAATGAAACCATGATCGGAAGTGTGAACATCTTCCCGAACCCGGGTTCAGGAATATTCAGGTTGCAGATCGGACAAAGTAACAGCCATGATTATCGTTTGACAATCAACAATTTACTGGGTGAAATGCTGTATAAAGAAATCCTGAACAATTCACTGAAACAAATTGACCAGACAATCGATATCAGTTTCCTTGAAAATGGTGTTTATACCATCATGATTGACAATGGCAACGATAGAATAGTGAAGAGCCTTGTAATCAAAAAATAATGATTCACGGTTGAACTTCTGGATTGCCAGAAGCTAAAAGCCCGGGTTTTCGAAAGAGAATCCGGGCTTTTTTTGCATTCTATTCAAAACAAAAGCAGTTCGTCTTCATTGGCCATGTCTTGAGAAAGAATTTCATTTTCCCTTACATATGTTAATAATCCAACTTTAAACAAAACAAGAAAGCAACTATCAACGGATAACTGCTTGTCAAACGGCAAGTAATTTCTTACTTTTATACTAAAGAATCACTTTCCCAAAACAACGCATATGAAAGAAATCTTTATCACTTATCTCTGGGAAAACAAACTGCTTCAGCACCCGATTAAAACTACTGATAACGAAACTGTTGAAGTACTTCACCCAGGTAACCAAAACTCAAATGCCGGTCCTGATTTTCTCAATGCCCGGATCAAAATCGGTCAAACGTTATGGGCCGGAAATGTGGAAATTCATGTCAATTCCTCAGACTGGACATTGCACAATCACCAGCATGACAAGGCCTACGACAATGTAATTCTGCATATTGTATACCAGGAAGACAAAAAAACTACCACCACCGAAAAAAGGATAATTCCAACGATTGAGGTGAAAGGAAATTTTGATGAAAACATCCTTTATCGCTATAATAGCTTCATTGACAGCCAACGATGGATTGCCTGTGAAAAACATATTGAGACAGTTCAGCGATTCACCTGGCTTTCGTGGCTCGATCGGATGACTGCTGAAAAACTCGAGACAAAGGTCGACAGGTTACAGCAATTATTCACAAATTCGAAAAATGATTGGGAAGAAACTTTCTATCGAAGATTACTGACCAACTTTGGCTTCAAAGTGAATGATGCAGCCTTTGAACAACTTGCACTTTCGTTACCATTTCATCTGTTACTTCGTCATTCAGATAAACTAACTGACATGGAAGCCCTCCTGTTTGGTCAGGCAGGGATGCTGGGCAAGACATTTAACGATAGCTACCCGTTAGAACTTCAGGAAACATATTACTTTTTGGCAAAAAAATACAGTCTCATTCCGATGAATGTAACCAGCTGGAGATTTATGCGGCTGCGTCCGGGCAATTTTCCCACCATCAGAATCGCCCAGTTTGCTTCGATAGTTCATAAACATGGCCGGTTATTCAATAAAATTGTTGAAACAGAAACCATTGATTCTATAGTTGATATTCTCCGAAGTTCGGCATCACCCTATTGGAATACACATTACCAATTCGACAAATCAGCTGAGTACAGAATGAAGCAAACAGGTGAAGATTCAGTTCATCTGTTATTGATCAACTCGGTAGTTCAGATGCTATTTTTTTATGGACGGTATATCGGCAAAGATTTGTTGACCGACAAGGCGCTGATGATACTCGAATCACTCGATGCTGAAAACAACCATATCATCCGTAAATTTAAAGAAATAGGAGTAGATGCTGCCAATGCCCTGCAGTCACAGGCTTTATTGTATTTAAAAACGACCTATTGCGATCGAAAACGATGTCTTGAATGCAGGGTCGGGCAAATTATTTTGAAACAACAAGATTAATCAGGAACAAGTAACCAGTGAATGGTGAATAGTGAATGGTGAAAAGTGAATTGACTGGTAACCAGTATCCAGCAACAAAAAACCAGAAACCCAGTAACCAGAAATCTTCAATCGATGACATAAAAAAAAGGGCCCCTTTCGGAGCCCTTTCTGGAAAGGTCGTAATGACCTTCGGTATATTGCTATTAGCGAACGATGGTTACACGTCTTGTAACAACACCTTCAGCAGTTTCGATACGTACAACGTATACTCCACCTTCAAATGTTGTTGTGTTCAATGTAACTTTGGTTGCGCCATTGGCTTCTGCATCAAATACTACCTGACCTACTGCATTGGCAACAACAACTCGCTTCATACTGGCTGATTCGATTGTTACGTTGTTCGTTGCAGGATTTGGATACATTTTGGTGTTAGCACCAAGTTGTTCTTCAAGCCCAATGAGTATAGGAACACAAGCTTCGTTTGAAGGATCAGATTCGCCACAGAGACTGTACACAGCGGTTACTGTATAGCAATGTACTCCGATTTGCATTTCTGTATCATCATAGAAGTTGTCAGGATGTAGGCTTACGATAACTTCACCATCTTTGTAGATGTTGTAGCCCATGAATGCTCTTGAAGCATCTGCACTCATATTGATTGCAGCGCCTTCAGAAACATTTACTTTACCTGATGCCATGATTGAAGCAGCGTCTGTAGTATTGTAAACATTGTTGCTAACAACATCGCCCATTTGGGTTGAATGTCCTTTTGCGTCTGTTACAAATGCTCTCAGGTTCCATGTGTATGGTAAACCATAGTCAGATAGATGTTCCCATAATGAACCATCCAATGTGATCAGATCACCATTTGGATCGCCTGTTGCATTACCGCAACCTGCAGGATAGCTTGCACCATCTGTAGTATAAACAGTAATCCAGAGTTGTTTGGTAACATCAAGTAATACAGGAGCGGTTAATGTAACTTCATTCCAGGCTTCAACAGTTAATCCTGTCAAATCTTGTTCAAATAATAAAGTTGCAGCATCAGTTCCTTCATAGATCTGCAGGGTATTCACAGAGGTTAATCTGTTGTAGATACTGATTTTTGTAACAGATGCTCCGTCGAATTCGGTTAATTGTGCAGGATCAAATTTAACAGCCCAACTAAATGAAGCTGGTCCACCAATTCCGTCAACATTAACACCATCATCATAGAACAACCAGTCAGCGGCTCCGCTTCCCTGATCCCATAACAAATGAACGAGATTAGGATCAACAGCGTCGATAGTAGCAGTTAATTCTTCAGGAACAACACAATCTTCGGTAATTTCCAATTCAACACAGTTTGCATCCATACATGACTCAGCACCACTTTCGTAAACGTAGGTGAGGCAATAGTTGTATGTACCTGGAGCAACAGCCATGTCATAATAGAAGGTATCAGCTACCATTTCAGCAATCATAACACCATCTTTGTAAATGTTGGCTCCCATGAAAGGATCAACAACGCGATTGGTTACGACAGTTGCAGTTTGGTTGATAACAGGAATAACTGGAACATTGTTGCTGGCAACACGGGCCTGAGCTGCAGGTGCCTGTACAAGGTCAAAGTTAACCGGAGTGGCTTTTACAGCACCGTAGGCAGTGTAAATGTACATTTCCATAAGGAAATTACCAATGGTTGATGAACCAATAGCATTTACATCATCCAATGGTCCATAGATTGAACCCTGTGGATCTGCTTCACTGTCTGAAGAGATACATGGATAAGCATCAGATGGATCGTTGCTCAAAGGTTCCATCAGAAGGGCAACCATTGAGGCGCCACCTGTTGAAATATCTCCAAGTTGTACACCATTTTCCCAAAGGTCGTTTCCGGTTGTCTGGAATGGTCCGTAGGTTCCGATGAGTGTTTTGGTATCCCAGTTATATACATGGATGTTATAATCCCATGTACCTGTTGTTCCCCATGATGCATGGTGGAAGTTAAGGCTGCTAACCAATGCATCCGGATAAGCGGAAAGGTCATATGCTACACCGTAACCATTGCCATAGAACTGGAAGTAACCATTTGCAGGGGCACCAGGATTCTGTGTAATCTGAATGAGTTCCAATGGAACAACATCAGACCATGTGAGTAATACGTCAGTGTTGTCGATAACTTCACCATTGTAAACTGCTGGTCCAGCGAAATCTTCGCAAGGAATGTAAGTCCAGGTGTAGTTCATCTTGGCTGACATACCATTGGTATAAACAGCTGCTACTTCAGCAAAGTATTCCTGTCCAGGTACGAGTGTTGATTGGTCGTACTGATGGAAGGTGTTTTCGGTATCGGTAACAAATACGCCATCCAACCATACTTTGTAGTTCATCAATTCACGATCAGCATAGCGATCGGCATTGTCAGTTACTACAACGTTGTCAAGGGCAACATACCAGTTCCAGCCATTAGATACATAGTTGAAACGAACCTGGAACAGATCATTTGCAAATTCAGTTACGTCGATTGATTGACTTACTGTTGGACCCCATGGGAACGGACCTGAGTCAGCCTGTGTGTTGAATACTTCAACCCAGTCGCTGCCATCAAATACGTCAGCTGAGAAATGTTCAGTTCCAATGTATTGATAAACATAATCAAACATCAAAAAGAGAGCGTCAGCATTCTGAGCGTCAATTACAGGTGAAATCAATTGTTCGTCCATGGTTGAACCTGGACCTGCTGCATCGGAGTTGGCAAACATAAACGGAGTTCCGTCAACGCTGTTTCCATCGTAGTTGGTTTCGTTATACCAGGTGTCGCTGGTTGAACCACCATCAACAACTGTCCATGTTTCAGGTAAACCTGCATCAAAGTTTTCTGCAAATGGTGCAAACGGAATTATTCCGCCTTCTCTCCATGTGGCCAAACCTGTTGGGTTTACATATAAATCAGCAACCGGAAGCAGAAGCTCTTCGAGAATCCATACAAATGATTCAGGACCATCGATAACATAGGCTGTCAAAGAAACAGGAGCAAATCCGTTTTTCTCAACATAAATGTCATAGGTTCCTTTGCGGAAATCACTCCATGCATAAACGCCTGTTGCGTCAAGTGTGGTTTCGTAAGCCAGTTCAAGTTCTGGTTCTGATGTGTTGGTGAAAATAACATCAGTTCCTTCAGGACTATCCAGACTATTTGTTGTAACAGTAACACTTACCTGAGTTGTCATGTCTTTATCAAGACAGTTAGAGAACTGAGGTTCAGCATTGTTGTTTGTATAGGTAGCTTCAACAGCCCATTTGTAAACGTTTGATTCCAAAGAACCAAACTGATTGTCAACAAAGGTAGAGTCGAGTGTAAAGCCAATGAAAGTAAGATCATTTGCAACGTTACATGTGGTACGATATACATTGTATCCAATAAGCTCGCGGTTGCTGCTTACTTTAGGTGTATGATATTTAACACCTTTAGGTTCAACTGTGTTTTCGTATGAAACATATACTTCGTTCAAATTACCTTTTGTTTCGTGTGAAACATTATTGGTAGCATAGTCACGTGCAACAGCACCAGGAACGATTGATAAATAATCCCAAACTGTTGTGTTTACATCTCCATCATAAGCAAACATACCGCAGAAACCTTCAGTTAATGTTGTGTTGCTAACAGTATGAACCAGGGTTCCGTTTACAAGGAACTGAACGGTTGTACCTGCTGAAACAGCTGTGATAACGTTTGGTCCTGATGTATTGATTGCACTTGATGATAACCAGCCTGTCCAGTCACCCATGAGGTCACCGTTGAGCATGGTAGCATACCAGTATGAACCTGATTGTGTAATTGTAAATACGTTGGCATATTCACCGTTTCCTGGGGTTGGATGAGCAAATCCTGTACCTCTAACATAAATACCCATTGAGCTGGTTTGTGAACCGGCAGTTTTCTGCATTTCAACTTCATACAATGCATCTGTGTAAGCCGCATTGTAATAGGCTGAACGCCATACTGCTGTTCCTGTTCCATTGAAGTTGAGGAAATCATTGGCAACGCTCCAATTTGCGGTTGGTGTATCGAGTACCATTAATTCCGGCATACCATCACTGAATTCTTCGTAAACATTTGAGCTTACTTCAGCTCCAGGGGTGTTCCATGTAATCAGCGCATTGGTGGTGCGATCTTCAGCAACTACATTCCTAACAGGGAATGGGAACTCTAACAGTGAGAAATTGTTGGTTACGGTAGCACCATAAACAATAACAACACCTGCAAGGGTTTGTGCTTCAAAGTTATCAGCAACAACAAAATAATCGTAAGTACCATCAACAACTTCGCCTTCATAGAATCCGGCTGCGTCTGTGGTAAATTCGAAGCTATAGTCACCATTAGCAACAGTTACAGTAGCACCTGCAATTGGTAAACCACCGTCGAAAGCAGTTACAGTACCGTTAACAAATCCACCACCGGTGATTGTAACAGCGTCGGCGCAAACGCCATCAACACATGTTTCAGCTCCACTGTCGTAGATGTAGGTTAAACAATAATTGTATGTGCCAAATTCGAGGGAAGCATCAACATAAGTGTCCACTGAACCAGCTGTAAAGTCAAGAACAGCCAATTCTTCACCATTGCGGTGAATATGAAGAGCGGCAACTGTATCGAGTGCAGCGGCATCAACATTGGTCCAGTCGAGCTGAACGTTGAGTGTGCCAATCACCTGAGCAGCTACAAAAGCGGTAGGTGCATCATAGTTTTCACAAGCTACATATTTCCATGTAAAACCAGTGCTTGCTGACTGACCAGTTGAGTAAACAGCAGCTACTTCAGTGAAGTAAACCTGTCCGTCAACCATTGTTTCGCCGAAACCACCATGTTGGTATTCTGTTCCGCTAACTTCGCCAAGTAAGGTACCATCAAGGAATAATTTGTATGTTTCAAATGCACGTGGTGCAACAGGAGATACATTGGTAACCAATACGTTATCAAATGCTCCACCATAACCCCAGGTACCATTTTCATCAAAGAGGAAAATTAACTGAACATCAGCAACAAGTGCTTCAGCGGGGAGTTCGATTGCATGACTTGTCCAAAGACCATCAGTGTCAGCTAAATCTTCGAGTAATACCGGTACGTCACCTGCAACACTGTAATAAACGCTTAGGAAATCCCAATACAGTGTATAATCGAAGGCAACATAAGCCTGTGGTAATCCGGAAAGATCCATTGTAGGCGATGTAGAAACAGCAAAAATCGAAGCACCACCTGAACCAGCTTTGTCAGCATTTACAGCTAAGAAGTTTGTTTCATTGCCATCAAAATTAAAAAAGCCTGATGAAAGTGATGCGTTATCACCCCATTGCCATCCTGTTAAGTCGCCCTGAACATTCCATCCCTGAGCATCGGCTTCAAAGTCGTACAAAACAGGTGCAAAAGGAACGAAAACGCCAGCTTGCCATGTGGCAAAACCTGTTGGTGTTACATAAAGATCAGCAGGAGCTGCTAATATTTCTTCGAGTAACCATTCGAAAGAGGTTACGTCAAAAATATCAACACCTGTTTCGGTGATGGTTAAGTATCCTGGTAAACTTACCTGAATATCATAGGTACCTTTACGGAAACTATCCCAGGTATATGTACCACTTGCTGGTAAAAGTGTTGAATAAACCAATTCAGGAGATTCGTCCACATTGGTAAACTCTACAAAAGTTCCGGCAGGGCTATTGGCTGAGTTGAGCGCAACTGTTACATCAACAGTAGTGTTCATGTCCATATCCAATGAGTTTGAGCCAACAGGAGCTGATTGGTTCAAATCATAAACGGCAACAACATACCATTTATATACACCCCAAGTCTGTACACCCCAGTCAAAATCAACAAACTGTGTTTGCATGGTAGTTCCGATTTGTTCGAAAGCACCTGGTTGGTACACTTTTTCACGCCATACCTGAAATTCAACAAAAGCACGATTTTCAGATGTTGTAGTAGTGTTCAATCCATTTTTTACAATATAATCATTCCACATGCTTGCAATTTTAGCATCGCTTAATCCTTTTGTATCAAAAGGATATTGTTGTGGAACAAATGAAGGCAGATCGAAGCCCCATTCCAACAATACGCTGGTTTCGTTGAGTTCGCTTGCGATTACAAAAGCAACCGGATAAGCTTGTTCAAGCAAGGTAAAGTTGTTGGCAACATTGGCACCGTAAGCAACTGCTACATCGGCTAATGTACCTGCAATATAACCTTCCTTTACAACTGAATAGTCATAAACACCGGCCAACACAGCACCTGTGTAATTACCACCTGCATTGGTAGTGAATGTATAGTACTGATCAACACCAAATTCGTCAACACCGCTTAATTCAATGGCAGCACCTTCGATATTTGCAGTTGTGATCAGGTCTTTTACATTACCCGAAACAGAACCTTCACCGGTTACCTGTGCTGTGAAAGTATCAGAATAATCTGATTCGCCTTCATCAAATACAGCGGTAACATTGTAGTCGTATCCACCCATATTGTAGGCAGGAGCAGCATCGGTGTAGGTAGTAGCTGTCAACAATGAAGCGTTAACCTTAACACCATCGCGATATACATTGTATCCAAGGAATGCCCTGTCAACCGGACTTGTCCATGTTAATACAACATCCTGTCCTTCATACACTTCAGCATTACCTGTGAGGTCAGCCGGAGGAGTAAGTGTGGTAGTAAATCCCCAGATAGCGCCGGCTGTCGAGCCATTGTTATTGCGGGCATTCACCTGCCAGAAATACTGGAGGTTAGGTAAGGTATTTGTCAGCGTATAGGTAGTAGCCAGGTCACTTGTCCAGTCAACAACAACGGTTGAAGGAGGATAAGTAGTTCCCAGTATAACCTGATATTCTAATGTGTTGGCACCAAATGACCAAACGAGATCGTCACCATTGGTGATATCAAATTCACCGTCGAAAGGAGCGATATAAGTAACGGCCGTTGGGTTTGGCATGGCAGTAGCAAAATAATCACCACCCCAGGCTCCAATTGCACTACCAACTAAATAATAGGTACCAGTATACATCGGGAAATCATTAATTGCATTCTGACCTTGGGCCAGGGCATTCGTGGCCATAGGTCCAGCTTCACCGCCAAAATCTTCAGCATAAATGGCAAAGTTTGGATTCCCGACTACGCCAAAGATATCAACCAACACATCGGTTGCTGTAGTCAATTTATAAACGATATCGTTGTCACCAACTCCTGTTCCAAGATCATTGGGTAACACATAGTTTTTATAAAAACCCACAGATTCACGGGTTGAGGCGGAATGAATTTCTACAGGCGCTAAAATAGGAGCAATAGCAATTGTTAAAGCGTTCTCAACAACGTCACCAGCAATTGGGGTATAGGCAGTAGCAGTGAAACTGGCAACAGTCACTGAACGACCGGCACCCCACTGGGCTACATAGTTACCTGCAAGGGCACCAGGAACAGCATCACCGGGAGTTGAAATACCAACTTCAACGGTTTCGCCTTCTTCTAAGGTATAAGGAAGCAAAGGATTGTTCACTGCAAAAAATGCAGGAGCATCCAATTCACCGGCATTGACCGTGATAGGACCAACACCTATATTTTCAAGTGAATAAACAGCAGGTTCCATCCAGGCACCAATCGGACGAAATCCGAGAGACAGGGCAAGTGGAGTAACCCTAAGTAGTGGCTGTGGCTCTATTATAGTAACAGTTCCGGTCATTGTATGCGGAGCAGCACCATATACTTCACCATAAATTGTCCAGCCAATGGTCATATCTCCTGTAAAACCAGGATCAACATTAACTGTCACCGTGAATGGAGCAACATCTTCATCTATGAAATAATTACCATAGGATGGAGCAGTCCAGGTAGTGTTTACACCATTACCCGTTTGTCCTTCCCAGTTCAAATAGTTTGGCATATCTGCCATAATGGAAGCAGCTGTGACAGTTACGCCAGCAGGAAAATCCATGGCAACATCACCAACCCATTCACCCAATGGGCCGTCAGGACAAATGATGTTGGTGGTAAAATTCAACACCAATCCGGTTGCACCGGCAGTGTAAAAGGTCGACTGCGTTGTCATGTTAGAACCATTAATGTTACGGTTCTGCGCATACAACTGACTTGTTCCTACCAGCAGGAATAATCCCAGCATAACAGAACCAAGCCATCGCAAAAAAATAGAATTTTTGTTCATGTTTAATTTATTTAGTTTAAAAAAATAAGGGTTTTACCTTTAAAAAAAATTGTTTGTTTTACTGCCTTCGCAGCGTGTATTTATGTTCGGTTTACTTTGCCTGGGGCCTCCTTTCTTTGGTTTTCGTATTTGCACTTTGGTAATATATTGTGATATTTTTTTCTGTTATAAAATATGTTTGGCTGACAAAATTTTCATAATAAATGAACTTTTAACCTTTATTAAACCAGTAAATAGAAAATTCCTGATACAACACATAGTTATATCAGGGGAAAATCAATCCATTTTAATAAAAACCTAGGCAAAATAATTTCATTCAAAAAAATTAAAACGTATAAAATGTAACGTATATATAGTTGTCAGTCAGTCTGTTAGTTAATGGTTAATGTTTTATTATTGTTGTATAAATCAAACGAAATCAAAAATGATTTGATGTAATTAGGACAAATAAAAACCTGCTTACCCCTATCCGAAAAAGAAATATTCCTGATTTATTTTGGTGGGTGAGTACAACGAATGCTGGCATAATCAAATTTAAAGTAACTCCGGAACAGAATTTTCAGCCGGACAAACAAAAAACATTCAAAGAGCAACAGCTTTTTGATACTTTCGGATCACAAAAACAATGTCTTATGAAATGGTTTCTGGCAATTGCCCGCCTACCAAGGCAGCAAATACAAGGCAAAAATAACAATTTGCCGCGTTGGTTGTACATTTCAGGCGATTTTTTGATTTTTTAAGGAATGGGTTGGCTATTTCTGCAATTTTCCTTGTCTTGCCGCCGAGACAGGCCTCTTCTCTCGTCGTGCAGCCGAGACAGGCCACTTCTCTCGTCGTGCCGCCGAGACAGGCCACTTCCCACTCCACTTCTACCTTACGATCACAAATTTATAAGAAGCACTGAATCCATTGCTTCCTGATATGAAACAAACATATATACCCTGATCCAGGTCAGAAACATCGATTTCTGCCGCTGAACCCACGGTCCGTTCAATTTGGACCTGCTTTGATTGCCGGCCAAAGACATCCGTTAGCCTCACTTCAATTTGCTGCAGATCGCCAAAAACGCTTTCATTGATCCATAACCAACTGCTTGCGGGATTGGGGTAAAGTAATTCGTTTCCAGGCTTGTAATTGGCTGGTGGAAGCGTAACCTCAATGTTTTTCAGGTGGATGGACAACAATACGCCTTCCATCTCACTGCTTCCCGGTGCAAGGGTAATCACCGGTGAAACACTGTTGACATATCCTGCTTTTTCGCCCCAAAGTCTGTACCGGCCATACGGAAGTTGAGAAAAAGAGAAACCACCCACGCTATTTGTCAGGTCCCAGGCAAAAACCCGGTTTGTATCAGCATTCATCAATAATACAGTATGATTGGCTGCGGGATCACCAATTGTTGGCGCATTGACAGACAGGCTGTGATCGAACCATGGTTTGTTGTAAATACTATCTTCATCTGCCGCCTTCCCGTCGTACGAAAATGATCCACTGATAGCACCTTCACCTTCAGGAAGTTGATCAGCAATAGAAGTCAGTTTGATATCAATGTCATACACATTGGTATTCAGTGGAAGCTGATAGGCCGATTGCCAGTGAAGGCTTTCGGCATAATAGGTTGGTGCCCAGTAACGATCTGTTTGCGGATCAGACACTGCATAGAGAAGATAGTTTCCAACCGGCAGCCTGTTAAACCCAAACAATCCTTCAGCATTGGAATAGGCAGTTGACATCGCCTTTGCCCCTTCTGTACCGGTTTTTATTGCCACAACAACACTATTATCTTCCGGCATGGCATTTTTCAACACTCTTCCATTGATGCTGCAGGCAGGGACAATCTCAATAGTCAGGGAGTCAGAAATATTTCCGCAAAAAGAAGTCAGGTTCAGGATAAGGACGACATAGCCTTGGGCGTTATCCATCTGACCGGGAGAATAGGAAGTAATGAGTGAAAGTGAGTCAGCGAATGCACCATCACCTACAGATGTCCACCACAAGCCATCAAAATTTGCTGCAGTTGCGTCAGTTGAATAAAAAATATCATCCTTATATATTAAGGTATCGTGGCCAGCATTAACAGCAGGAAGTTTCATGATAATCAATACAATATTGTCGGTAAGCACATGGTGACGCAGAAACTGCTCGATAGTAAGTGTGACTGAACCCCGCATTATATCTCCAAATCCCGGAATATATGTAGTTAAAATTTTATCCGGGTCCACAAAACTACCATCGCCTGAAGTTGTCCAGCGAATATATTGGACATCAACCGCCGTAGCCGCACTGGTTGTATATGTTTCGCCCTGACATAAAATTAAATCATTACCGGCCCAGGGCCCTGCAAAGGCATAACTGTAGGCACTTTCATGGCCTTCAAACTGATCCATATAACCGGTTGTATCTGTATCATAAGCGGTTACAGCAACAGTGTCGGACAACGAAATACCGGAAATCAGGACCAGTGTATCAAGCCCGATATTTACTGTGTTTTCAAATACATTCCCGGTTTTCGGCCCGTAATGGACCTTATACCCGGCAAGATCGACTTCAATGTTTCTATGCCAATCAACCAACACCTGATTTCCCACAAGCCGTTTGACAACCATAAGAGGTTTTGAAATAGGCGAATGAGGATCAGGATTGCCCAGAAAAGGTTTGTAGATTACTTTACCAAACTCATTATGATCAAAATAGTCATAAATCAGACTGTCGATGATGGCTGTATCCGTTGTTCCGAACCAATTGTTGGGAGCCTGCAAATCAGCATAAAAACGGTTAACTATAATATTTGTATCACTTGTACCTGTAATGGAATTAAACTCAAGGGGCAGCTGAGGACCTGACTCAAAAAGAAAGGCTTCATTCATATTGTCGCTCAGCTGATTGTATTTAAACTGGTTATTGGCCGAATAATTGAAGTTCTCGTGTGTTACCCTGATTCCGGTCGAATTAGCATAGATTCCATTGTCAAGCACCTGGTTAAAACTGGAGCCTTCGTTGAGTAGTATACCGGCTTGTGCATTTTGCTGTATAATATTATTGGTAATACTATTTCGTCTGGCTTTGATCAGGAGCAAACCCGTTGTGTTTGATTCAATCAGGTTTCCTCTCAGTGTATCAGCATCCTGCGAAAGTTTGATCCCGGTACGATTGAACTGAATCCTATTGGAAAGAATATTGTTGTATCCCAGATCACCCTCACCCCCGTTTCCCAAATAAAGTCCAATATCATTATAGGTAATTGAATTCTCTGCTATCCTGTTAAATTGCACCCTACTTTGCCCGATATTCATGAACAGGCCGATAATTCTGTTGTTGGTGATGGTGTTATTACTGATGTTGTTATAGCGGCTCTCGTTATTTGACGGGAAGAATATGCCGATATCGCAGTTACTGATCCGACAATTTTTAATGCTGTTTGATCCTGAATTTTTGATCGACATCCCAAAACTGCATTGATCGATCACTGAGTTGCTCAGCACGATGGATGAACCGGAATGAAGTGAAAAGCCATGATCACCATTTTCGATATTGATACTGTCCGCATACAGAATGGCAGAATCAGACAAGACGACTGATACAGTGGTCTGTTGTATATTAACATGCCTGAGAATATTTCCGTTCAGGTAATTCCCTGCATCATCAAATTGGGTTTTGGAGATAAAATAATTTATTCCATCCCATTTGTTTTCAGTTTGCGCGTCAAAAAGAATCGGTTGTTCGGCTAACCCATCCGCAATCAAGGTTCCTCCCTCAACGCGAATCGAAACCCTGACCATAAAAAAAAGCTGTGTACCAGGTTGAATGAATAAAGTAACCCCTTCAGGAACGATCAGATTCTCAACGACAATATAAGGGTTCAATACCGGTGAATAAACGGTGTTTTGTGTCAACGTTCCACCCACATACTCCTGCGCTGTAAGCGCAGAGAAGCAGGTAAGCACTAC
The DNA here is from genome assembly GCA_903891085.1 of uncultured Bacteroidota bacterium. Taxonomy (GTDB): domain Bacteria; phylum Bacteroidota; class Bacteroidia; order Bacteroidales; family F082; genus CAJBPB01. Next base: position 6,026 of record CAITDJ010000107.1, on the reverse strand, counting down.
AAATGCAATGGAAAACAAAAGCCAACCGAACGATTTAAACATTTGCTGTTTCCTGTGTAATTAAATATTTAACCTTCAATACGGATGCACTAAAACCATTACTCAATGGCTCCCTGTGTTTACTTTGTGTAAGGTTGAGAAAAAAGAGAACCATTTTTGGTGTTTTAAATAACTTATACTTTCAACTTGCAAGCGCAAAAAATCAGTGATGATTATCAAATATAAGGTGCAAACTTACTAATATTTAACGTGACAAATAAAGAAAAGGGCATAAAAAAAGGGCTCCTTGCGGAGCCCTTTTATCATAAACCGAATGAACGGTTAGTGTGTAACAACTACTGTTTTTGTAAAGCTTTCGCCTGTGCTGGTAATAAACTTAACCAGATAAGCGCCGGCTTCATAATTATGTACAAACAGTTGTATTGTCTCTGCTTTGTTAACATTACGTTCAAAAACAACCTGGCCAACATAGTTGTAAACAACCATCTGACTGATGTTGTCGGTGAGTTCAATGTTAAACACATTGTTCGATGGGTTCGGGTAAACCTTCACCTTTTCAGCATCATTTCCATGAATGCCTACGATTACCTCTACACAAGCCTCATTTGATGGATCAGATTCTCCACAAACGCTATATTCAGCAGTTACTGTATAGCAGTAATCGCCAAGCTGGAATTCTGTGTCATCATAGAAGTTGTCAGGATGTAAGGCAACGAGAATCTCACCATTCTTGTAGACATTGTATCCCATGAATGATCTGGAGGCATCACCTGTATTCAATGTAGCACTTTCAGATTCGTTTACTTTACCTGATGCCATCAAAGTAACATCCGAAGGTTTGTAAACATTGCTGTGGGTGTTATCATTCAATTGTGCAGCATGTCCTTTTGCGTCAGTAACGAAGGCTCTCAGGTTCCATGTATATGGTAAACCGTAGTCTGATAAATGTTCCCATAATGAACCATCCAACGTGATCAGATCACCATTAGGATTACCTGTTGCATCACCGCAACCTGCAGGATAGCTTGCACCATCTGTAGTATAAACAGTAATCCAGAGTTGTTTGGTAACATCAATCAACACAGGAGAAGTCAAATCAACTTCATTCCATGCTTCAACAGTTAAACCAGTCAAATCCTGTTCGAATAATAAGGTAGCAGCATCGGTTCCTTCATAGATCTGCAGGGTATTAACAGAGGTTAATCTGTTGTAGATACTGATCTTGGTAACAGAAGCTCCGTCAAATTCGGTCAATTGATCCGGATCAAATTTAACAGCCCAACTGAATGAAGCTGGTCCACCAATTCCGTCAACATTAACGCCATCATCGTAGTACAACCAGTCAGCGGCTCCGCTTCCCTGATTCCACAACAAATGAATGAGGTTAGGATCTGTAGCATCGATAGCAGCTGTTAATTCTCTAGGAATTACACAGTCTTCAGGAACGAGTACATCGAGTACACAGGTTGAGCCCGGGCATGATTCAGCGCCATCTTCGTAAACGAAGGTTACGCAGTAGTCATAGTATCCAGGTTCGAGTGATAAGTCGGTATAGGTTTCACCCTGTACCATCTCAGCGATAAGCACACCGTCGCGATAGATATTTGCTCCAAGTAATGCACCCGGATCAAATGTTCCGCCACCACCACCACCGCCGGTTGTAATTGTGCCAAACAGTGCAAAGTCGAGGGATGAGAAAGTGATTCCAAGTGATGATAATGTTACCCAACCATCTGCGCCCATACCAAATAAATTGGCAAAGTCGTTTAACATGGCTCCATTTCCAGGAGTGGTTGCAGGATTCCACATATACTGATTCCATCTGCCTTCAGCGAGTGTTGATGCAGTTTCGTAGTAGGCATAGATACCAATCCAGTAGGTTCCTTCGGTAAGTGTGAATGGTGTATTCAGTGTAAGATCAACCATGGTAACATCAAATGCTCCCAAAATTACGTCTTCGAAAAGAACGTTGCCTGGGGCACCATTGTCATTTGCAAACACAGTATAACCAAACCCTTCAGGAGTAGGAATACCGGCCTGGATAAATCCACGTGTCGAAATACTGGTAACTTCCCATTCTTCACCGGCAGGTACAATGAAATCGTCGGATGACATGGTTGCTGCATCCAATCCACCATAGAATGTCGAAATAATTCCATTGGTAGATGATTGCGGATCTTCCCAGTTAGCACCCCACAACAGATCGTCTGCCCTTACACTCAGGTTCTGACCGTTCACATTTTCAGGTCTTGTCATGGTAAGTCCGGTGGCATCATGGAACTGAATTGGAGCCGTGTTGCCATCTCTGGCAGCCATGAAACCATCACTTGTTTCAGATTTACTCATACGAACCAGACTTGCAGCATCAAAGGAGATTGACCTGGAAGCTGAACCAACAACAATATTGTCGATAAACCAAATATACCACAAACCCTGTCCGTCGCCGTCAATTGCCTGGAAAGCGAGTTTGATATTATCGCCTGCATAAGCGCTCAGGTTGACATCATAAGGATAGTTGTAGTAGTTCCATGCGTTTCCGCCAAGGGTCGAAGCGTCCCACAATTCCGTCCAGTTTGCACCTCCATCGGTAGAAACCTTCACATAATAATGGTCAAGATAGGTACTTCCTTCGTAAACAGCGGTCCAGAAATTAAGGGTAGCGCCGGCATCACAGGTAAACTCAGGCGTAATAAGCCATTCATCCTGATGTCCGTAATCCCACCACAATCCGGCATGGTAAGTGCCAAACGGAGCGAAATCAGCACTGATATAATCATTAACGGTCCAGTAGGCCGGTGTTGGTCCGGTTGCTGTGGTATTCGTTTGTTCAATTACCCAGTCAGCCGGTAATGAACCGCTTTCGAAATCTTCTTCGATTCCGCCACCAGGAGGTGGAGGAGGTGTAGTACCACTCCAGTTCAACACAACATCGATTTCGTTCAACACTTCGGCAGCCACACTTTCAGGTCCCGGGAAGCTGTCGCAAGGATAATAGGTCCATGTATAATTCATTTTGGCCGACATACCATTGGTATACACTGCTGCTACTTCAGCGAAATATTCCTGACCAGGAACAAGGTTATCGGTAGCATATTGCCAGAATGTATTGGGTGTATCGGTTACAAAAACACCATCGAGCCATACCTTGAAGTTTTCCAATCCACGAAGTGATTCAGGAGGTGTGTCGGTAACAATTACGTTATCCACGGCACCACCATAACCCCATGTACCATTTTCTTCGTAGAGGAAAATGAGCTGAACATCAGCAGCAAGTGCTTCAGCAGGCATAACTATCGCCTGATTGGTCCATGTAGGATAGTTGTCTACCAGATCCTGAATAAATACCGGATCGCCACCAGCGACACTGTAATAAACACTCATCGCATCGTAGTACAACAGATAATCGAAACTTACAAATACTTCAGGTGCATTGGCCAGGTTCATAAGTGGTGAAACAGCCGATACCACAATAGGAGCACCACCCGAACCGGCTGCATCGGCATTTACTGCGATGAAGTTGGTTGCATTGCCGGCGAAGCTCATAAATGTTGATGACAGTGATCCGTTGTTACCCCATTGCCATCCATTGACATTGCCCTGAATTTCCCATCCCTGGGCATCCGTTTCAAAGTCATATGCATATGATTCGAAAGGAATCACACCACCCTGACGCCATGTGGCATAGCCTGTAGGTGTTACATGAAGATCTTCTACTGGAAGCAGGGATTCTTCAAGTATAAATATGAAATTCTCTGGTCCGTCAATTACATAACCAACAACATCGATCGGATTGAAACCAAATTTCTCGATATGGATATCGTAGGTGCCTTTGCGGAAATCACTCCACAAATAGTATCCACTGGCATCGAGCGTTGTTTCATAAGCCAGTTCAAGTTCCGGTTCTGAGGTGTTGGTGAAAACAACATCCGTTTCTTCGGGACTATCCAGACTATTGGTTGTGACCGTAACACTTACCTGGGTCGTCATGTCTTTGTCAAGACAGTTAGAGAACTGAGGTTCAGCATTATTGGCTGTGTAAGCAGCTTCGACAGCCCATTTGTAAACATTTGGTTCCAAGGCACCAAACTGATTGTCAACAAAGGTGGAGTCGAGTGTAAAACCGATGAAAGTAAGGTCATTTGCTACGTTACATGTGGTACGATATACATTGTATCCAAGAAGTTCGCGACTGCCGTTCACTTCTGGTGTATCATAGGAAACGCCTTTGGGTTCAACGGTGTTTTCGTACGAAACATATACTTCGTTCAGATTACCGGTAGTTTTGTGTGAAATATTATTGGTAGCATAGTCACGTGCAACAGCACCAGGAACGATTGTTAAATAATCCCAAACTGTTGTGTTTACATCGCCATCATAAGCAAACATACCGCAGAAACCTTCAGTTAGAGATGTGTTGTTCACAGTATGAACCAGGGTTCCATTTACAAGGAACTGGACGGTTGTACCTGCCGAAACAGCTGTGATAACATTTGGTCCTGATGTATTGATTGCACTTGATGTTAACCAGCCTGTCCAGTCACCCATGAGGTCACCGTTGAGCATGGTAGCATACCAGTATGAACCTGATTGTGTGATGGTAAATACATTACCGTAACAACCGCTACCCGGAGTCGGATTTGCCAATCCTGTACCTCTCACATAAATACCCATCGAATTGGTAGTAGAGCCTGCAGTTCTCTGCATTTCAACTTCATACAATGCATCTGTATATGAAACATTGTAATAGGCTGAACGCCATACTGCTGCTCCTGTTCCGTTAAGATTGAGAAAATCATTGGCAACGCTCCAGCTGGATGTTGGTGTATCAAGCACCATCAATTCCGGCATGCCACCGCTGAATTCTTCGTAAACAGTTGTACTCGTTTCAGCTCCCGGAGTATTCCAGGTAATCAAGGCATTGGTGGTGCGGTCTTCAGCAACTACATTACTTACCGGATATGGGAACTCAAGTAATTCAAAGTTCTGTGTAATTGTTGCCGTTTCCGGGATGTTGATATCGGTAAGGCTTGCTGTGACATACCCTTCTGCAGTAACAACATAGTCATACGTGCCTGAAAGTACTTCACCGCTATAGTTACCATCAACATCAGTAACAAAAGTAAACACAATGGTATTGTCGGCGGTGTTTGTCAACACAACCTCAGCACCTTCGATATTGCTACCACCAAGGTATGCAGCTTCCTTCACATTTCCGTCCACATATCCGCCACCAGTTACAATAACCGTTTCACAGTTTGCATCAGGACACGATTCGGCGCCAGTTTCATATACAAAGGTGATGCAATAGTCATAGGTTCCCAAATCAAGATTCCCATCGAGGAAACTGGTCTCAGTCAATTCCGCAATTACTTCACCATTCCGGTAAAGGCGGGCAAAACTGATCTGATCTTCGGCAGGATCAATAGTTGGAATTGTCCAACTAATGGCCACGTCGAGGGTTCCTTCAACCTGTGCGGCTGCATAGTCTCCGGGCACGGCATAGTTATCGCAGGCGATATATGTCCATACATAACTGGCATTGGCCGACTGACCTGTGCTGTAAACAGCAGCTACTTCGGCCAGGTAGGTGGTGCCATCGATGAGTTCTTCACCATTGGTTCCATACTGATAGAATAAATCGGTAACTTCAGCTACCAATACGCCATCGTTGAACACTTTGTAATGAACGAATGAACGATCGCCATTACGCACAGCACCTTCATTGATTTCTACATTATCAACTGCCCAATACCAACCCCAATCGCTTAAATAGTTAAAACGAACCTGGAAGTTTGCATTAAGATAAGCAGTAACATCAATTATCTGATGGTTCGGAACAGTCCATGAACCCAAATCTGCAGTTAGATTCAAAACAACAACCCAGTTACTGCCATCATATACATCAACAGAGGCGATATCGCCAGTAATGTAGTTGAAGTATTGATCAAATTCCAGATAAAGTGAAGCGGCATTTCCGGCATTCACTACTGGTGAGTAGAGAATAGAGTGAGTTACAGAACCACTTC
>CAITDJ010000106.1 GCA_903891085.1 uncultured Bacteroidota bacterium | reverse complement strand
TTCTTTTTGCGTATCTACCAGTGATTTTTCACGGTTCATCAGTTGCGAAAAGCCAATAATCGCGTTGAGCGGGGTTCTGATTTCGTGCGACATATTGGCCAGGAATGTACTCTTCGATTTGCTGGCGGCTTCGGCCTCAGCCTTCGCTTTTATGAGGGCGGCTTCCGATTTCTTTTGTTCGGTAATGTTCCAGTTGGTGCCCAACAGGTAAAGTATCTTTCCTGAATCGTAGGACTGAAGTGTGGCAAGCGCTCTGATGTTATGTATGGATCCATCAGGCCAGATTATCCGGTATTCGGTATTAAGTTCTTTTTCACCCTGTATGGCCATCTCGATTTCTAAAACGAATCTTACCCGATCGTCCGGAAAAATCATCGACTGCCATGCCTGGTAAGTGCCGACGAAATCCTTACTTTCGATACCATAAAGGGCAAGCATCTCATTGTCCCACAACACAATGTTGTTGGCCAGATCATATTCCCACACGCCAACGCCTCCGGCACTCGTAGCCAATGCTAACCGGGACGAAACTTTTTTCAGCTCACTATTTTTCAGCTCAAGCTGGTAGTTCAGGGCATATAGCCTGCGGCTGTTCCTTTTGTTAAGCACCAGCAAAATTAACACCAATAACACGATTCCGCTGGCAGTTATAACATAAAATCCCTGGATTTTGATAGTTTGCCCGTCAATCTCAATATCCTTTTGCAACAGTAGGTTTTCATTTTCTTTTTGTTGCATGGTTTGCATGAATACTAAATCGGCTACTTTATGCTTTGCCTCTTCATTTCCGAGTGTGTCAAGCAATGAGGAGTATTTTACATAATATTCAAATGCTTGTTTGTAATTTTTCTTTTTGGCTTCAATATCTCCCATGATCTGGGTGGCTATTCTTTCATAGGTCACAAACTTTTGCTCTTGCGCCAGTTGAAGTCCGCTTTTTGCAAATTTCTCTGCTTTTGCAAAGTCTCCGAGTCGCATATAAACCCCTCCGAGGTTCACCAGCAAAGCGGCACGCTGTTGGTTTCTGTAAGGGAGCAGAGGAGATTCGGAGGCGAGGAGGAAAAATTCGAGTGCCTGTTTGATTTCATTTTTTATCCATACACTATTCCCAAGGTTGACCAAAACTATTAAACGGGTATCCTCATCCTTGTTCTCCTCTGCCATGCGCAGTGCCTTCATGAGAAAGATCCGGGACGAATCCTGATCCCTTTTTACCTGTGAATATAAAAGCCCCATATTCGAAAAAATGGCCATTTCGATTTTGACGTTACCAAGCAGTTTATTGATTCTATTTGCCATGCGGTAAGCGTTCACTGATTTTTCAAAATTATTGAGGTCGTAATAGATCATTCCGAGCATGATATACGAATTTGCCAGTTCGGTGCTCATATTATTGGTTTCGTAAATCTTTTGCACTTCAAGTGTGTTCTGAATGGCCTCAACGTAGTTGCCTTTGTCTAAATAAACTTTGGCAAGGTCCGAAACCGACTTTGTATACAATCTCTTGTTCTGAATCCGGCTTCCGCTAACGACAGCCATTTTCAGATATTTCTCAGCGCTGTCGGAGACCCCGAGTACTTTGTAATACGTTCCGAGGTTGTTAAGAACCATCGTTTCGAGGTCGCTGTTTTTATCTTTCACTGCCCTGGATAGCGCCATGTGAAACGTAGGGATGGCCTGGTCGGGAGAATTCATGTACCAATAATTTACAGCCATAGCATTCAGCCCCTTGATTATCCCGTAGCTGAAATTGATCTTAGCTGAGATGTCCAATGCCTGCTGGCTGATTTTCAAGGCGCTGTCAGGTTTTGATGGCAAAAAACAGCGGTAGTATTCCAGCAGCAGTAGTACTCTATTGCTGTCTTCCTGTATGGAGGATGACAGCAGCTGTGCCAGACTATCGGTTTCAGTTTGATTCGACTGGGAATAAGCGGTAAGCGTGGTTAAGAAAAACAAAATCAGCATCATACTCCGTTTTGTCGTGTTGTGTATTTTCTGTTTTAGCATCGCTATTGCATTTCCCCAAATTGTTTCAGTAAAACTTTGCCGAAACGATGCTGCTGATTGATGATTATTTTCCATTTTTAGAAATCTTAGGAATAAGTAATTTCATAAAGAAATCGTAGTCATAATTATTAGCTTTCGACATGAGGTGAGTAGCAAGTTCTGCATTCTCATTTCCGATCGTTTTGATGAGTTGAATAAGCAAGTGAAAATCAGCCACTTCGACAGCTTCGAGCATTTGAAATGCAAGTTCATCAGGCAGTTTTGCAATATCTTCAGTAATTGCCTTCTCATTATTCTGATATTTGGAAGGAGGAGGTGTGGTTTTTTCTTCTTCATAAATGTATTCGATGCCCAAGGCTTTGCCGATGGCACTGAACAACTCATTTTCATGAAATGGTTTGCGAACATAGCCCTCGATTTCGAGTGCAAAGTTTTTATTTTTTTCATCTTCAGGCGAGCTGGCGGTTACGGCAATAACGGGGGTTTGTTTCCCCTTTTCGGTTGCTTTTATCCGGCGGGTTGCCTCATAGCCGTCCATTACTGGCATGCGCATGTCCATCAGAATCAGGTGAGGGTTCCACTGTTCAAACTTTGCAATGGCATCCTGGCCGTTGATGGCTTCGTTGGTCTGGAAACCAACCAATTGCAGGAAATTTACGACCACCTGCCGGTTTTCTTCTTTATCGTCAACCACCAGTATGCGATACGTTTCCTGCGGGTTATCAATGCCTGTCACCTGTCGGGTGAT
>CAITDJ010000105.1 GCA_903891085.1 uncultured Bacteroidota bacterium | reverse complement strand
ATCACCCGACAGGTGACAGGCATTGATAACCCGCAGGAAACGTATCGCATACTGGTGGTTGACGATAAAGAAGAAAACCGGCAGGTGGTCGTAAATTTCCTGCAATTGGTTGGTTTCCAGACCAACGAAGCCATCAACGGCGAAGATGCCATCACTAAGTTTGAGCAATGGAATCCTCACCTGATCATTATGGATAAGCAGATGCCTGTAATGGATGGCTATGAGGCAACCCGCCACATTAGAGAAACCGAAAAAACAGGTAAAACGCCGATTATTGTGGTAACCGCCAGCGGGCTCAACAATGAGAAAGAAAATGCAACCACACCCGACATACAAGGCTATATCCGTAAACCATTTCGTGAAAGTGAGTTGTTCAGTGCCATCGGCAAGGCGCTTGGCATTGGTTATATTTACGAAGAAGATACAACAACCAACACTCTTTCCAGATATCAAGTGAACCCCAAAGCTATCGTTGAGGATATTTCAAAATTACCCACCAGCCTTGTATCTCAAATGCTCGAAGCTGTCGAAGGGGCTGATTTTCACTTGCTTATCCAACTCATCAAAACGATCGGAAATGAGAATGCAGAACTTGTTACGCACCTTCTGTCGAAGGCTAACAATTATGACTACGATTACCTGCAGAAAATACTCATTTCAAAGACTTCAAAAATATGAAAAATCAATTCCTATCAGGCATGAGCGTTCCCAATATTATGGTTGTTGACGATATACCTGCCAACCTCAAAATATTGGACGACATTTTAAAATCCGAAGGTTATAAAATTCGTCCGGTTACCAATGGTGAACTGGCATTGCGGACTGCAGAAAAGGAAAAGCCCGACCTGATCCTGCTCGACATCATGATGCCCGGGATGGATGGTTTTGAAGTTTGCCGCCGGTTAAAGGAAAATCCAGGTTTAAAAGATATACCGGTTATCTTTATCAGCGCGCTGGGCGAAACTGCTCACATCGTAAAGGCCCTGGCATTTGGCGGAGTTGATTATATCAATAAACCTTTTCAGGCAGAGGAAGTCATAGCCCGGGTGAACACACACCTGAAACTAAGCAGGCAAAGCAAAGAACTTCAAAACCTGAACGCCACCAAGGATAAATTCTTTTCTATCATTGCCCACGACTTGCGCAGTCCTTTTATTGGATTTTTAGGATTGACAAAAATAATGGCTGAAGGATCACAAAACCTGACCCGTGACGAAATTAAGCATTATACTGAATGCATGAGTGACTCGGCATCTAATCTCTTTCAGCTGCTCGAAAACCTCCTGGAGTGGTCACTTTTGCAGCGGGGTCTGAAAGGTTTTGAGCCTGTGTCATGTTTGTTGATGCCCCTGGTTATGGATAGTATTCAGCCATTCATGGCTTCAGCGAATACTAAAGAGGTAGTGATCAGATATGAGATTCCCGGCGACCTGGAAATTTTTGCCGATACCAGTATGCTCGCGTCAATCATCCGTAATCTTGCTTCTAATTCCATAAAATTCACCCCAAAAGGAGGGACAGTCACCATTGCCGCAAAAAGTGTACACGATAATTTATTTGAAATTTCGGTAAAGGATACCGGTGTCGGCATGGATAGCACCATGGTTAAAAACTTGTTCAGGCTCGATGTTCAAACAAACAGAAGAGGCACCGAAGGCGAGCCAAGTAGTGGTCTGGGGCTCAATTTGACTAAAGATTTCGTTGAAAAACATGGTGGGAAAATATGGGTAGAGAGCATAGAGAGCCAGGGTTCCACATTTTATTTTACCATTCCGCGGCATCCCGGCAGCAAAGAAAAAGCTGCAGAAAGACATGATTTTGCGGCAGCCGAAACACAAAATCCCATGAAAAAACTGAAAATACTGATTGCTGAAGATGATAAAACATCGGATTTCCTGCTTACTATAGCCGTTAAAAAGATCAGTAATGAAATTTTACATGCTAAAAATGGCGCTGAAGCAGTAGCGGTTTGCTTTGAAAATCCCGACATTGATTTAATCCTGATGGATATTGCCATGCCTTTTATGAAGGGCTATGAGGCCACAAGCAACATCCGCACGTTTAACAAGGATGTGATCATCATTGCACAAACTGCCCACATTATCCTCGGTGAGCGAAACAGGGCGATTGAAGCAGGATGTAACGATTATATTTCCAAACCCATTGATCAAAAAGAATTACTGAACATGATTCGAAAGCACTTTAAATAAATCCGGATGCTGGCAAAATTGAGATAAACTGAAAAGGATGTAAATTTTAACCATGACATCAACCAGCATCCATGCCAATGAAAAGGCGATTTACATCTGCCATCAGGCCAGGAAAATCTGGGAATTAAGATAACTGATTACAGGGGGGATATACTGTATAGTTTCAGCGAAGCAGGGCAAACAGTCTGTATCATTATTGTTCATAACTTTCTGAAATACAAAAATATATATAAACGATAACAGTTATATTTGAGGAGTTACTAACAAAATAATCAATACTATGAAAAAGATTTTAATACTTTCGATCTGCATCATTTTTACCTTTCAGGTTAATGCGCAGATATCCAGAATGCTTGAAAAAGGCAAGAGCGGTATTGGAATTCAGGGCTCCATAACAAGCTCCCCGGGTTCTGATGGATTTCAGGGTAAATTTGGTGGTTCATTGAAAGGAAAACTGGATGCTGAATTCATTTACTCCTATAATATTACTGGAGCGAAAGAAAATCTATTGAATACTGACAAGGCTTTCTTCAATTATTATGAAGGCAGGCTCACCTACTGGATTTTCCGCAACGAAGTCACAAAAGGCATCGATGTCAATATCGGAGCGCTGTGTGCATTTGATGCTGCACGGTATAAAGATTACCTCTACAATGATGATTCAGGTATTGAAAATGAATATATGGGCTATACCGGCGGAGCACTGGGTATGGAAACTTCAATAAATTTCAGGATGAATGAAAAATGGAGCCTGCAGCCATCCTTTTTGTTTTGGTATGAAACCGGCAAGGAGCGTATGAAAGAAGTGGGCGTGGAAAAAACGAACTGGTATCATTCCACTGTCAGCAGTATCAGCCTTTCGCTGGTCAGGAAGATGGTATCCGGAAGTGCTTTCTATGTTTCGGCCAATCAGAATTTCTGGGTTTACGATGTGAACACTACACCTCTGGTGTATGAGCTTGCCCTGGGATATGTGTTCAAAATGTAAAGGGATTGATACGCATTAAAAACAGGAACAGAAATAACTCAAGCCCTGCTAATATGCTTGCCTTGCACCCTGATCATAAGAATCACATGACAGGTATTCTGATCAGCGTAAATGCGGCTTATGGTGCGAAGAAGGTGTATAAAGTTATTAAAAGCCACGAATCGATCGAAGAATAATCAAAGAAGCATTTGATTCACAAAGCCTTGTGGGAAACCGCAGGGCTTTTTTTTTCCCTTTTCAATAGAAAGAAAAACAGCGAAAAATCGGCCGATGCGCTTTTAGGTCTTGATCAGACTAAGTAAATATATTTTTCTGATGATTTTTTTTAAATGAGTATCGGTCAAGATGAATAAACATTGGTAAATATAAAGTCTATTGTCATGTTGAGCAGCCTGCCTCGGCAACAAGACGAGGAAGTCGAAGCACACACATCCCTGAATTGTTTTTTCTGTCACCCCCGGCTGGCGCTGATTGCAAACGGTGCCGTTAACAAAATTTAATTTTGTTAATCAATGACCGGATGATCTTCTCATACAACGTTGGCATCACCTTTCAGTATTTTTATGTACCGACACAATCCGGCAAATACTGGAAATATCCAATCACCTATATTTTACAATATACCCAATGAAGCTCAATCCGAAATACTCTTCCAATCAGTTTTTGACTATTAAAGAGCCGATAAAATTTGTAAAATCAGTGATGTCCCTTTCAACGCTGGCTTTCTCCAGGGCTTTCACATACTCAGGCCTCCTTTCAACCGGAATTACGGTCCACTCATATCCACCGGAAATAAGCATGGCATTCATCAAAAAACGTCCGATTCTTCCATTCCCATCCATATATGGGTGAATATAGACAAAAATAAAATGTCCCAGAATGGCACGAATACCTGCATCCGGTTCACTTTTCAGTAAATCAAACAATACAGGCATAGCATCTCTCACTGCCTCCGGATTTAGAGGAGTGTGCATTGATCCTCTGATATACACCTGATTTGATCTGTAACCGGCCAAATCACCTGGATTCAATAAACCGACAGCAACACTTGGTGCGAATAATTCTCTGTACCATGTACTTTGATCAGAATTCACTACTTCCCCCGGATTCTTTCCTTCCAAAATCATTTTAATGCTATTTTTTACCGCCTCAAATGCCTGATAATACCCTCGGGCTGCCATAGCATTCTTCTGTTGCTCGTCAGATGCATCGGTGTCGGGTTTCCAGTTCCCGCTCCTTACTTTTTCTATTAATTCATTAGTTACCCTATATCCTTCAATTGACAAGGAATGATAGGCATCTAACTGATATTGGGCGGTAATGCGTTGCAGGCAGCTTTCAATATCTGTATGAACATGATCTGATCCGGGGAAATTTATTAAAACGGATTCCCTCATTGCAGTCCACATGATTTTTAATCTGGTAACGTAAGGAGTTGTTATCCGTACAAATGGGATTGGAGCCTGCTCTTCAAATGGATCCTCCTCCCGGATATCGTATCCCAAACCTTTCATGGTTTCAATAATCTGATTTGCGGCGGCTATATTCCCGATATTGCGAAAAGCCCCGGCAAGGCGACCAGCTTTTATCGTTTGTCCTTTGTCAATTAGAATTTTCAATAGGTCTGAAGCATCTGGTATCATCGATAAACATGTCCTTGCAGAGATTGAATCTGATCTGTAAAAGGCAAGGCTACACTCGGTTAAAGCCTCAGGGAGTGAATAGAGATTTATTTTAAATTGCTGCGCTGTGCGTATGGGATTGGCAATATTAGATTTAATATACAAAATAGATGTGCCGTGTAATAAATTAACAACATTATTCTGCTCTAATGTAATACGGATGATTACTTGTAGCGGAACAGTTATATTGCCACTGTAAAAAGCTAACGACTGGTCAGGTGATAAACACCAGTCATTGCCGAATCTGGTATTGGCATATACAGAAACAAAATGCCAGAACGAGGTGTACCAGTTCGTTGTGTCACCGGGAGCACTGTCAGGTCGGGAAGAAATATACCATCCTTTCATTACCTCCTGCAGAAATCCATTATTTAGCAACCGTTCGAGATGAACACGGGAAATGTCTGATGATCTTACGATAGCAAGACCATTCTCATTTTGTAGTTTTTGTAACTCCTTCAGTGAATCAGCTAATCTTTCCTGTATTGTTGCCATGACATAGTTTTTTTATAATATCAATTATTCTATCCCGTTATCAACCACCAGTATTTTTCCAAGCACTACAATTACTATTTTATTCCGCAGTACTATCTCTATTTTATTTCGTAGTGCTATCTCTATTTTATTTCACAAAAGTAGTGTGTGTAAATGAATTAAACAAGCAGTTGTATATTTTCCATCTTTCTAATGAAACCACTATAAATTCTTACTTTTTTTATCAAGCAATAAATGCTCTTGACATATCATTGCGGTATGATGATGATTATTCCATTGCTGATGAAGGTACTTTGTGATTTTTTATCCCCGGGAAACCGCAGGGCTTTTTTATTTCTTTTCAATAGAAAGAAAAACAGCGAAAAATCGGCCGATAGGCTGTTATGGATAAACCAGTAAATAGTGACTAGTAACTAGTAACTAGTGACTAGTGACTAGTAACTAGTAGGTTCAATACGAAGTTCCCATTATGTACTTTCCAAACACAAGGTATCCGGACATAGGTCGTCACTGTCAGGTAACGCGCTGACGGTTTCAAATATCGGTCTGACAACAGTGCCGGGTAAAAAAAAACGCAGAACATTCGCTCTGCGTTTTTTTCTGGTTTCTTGTTTCTGGTTTCTTGTTTCTGGTTAATTAAAACCACTAACTACTAACTACTAACTACTAACTACTAACTACTAACTACTAACCACTAACTACTAACCACTAACTATCTAATTCGTCTTTATCTTTCCACACTTTGTAAACTTTTTTACTGCCATAAGCAGCGCCAAGTGCCAGCAATATACCGATGCCTGTACCAATGGGTGCGCCTCCGCCGGGAACATTACCTGTGCCACCATGGCCGCCGCCGGGTGGTGGGGGTGGAACCTGTGCCATAGCGCCTACACTCAGGAAAAACAATCCGCAGAAGATCAGTGATTTAATTATATTTGTTTTCATATCTCTTGTATTTTTTCACTATTCACTATTCACTAACCACTACTTTCACTGATTTCACGGCATTTTCACTCTGCAGTCGCACCACATACACACCGGCCGGTAATTGAACCGGACAATTCTGTAATCCCTTATCGGTCATTGTTATGGATTGAACCATGCGGCCCTGAAGATCGAATACCGATACTTTTCCTTTTCCGATTAAATTATTGATCTGCAAATTTTTTCCATTCATATAAGCCGTAAGCAACTCATTATTCGTGTGTTCTTCGGTGCCCATCAGACCTAGATGAAGAACAAAACGGTCAGCAGGATCATCTTTCGTGGCTGAAAGCAGGATTTCAGACTGTGATTTCAGGTCATAGATTTGTCCGGTCATGACGTCTTCGAGTTGTGCCATCCTGAAAAATGTTGCATCCACTGTTGATTGGAATGCATATCCTCCGTTTTCACCTGCTACAAACCGAAGTGGAACCAGATGTTCGTCATCAGTGTTCTGCATGAAGCGAATAGCATAAGCAGTACCTTCGAAAGGAAGCATCAATGAAGGAGCCTTTTCGGTATAACCTGTCATTTTTTCAGAGCCCCCATAGGATTCGTGGCCAAATTCCAGGATTACCTCATCAGAATAATTGGTAGCCAGACTGATGATTTTCAAGCGGATAAAACGTTCAATTTCATCCGTTTCCTTCAGAAAAGCCGCATTATTATGTAAACGAACGCTGTTTGTCATCGACAAGGAACCTGTAGTAGAAGCCTTTACAAAAAATGCCTGACCGGGAGCGATAAACTGTGTTGCTCCGTTGGTTCCTGTCAAACCGGCAGAATTGAAAACTCCGTAATTACCCGCAGTGGAATTAAAGATGCTTATATCATATCCGCCTGAATTTAAGGCGAGATCGCTTCTTGTCCAGCCGCTGACTGCCTTCCAGTCGATGGACGAAGGATAGGGATTGCCGGCAAGATTATAGCCATTGTACTCATTACTTCCTGATTTTGTCAAATCAAAGCTTATCGTTCCGTTGTTGAGAAGTCCGGTGAATTGTTTTGTCGGATTGGCCGTTTCGTAGGCAGCCATATATCCGCGTCCGGGAATAAATTCGCTCCCGTTTACGGTATTCCAGCTGGGTTCAACGCTCGTATTCTTATAATTGATCCATTTGTTTGTTGGCTCGTCGTAACAGTATAAATCATAGCCTGATCCGGATGGCACAAGATCAGATCCCTCAATCCCCTGACTCACAGGAGATGCCAATAAATGCCAGGCCCAGGATGCGCCGGGTAAATAACGGTTTACCGTTGCCGGAACGAAATCGCTGGAATGAATCAGAGAGCCGGTGCCTGAAGCATCGGAGTTTATCACCAGTCCGGAAGGAACAGCATTGGTAAGTGTGCCGGTTACAGTTAATTGACTGGTAGAAGCGATGGTAAGCGTTTCGCCGGAAGGAATAGTAAGGTATTTTACTGTCGTGTTTTTATTGATCGTGGTAGAAGTGCTGTTCAAATTAAAACTCCAGGCAGGTGAGGCAAGATTGCCTGCACTTGTGGTCCAGTTATCTGGATTAGGTATTATATTTCCAATAACTGATGAAGAACCAGATGTAATCCAATTATAAAAACCATTTACTGCTGTCAGTTCAATTGCATTTAAATTGTTTGTCAAATTTGAAGGTAGATAAGAGGTACTAGTACTTGCAATACCAGAAGAAATCCATGGACCACCCGTATTTACACCATAAATAACTATTTGATTTGTACCCCATGTTCCCTGAAATGCAAATACCTGATCACCACTTGCATTTAATAAAAATGAACCTGAGCCGATACTCCAACCAGTACCTGTCATAGTCATCCCATTGTAATAAGAAATGACAGTTCCAGCTGAGATAACTGTTGGTGCTGTGTAAACAATTATCCCTTCTCCTGTTCTAACAGTTGATGCATTTATAAACCCATTATCCGTAAAATTGAATACAGTACCAGCACTTATTTGTTTTAGAGCAACGAATGAAACTCTATCCGGATCAGTTGCATCAGCCTCAATGATAGCGATATCTCCCGGCTGCAAAACACTGGTTCCTGCTGTAGTTGCCAAACTGGCCGTTTGAATTACACCATCTGTTTTATAATCGATATCTGTACCTGAATTGGTATAAGAATATACCTTGAAATAATAGGTGGTACTTGCTGTTAATCCTGTAAATGTTTGTGCATGTGTTCCGTATGAAACATTCTTGATCAGTCCGCCATCTGCTTCGGCTGTATGGTCGGCAGGATTGGTGATGGCGGCAAAACTTACGGTACTTCCTTTTACAAGGTAGCCATCGGGTAAAACCGCACCCGTGGCGTCGGTCCAGTTCAGAATGATGGAACTGTAGCTAGGTGATCCGGCAGAAGCCAGATAATTCGTGGGGTGGTTGGAGGGTTCTCCTTTCAGTCCGCCGGGCGACCACACAGCAGCCACGTATTCAGGATGATCGATAAAGGGATTGCGGTTATGCTGTATGGCATAAATGGCATCGTTGCGGGCAATTTCTTTCGCCGAAACCGGATCAGCTGTATTCCATGCCAGTAGCAGGTTTAAAAACCAGCTTTCATAAGCAGGGTAGGAGGTTCCGTTCAGTATTGCATCGGCATTTGCATCATTCGCAGGCCATGCAGCAATCAGATTCTGATAACGCGTTGCCATATAGAAATATGCGCGGGCAAAATCACCCTTATAAGCATCAATGGGTTCAAAAACGGTTCCTGTATAACCCGGATAGGAACAGGGGCCACGTTTGCTTCCATTGCTTGAAGTATAGGAGGCAGGAGATGCAACAGTTCCGTATGGATAATTGTTGTGTCCGGTACCGTTTACATACTGATCCACCGGAAAAAGATGATGCAAATCGGTGTACATCGGAGTTCCGCTGTTGAAATAACTTTTAGGAAAAGAATGCTCACGGCTGTAACAACTACCCTCTACGTAAGATATACCACACTGATCAGTTCCGGGAAGAAATGTGTAAGCAGGTGTTCCACCCGGCACATCACTATACATATCCCAGATGGTACCATCTCCTTTTAAATCAGTGGTGTAATAGGCATTCCATACCCCGGGGGTATAACTGACTGCCGTATGCCCGAGAATGATATTATACAATGCAACTTGTAGTGTTTGTCCTGACTTGCCGATGGCACCGTCGTAATAATTGGGTGGGATGGTTGCATAAGTGAGGCTCGAAAAACCAAACAAAAGCGCAATGATCAGGAATTTTCCGTTTATTACAAAACGAAAATTCCTCTTTAACAATAAAGAGGTATGCATATTCAAAACGTTAAACAGTTGAATCAGATCAACCGGGCATAATAACAAGCGACGGCCCCTCCGTCATTACAAAAATAGACAAAAAAAAACGCAGCGCGTGAATGCTGCGTTTTTTTTCTTGTTTCTGGTTTCTTGTTTCTTGTTTCTGGTTAATTAAACCAGTAACCAGTAACTAGTGACTAGTAACCAGTAGGTTCAACTACGAAGTTTCAATTCTGTACTTTCCAAATACAAGGTATCCGGACAAAGGTCGACACCATTCGCCCATTGTATGCTTCCTAAAAAAGGTTTTACTGAATTAAACAGGCTAACATCCTGCAATTCAGAAAAAATCCCGATATTCAAATAGGGTGTAACATCGAAATGTTTCATTTCTCCATTATCGAAGGTAATCAATAACTTAAAGTCTTTTTCCGGACTAACATTCCTTACTCTTGGATTCATGTTAATTATTTTAATGGATCAATTTTAAATATTGCCTCGCCTTTTATGGCTAATTCCCAGTCGGCAAATAACTCTTCATTATGTATAACAATCCATGCCTGACCAAAGAGATTCTATTCAATAAATTTACAAAAAAAACGCAGAACAATTGTTCTGCGTTTTTTTATGTTTCATTCAGCCAAAAATTGAATGTAAGCTGTTTTCACTCTTCCCGTCTTGCAGCCGGGGAGGCCTCTTTTAACTTCCCACTTCTAACTTCTAACTTTCCAATTCGTCCTTGTCTTTCCAGACTTTATATACTTTTTTACTACCGTAAGCAGCCCCAAGTGCCAGCAATATACCGATGCCGGAACCAATGGGTGCACCGCCGCCGGGAACATTACCTGTGCCACCATGGCCGCCGCCGGGTGGCGGGGGCGGAACCTGCGCCATAGCGCCTACACTCAGGACAAACAATCCGCAGAAGATCAGTGTTTTGATAATATTTGTTTTCATATCTTATATTTTTTTCACTATTAACTATTACCTATTCACTAATAACTATTTTCACTGATTTCACCGATTTCTCGTTCTGCACCCTGACGATATACACGCCAGCAGGCAGATTCAATGGCTGACTTTGTAAACCTTCACCATTCAACTGAGAAGCTTGTACCAGTCTGCCCTGTAAATCAAACAATTGCATACTGGCTGTGCCAAGTGCATTTGTTACATATACCCGATTGCCATATACATAAGCATGAAGGCTGTTTTGGTTTTCAGATTCATTGATACCAACGGCACCGAAAGTGATTTTGAAACGATTGGGTGAATCATTTTCTTCTCCGGTAAAGTTGTAAACCGGGTCTATGCGAAGATTCTGCGTATTGCCTGTTTTTCTGTCAGTCAGATAAATATCAGCCTGAATGGATTCAAGTCCGGAAGCAGTCAAACGGAAAGAATTTCCTTCATTTTTAACAAATCCCATTTCAATCACTGTTTCATTGTTGACATTTGGAATGGCATTCGTGCTCAATGAATGTTCACCTACTATTGAATAGAAACTTGGAGCATATAATGGCATGAATTCGCCATCAAAGCGGTTATCAAATTCGAATGTGGCATCAGAACGAACAAGAATATGACTTCTCTGTGCGGTCTGACCGTCAAGATCAGTAACTGTTAATGTTAGTTTTGAAACTGATTCTGCTTCCTTATACCAGCTACCTCCATGGGTTTTTGATGCTGCCGGGATAGTAAGACTTGCCGCTGCAACTGTATGTACAAAAAATCCATTCATGGCAGGAATGATTTCTCCCTGTGAAATATCGTCAAATGAACCATCTGCGCTTAGAATAATTTTAGCTGTACCGTTGATATCAGCATTTGCAGTTGCCCAACTACCATTATCCCAGATAAGTCCGCAGCTGTATGGATTGCCTATCAGGTTCCATCCTTTACGTCCCATTGTACTGGAATATGTCAGTGATGCAGAAACATTTCCATTATTTAAAGTACCGATGAATTGTTTTGTTGATGTGTTTTCGTAAGATGCAAGATATCCTTTACCCGCAACAAAATTGCTGCCAAAAGTTCCCGATTCAGCTTTATGATTTACCCATTCGTTGAATGTTTCACGCCACAAATAGAAATCATAGCCACCTGTTGTCCCTGAAGTAAAGCTGGTAAACGTCTGGTCTGAAACAGGTGCCGACAATAGGTGCCATCCTGCTGTTGCTCCGCCCCAGGCATCAATGCTACGATTTACTGTGGCCAAAACACTGTTTGAGCTTTGCATCAACGAACCGCCTGATTCAACTACCAAACCTGTAGCAGTTGCACTATTGGTGAGGGCGCCAGAGACGGTGAGTTGACCTGTATTTGCAATATTCAAAACCCCAGCGGATCTAATTGTAAGTTTAGCAATTGTGGCTGATCCACTTAATATAGGATCATTTGTTACATCAGGAATGACAACATTATTGCCAGATGATGGTGTGCTGACATCCCAATTTGTAGCAGTTGACCAAGTAGTATTCGTGGTGCCTAACCATGCAGTTCCAAAAAAACCAAGGTTATTTGAATAGTCAGTGGTAGAATAAACAACCCATTCTGAATCGGTGGCATTAGTTCCAGCAGAACTTGCCCAAACAGTATTGCCTTGTGTAACACTTAATTTTCTTAATACACTTTTATCAACTGTTGCAGATGTATTTCCAGCAACAGTCCAACTTGCGCCTGGATCTGTTCCAATAACTCCAAAAATATCAGTTGTTACACTATTGTAAATAACTTCAATAACATCATCACCATTAAAAGTATTGACGGAAGCGTTTAAGCTATTTGCTAGCGCTAATATTGTTGCATTCGAACTGGAATGAGCAATAACATATACTGAGCCAGCTTGAAGTGTTCCAGAAAGAGCATTTAAGGTAGAATTTGGTGTTACTCCACCATTTGCATACATTTTAATTGTTAAAAGCGCTAAATCAATAGAAGTATTTTCGCCATTATAAATTTCAAAAGCTTTATTATTACTACTTCCCTCAAGATACTCTGAAATAAAAACTTTAGGAGTAGAAGTTACATTAAAAGAATTACTTATTGCTTGTGTTATCACACCAGAAGAAGCACTTAATGTAACTCCTGTGCCAGCAGTACTAAAAGATAATGCACTAAATGTGCCCAAACCACTGACAGGTGTTCCGGACACTGGTGAACCAGTTAAGGTTGCGCCACTTGCGGTTATCGAAATATCAGTAACATAATCAAGGTCTCGGTTTCCATTAGCATCATTTGCTGATACTGTAACAGCAGGAGAGATATTTGAAGAAGTACCAACATTAGTAGGTTGCACCACAAATGCCAACAAACTTGAAGTTACTTCTAATCTGTTTATATCGCCAGTAGAAGTTGATGCTGCAGCACCACCATCGGCAGCTGCAAAACCTGATCCGGCTGCATTTGATGTTACTGCACTAACAGTATACGTAATCTGCTGATTATCTGTAACAGTCGCCTGATACGTAACACGGAGTTCAAAATCTTTTGACCCGGCATCTGCAGTAGTTAAGGATAGTCCGGAGAAAGTAATGGTCGTTGCACCATTCACTGTAACCTCACTCACATTGGTTGAACCATCAAACAAGGCTGCTGTTCGGATGGCTGTTGAGCCTCCGGTAGTAAAACTGATACCCGTCAAGGTAGTGCCAAGATTATCCGCATCTGCAACACCTGCTCCATCTCTGATTGTCAATCCATTAACCCCGACTGAATTCCCGGTTGCTAGCGAAGAAACTGTCTGGTAGGAGGCATAGCCTACATTGGATGTAAATGAATACCCGCTTGTGTTAGCAATGTCTGAAGCAGAAGAAACTGTACCCGTTCCCGTTAAATTAATTATGTAAGGATTTTCACTACCGGTTGCATCATCATTGGCTATACTCAATTGAGCTGATTTGGCTCCCTGACTTGTAGGTGAGAAGGTAACTGTATAAGTTGTTGTGCCACTTGCTGAAACAGCTGCACTGGTGGAAGTTTCATCGATGGTGAATTCTGCAGCATTGGTTCCGCTTTTAGCCACTTTGGGTGTTCCAGTCAAATTCAAATCAGCCGAACCAAGATTCTCAATTGTAAAAGTGATAGGAGATGAACTTGTACCTGAAAGTTGAGTGCTAAAATCATAGCTTCCTCCTGAAGCAATACTCGTTACGTTCTGTTTTAAATTAATCTCTGGTAGCGGATTGGTTACATCAAATAAGCCACTCTCATCTGTAAATGAACCACTTGTTACCGTTATTTTATTACCGTTTCCGGCAACATTAAATTTTAAATTACTCAATGTAGAGACTCCTGATGAAAAACTTCCGCTCGTAGTTGCCGTGCCGTCAAAAGTTACCAGACCAGTTGTGACTGCAACGGACCAGCTAGCAGCATAGTCAAGATCGTAATTTAAATTTGCATCAATTGCCCTGACTGTGGGTGAAGGACTCATCACTGCACCCAATGCGACTGTTGATACGTTTTGATCAAAAATAATACCGGAGGCTGTGACTTCAATTCTGTTAGCATCAGACGTTACACTACTTGTAACTGCAGTAAAGGCTGAAAAGGTTGAGCTGCCCGAGGCCGCCGCCGTCACATTAGCATTTGTAATCTGAAACTGAAACTGCTGGTTATCAGTAACTGAAGATTCAAAAGTAACATATAAATCAAGTGTTTTAGTACCATTATCGGCAGCTGTTACATTTGCTCCTGAAAGTCCGGTAAACGAGATTGTTTCACCAGTAACACTCACTTCAGCAACTTCTGTTGTACCATCATATAATGCTGCCTGCCTTATGGTATTTGCCCAGGAAGTAACCCCATTGCTTCCTCCTTTGTTCAGGGTAATTGAAGCTAAAATTGTGGGCAATGCATCTCCATCAGCAACTCCGCCGCCATCACGAATGGTAAATGAAAACATTCTTACAGCATCAGCAATAGCAGTAATTGAAGCAGCCTGATATGTGGCATAGGCAATATTAGAGGTTTCGTTTGCTGCCCCAGTTATATCAGAGGAGCTACTTGAGGATGAATTTGTTGTACCATTCCCCGTTAATGCGCTTGAATAGTTATATGCCTTGTCATAAGTATAAATTCTGTAGTAATAAGTTGTCCCTGCGTCTAAGCTATTATCAGTAAAACTTGTTGCTGTACCTTGGTAAACCACTGTCATGCCAACAGCAATAATATTTGTTGCTTTATAAATTCCATTCACATTAGGAACTGTTGTTGGGTCAGTAAGACCTCTTACCACAATAAATCCCCCGCCATCGGTGCTTGCTGGAGCGGTCCAACTCACATTTAATGAACTAGTTGTTGGTGTGCCAACTACTGCTAAAGTGGGCTGATCAGGTACTGTATTATCAAAACCTGTAGAAGATTCATATAAACAGAAATCATCATAAAACATATCTCCATTACTTGATATTTTTCTTTCTAAAATCCCACCAGCTCCTTGTGTCACCGAAAGAATAGAAGTAGGTGCATAAGTAACTTTCTCCCATGTATTCGTAGCGGCAACTGTTGAGTATGATCCATTACCAGCTTCAACAGTTCCTCTATAATTATAATTTTGATTCTCAATATAAGTCAAACTGGCAGCTCTCCTGTAATATTGAACGACCCATTTAGTTGTCGAAGCAGAAATTGTAACTAAAGGAGACCATATACGGCAGCTGGAGGTAGAAGTTGTAGAAACTTTTAGGGAATTACTACCACTTCTTACTGTACTTGTCTCATTAGCAATTGTTGCATTTGCATTTGCTTTTACCCACTTACTTGCTTTTGGAAATAAATCACCAGTTGCTGTATTATCAATGGTTGCAGTACCTTCAAATCCGCCATCTAATCCTAAATAGCTATTTGTCTGTCCCCACCCGTTCACCCCCAGGCAAAGCAAAAATAAAAGAGAAAATAAAAGTTTTTTCATAGCTGTATTGTTTAAATTAATTTCTTACTTATGGTAGAGTGTTGATAAACCATGGTCCGAATGTGAAAATCATAATAAAAATTTCGTTTTATACCTATGGTTTTTATTCTCTGTTCTACTATTCAATTACACGAAATAAGGTCAATAAAGTACCGGTTATCGAACACTATTTCAGTGTACAAAGAAAATAATAATAAAGCATATTTCAAATTAATAAAACGTTAAGGATCATTTTTTTTTAATAATAAATAGGAGAAGGTAAGTGGCTGGTTGATAGGGGTTAGGAGTTAGGGGTTAGGAGTTAGGGGTTAGGAGTTAGGGGTTAGGAGTTAGTAGTTAGGGGTTAGTAGTTAGGAGTTAGGGGTTAGGGGTTAGGAGTTAGGGGTTAGTAGTTAGGGGTTAGGGGTTAGTAGTTAGGGGTTAGGGGTTAGTGGCTGGTTACTAGTTACTAGTCACTAGCTACTAGCTACTAGCTACTAAACAAGTGTTACGTGAATGGGTGATTTCAATATAAAAAACCGAAAAGCCACAATGGTATTTTGTTGTCGTATCCAAATTCGATGTCATCTGCGGCAATATAACTCGTTGGCATGTCCTTGATTTGCTTGTTTCCCTTATTACTGCCTCCAATTTCGATGAGGAATTTTTCGTCAACCAGAAAATCACCTTTCACAGGATAAGTTAGCTGATGATTGAATGCCAATTGATTAGCAAAGAATGTTTCACGTAAATTTCCAATATTTGGTCTGTCAAAACTAAAAGTATAGGCAAGATTGCTGTTTTCAAGATATATTTTATCCGGTTTCTGGAGCAAAGAAATGCCTCCGGCTTGTTTATACAGATTTCGTGTAATACCCGATTCCTGAAGATAATGGAAATACGTCATCAGGGTGTTGCGGTGAATTCCGATTTTTTCACTCAGTTTACTCACATTTGGGACAAAAGGTACCGATTGTGAAATGATGAAAAGCAATTGTTTAAGTTTATGTATATAAGCCAAATCCACACCTCTCAGTAGCGGTAATTCGAGTTCGATGATTAAATTTATTACTTCGGCAATGCGTGTATGATACAATTGGTCATTTTCTCTAAAAAACGGATAATAGCCATGCGAAAGATAATGCGAAAAATACTGTAAAGGCTTGATTTTATTGTTTATAGATGTTGATATTTCTAACGTATTACTGAGTATTTCTTCCAGGTCTATGATGGGAAAATCGATCGAAAGTACTATCCCCAGATATTCGCGGTAGGATAGTCCCTGCATTTTATAAACGATGGCCCTCCGGCTTAAATCGGCGCGTGCATTGATAATTTCGAGTAAAGAAGAACCTGTGAAAACAAGTTGTAATTCGGGTAAATCATCATAAATATTTTTTATTTCCTGCGACCAATTAGGATATTTATGCACTTCGTCCAAAAAAAGTCGCTTCCCACCTTGTTTTGCAAACTGAGATGCAAAGTCAATCAATGTGTTGTTCGAAAAGTAAATATCATCCATGCTGACATATAAGACCAACGGGTCATTTGCATGAAATTTCTTAATATATTGAAGTAAAAGTGTTGTTTTGCCTACGCCTCTGGCGCCCTTAATACCTATCAGACGTGAGTTCCAGTCAATATGCGTCATCGCACTTCTGACGAAATCAAGCGAAGTGATTGAAATTTTTTTACGATGTTTTTCTTTCAGGAAGTCCATATATTGTTCATTATAGTGTACAAATGTATGAAATATTTGCTGAGTAAGCTATACAATATGCAAATATTTTATTCTCAATACATAAGTTTAAAGGGCAAATGGAAATGGTGGTGGCTAGTAGCTAGTGACTGGAAACTAGTAACTTGTTACAGTTTACTGGCTGCTTGTCAAGAAAGTTTTCGGCAGGTTGCTTATCGATTAGAAAATAATTCAAAGTGCAAAATGTAAAGTCAAAATGCAAATTGGGCGTAAAAGGCTGGTTACTTGTTGCTGGTTTCTGGTAGCTGGTGACTAGTGACTAGTAACTAGTGACTAGTAACTAGCTTGTCCGCAGACTGGTTGCTTGTTTCTGGTTGCATAAATATAAAAAAAATTCAAAGTGTAAAATGTAAAGT
>CAITDJ010000104.1 GCA_903891085.1 uncultured Bacteroidota bacterium | reverse complement strand
CCTTCAAAATCAAAAAAACTCAATTCCAGTGAGTTCCCCGGAGAGTGGAATTCCTTTTCATTCGATATGAGTTTATTCTTATACTGCTGTATCCATGAACCATTTCTGGCTTGTGCACAGCTGTAAAAATATTCACCAGTCATCAGACTGTTGGTAAAAAACCTGTAAGTAAACTCCTGGGCCCTTGCAGAAAGGCCAAGTAATATACAGATGATAATCAGAGCTTTACGAAACATAGTACAGGTGATAAATTCGTTTATTTTTTTATCCATGGACTCTGAAATCCAAGTTTTTTGAGTCCGTTCTGAACATCCGGAATCTGCATAAACAGTTTCCAAAGTAATCCGGTACGATAGTTTTCGATCATCACCACAATCGGTCCCTGATCGATGGCCAGATGACTCTTGGCGTACCAGTTGTGCGATTCGCTGAAACCATCGACAAAGCCATAATCACTCCAGATTTTATCGCCCAAATCGTAGTAAAAGTGCTTCAAAACCAGCATCGAATATTCGGGTGTATAAGGAAAAGACGACAAGGCAGCCGTGGGCTGTATCACTCCAAAATCAGTATCCGGACAATGGGCTACATAGCCTTTATAACTGTCGCCAGCCGTGAGTCCCCAGCAGTTTTCGCCATAACCTTTGTAATTCTTCGGATTTTCGATGCAATATTCTCTGTTGATAAGGGTATGATTTCGTACCTGTTCGAAATAATCGATTCCCAGCGAGTCGACCAAACCGTTCGGATCAATTCCGGTAAAGGTGTACTGTTCAAAAAACAAAGGGCCTCCAAAATCGTAGTTTCCCAGCGGAAGTTTGATTCCATAATAGGATTTTCCGTTCAGGAAACCACCACTGCCTGCCCAGGTTCCATCATAAACCTCTTTGGAAATGGCATGATAGGGTGAAGAAGCCGCCATCACATAAGTAATGAGGCATTCGTTCCAGCCCCAAACGGGGAAATTCATATCGAAGCCATTGTTCGGGCTCCAGTGCCAGAAAAGCTTTGCCTGACCATTCGTATGCCAGTTCCAGTTGGCAGCGTTCCACATTTGGGTGATTCTTTTCCGAAGATAAACTTCGATCGGAATATCGGCATTGAAATACTCGCGGGCACACAGGAAACCCATCAGCAGATAAGAAGTTTCAACCAGATCGGCGCCGTCATCCAGACGATCGAACTTAATGGTTTTCCCCGTCCGTCCATTCATGAAATGCGGATAAACGCCATGATAACAATCAGCATTGATCAGAAAATCAGCTATTTGTACCAATCGCTTCACGGCAGCATCACGACCAATCCAGCCACGTTCAACAGCCACGATGGTACTCATGATTCCGAAACCGGTTCCTCCGACCGCGCAGGCATCCGGACCAAATTCAGTTTTACTGAAATTCGGCTCATCCCAGGCTTCGTTGATATAATCCCAGTAATGCTCTGCCAAAACAGTATCACTGCGTTCGAGTGCCATGCCGCTGACAGGGTGCGCTCCTTCCCAGAAAAAACGAAATGTCTGACGCTGAACAATATCGAGTAAAGCAGAATCAGACAGATTGTGAATGATGCCAACAACCGGAATAGAATTCTTAAGAACTTCTTCTTTCGGAACGTCTTTCTGGGCATTCGCTGAAGTTATCATCATGATAATCAATCCACTCATGATGATTGATTTCTTTAATATATGATTCATTGTAATCATGGGTTTTAATTTATAATCGCAGGACTTGTGAATCCTAACATTGTAAGCCCTTGTTGAACTTCAGGACAACTCATAAAAAGTTTCCACAGTAAACCACTCCGGTAATTCTCGATCATCACTACCATCGGCCCCTGATCTATTGCCAGATAATGATTTGGATACCAGTTATGCTGCTCACTAAATGCATCATAGAAACCATATTTACCCCATATTTTATCTCCCAGGTCATAATAAAAATGTTTCATAACCTGCATAGAATACTCCGGAGTGTATGGAAATGAGGAAATAGCGGCAGAGGGTGAAATAACTCCCCTATCTTCTTCACCAGGTGCATGAGCAGCATAAAAATCAGGTGAATAGCTAGCTGTTAGACCCCAGCAGTTTTCTCCATAACCTTTAAATTTATTGGGATTTTCGATACACCATTGCCTGTTGATAAGGGTGTGATTCACATTATGGGTCCAATAATCAGCGTATTTGTCTTTTAATCCACGAGGATCTAACCCTAAAAATGAATAATGTGACCAGAATAGCGGTCCACCATACAATCCGGCCCTGTCGTGTTCTAAATGTAACACTAAGTTGTAGGCTGAAGTCTCAGTTTTGATCAAGCCGTTTCTGGCCCAGCCTTTGTTGTAAGCCTCTGGTTTTATCGGATAAGTTGGAGAAGACGCGGCAAGCACATAGGTTATCAAACACTCATTGTAACCCTGAATCGGAACATTCATAATCCATTCTTTGTCGGGCGACCAATGCCAGAACAACACATCCTGACCACCATTGGTAAACCATGTCCAATCAACACCTTTCCACAACACATCTATTTCGGCAGCCAATTTCTTCTCTTCCACATTCCCATCTGCAAAATATTGCCTTACACACAATAAACCCTGTATCAGATAAGCTGTCTCAACAAGATCAGCACCATTGTCATTCGAACTAAAAGGTTTTACTTTTCCTGTTTCACCATACAACCAGTGGGGCCACGCACCATGAAAACGATCTGCTTTTGCCAACCAATCAACACTTTTCTGTAAATGATTTAATCCTTGTTCGCGGGTAATAAACCCACGTTCAATTCCAACCAGAATGGTCATTACGCCAAATCCTGAACCACCGGATGTAATGACAGATTTGTCATTTTGAGGATAATGTCCATCCATATGTATCCGCTCACATGCAAGCCCGGAAACCGGTTCGGCTCCTTCCCAGAAATATTGAAAAGTATTATATTCAACAAGTGTTAACAGAGAGTCATCAGAAATTACCGACATGTTCGATTGTTGCGTCGACTTTAGCTTTTGATTCTGACAAGACAAAAACCCTAGGACTAAAAGAAAATAGAATATATTGAGAAATTTCATGAGGTTTAACACTAACTATTCGACATATTACTCCGGTTTTTGCATCAACTCATCCGATAATCAATTGCTGAGATATGATTTAATCAACTTTGAATTATTCCAGCATAAACTAATAAAACATCTCCAAATTAATAAGTAAATCCGAGTTTATCTAATCCAGCCTGCACTTCAGGAGCACTCATAAAAAGATTCCAGATCAGGCCCGAGCGGTAGTTTTCAATCATCACGATCTCAGGTCCCTGATCAATGGCGATGTACGAATCAGCCCACCATCCTGAATGAACATCAAATGCATCATAAAAACCATATTCGCCCCAGAGCTTATCACCCAGGATAAAATAGAAAAACCGGATTGCTTCCATCGACTGCTCGGGGGCATAGGGCAGCGATGAGACTGCCGCAGTAGGCGTTATGACGCCACGGTCATTCGTTGGCTCGCTGACGCCATATCCATCCGGTATATCTCCGGCTGTAAGTCCCCAGCAATGATCACTGTAATTTGGAAAATTCTTTGGATTATCGGCACAATACGCCCAGTTAATAAGCGAATGATTTACATTTTGTGTCCAGTAATTTGCGTAAACATCGGATAAGTTTCTTGGATCCAGTCCTAGGAAAGAATAATGCGCAAAAAACATGGGACCACCATAATCATATCCTACAGGAAGCTGGTAGCCGTAAAATGTTTTTCCATTCAGAATGCCTCCACTTCGGGCATAACCCACGTGATAAGCCGCTGCAGGAATCGTGTGTGTGGTCGATGAAGCAGCCATGATATAGGTGATCAGGGTTTCGTTGTAACCAGATATTCTCATATTCATATCCCATCCGTAGTTTGGCGACCAATGCCAATACAATACATTTTGTCCTCCCCGGGTGTACCAATCCCATTCAATGCCATTGTAAAGTTCCGTGATTCGGTTCATTAAATCACTTTCTGTTTCATCGGTTGAATTCAAATATTGACGCATTGCCAACAACCCTTGCGCCATATAGGCTGTTTCAACCAAATCGCCACCATTATCTTTGGTTCCGAATGGCACGACGTTGCCATTACTACCATTGATCCAATGCGACCAGGCACCATGAAAACGGTCGCAGGTTTCAAGGAATTGAATAATTTTCCCAAGCCGAACAATACCTTCATTACGGGAAATAAAACCCCGTTCCATACCAACTATAAGTGCCATCACGCCGAAACCTGAACCGCCTGAAGTAACAATATCTCCGGAATTATAGCGCTCGCGTGACATTCCGCTTACAGGATGTGCATAGTCGTAGAAAAACTTGAAAGTTTGACTTTGAACAAGCGTAAGCAATTCATCGTCAGTGATAAGTGGAAATTTAAGGGTTGAATCAAGTTCGGTGAAAAATGAATTACTGAATCCCTGAAACGTATATCCTGATAGCGATTTAAGACTCGTCGAAACAACGAAATAATACTTTGAATACCCGCTCAAATCGTCAGTGCATAACAAATTGACCGTTTTAAAATTGTTAGCATAACTAACATCAAAACCAGTACCTCCCATTGTAAACTTTGATAGTATCTGATTGGTATCAACAGCTTCTGAAAACTCAAGTTTAAAAGTCAGGTTTTGAAGACTGACATTAACAAAATTTGACGCTGTCTTAAAATCCTTGTTTTCGAGCCAAATATTCTCAAGCGTGAAAACACCACTTGTCGTTTTAAATCTGAACTCCGCACCGGTATATGTCTCACCCTTACTTCCTTTCAGGGTTCCTGCAAGTTTTACGAAATAACTTTTTTGCTTCGTAAAATTCTGGCTATGTTTCAACAAAACTGTTTTTCCATCGTCTGCAAAAACAAATTGAACACCAAATGTTACACTATTTTCATCGGTTACTCTTATATTCTGACGCGCCGAATTGGTATCAACAGCTACGGAAAATTTTATAATTACGTCCTGATTAAGCGGTACTTCTGAAATTTCAGCACCATATTGAAGCTGAACATTGCCCACAAAACATGAGATAAGATCAAGTTTACCAATGGTAGTTTCAGGGTCCTTGTTACACGAGGCTGCAAATAAAACCATGATAAGCATACTGCTTATTAATTGTAAAAAAACACATGTTGATCTAGAATTTGTAGTCATGTTCAATATTGTTTGAGTCGAATCAAGTCCAAAACGATTAATTATTGGAAAGAAATATCATTCATTATATAACCTTTAAAGAAAAAAAGAGGGATGGGACGTATCCCTTCCCTCTTTCAAAATAACATTCCAACAATAGACTATTCTACTGTATACAAACTCTGTACTTCAGCAGCAGTAATAACCCTGTTGAAAATGTGTAATTCATCCAATAAACTCAGATCAGAGAAATGGTTCCATTCAGTAAAACGCGGGACGCCCGTCATAATCGAAATTTGATCACAACCGGTCCAGTCAATAGGATTCAGCATGGCGGCTACACGAGCTACTTCACCATTAATGTAAATGGTGCTTGCAGTATCTGAAATTGTAAATGCCAAATGCACCCACTCGCCAGTTGAAGGATCAATAGACCCACCGTCATTCCAACTTTCATTGGTTCCGCCCAATCCAACATTTACTTTGAATTGTTGTGAGGTTGCACTACCTTCTCTGAAGAATCTGAAACCACTTGTTCGATTATTCTGAATAGCCGGATAACCTGCGTTGGCCAAATCCTCGCGCGATACGGTCAAAATACCTGCTCTGTCCGGAGTCGTATTTATTTTCATCCAGAATGCGGCACTCACATTTGAAGTTTTAATCATTTCCGTTGTCGGGAATGAAAGGTATGCATCAGTTGCTCCTGCAAAAGCAGAGCCAACTTTGCCTTCTGCGAATCCGGGCTCTCCAACCGGTGTGATAACTTCGCCTGAAATAACCTCCAGGAATTCCTCTTCAAAAGGAAGATAAAGTATTTCTCCATCAAGGGGAACATAAACTGGCGCTGTTATCTTTTTGAAATTGACTGTTGCTGCAGCGCTTTTACCAGTAAGGTCGGTAACAGTTGCGGTTAATGTATGGGTTCCATCCAGAAGATTATTGTATTCCAAATTAATAGCGGCTTTACGATAATCTTTGAATGATGAATAATTACCTATTTCGGTCCCATCAAGTTGAACAATAACTGATTTGAGTTCGATATCATCACTCGCAACCAGTTCGAAAATGGCTGTTCCAATCTCCTCAGTGGAGCGAATAACCTTTCCTTCAGTAGGAAATTCTATCACGATTTCAGGTACATCCTCATCGGCTTTTGGAGATATGGGGGTAATTGGATCAAGACCTTTGTTACATGAAGCAGTAATGACTACCATCAGTAAATAAATGAATAAATAGTTGAGAATTTTCATTTTTTTAATTTTTTATTGTTCGTATTACAGCTATTGCTTTAGTATAGGTATCTGGTCAATCTGGTTTTGCGGATATGGAAGGAAAGTTTTATCGGCTGAGAAAGTTTTTCCCTCATAACTAAGTTCGGTGGTTCTGCCTAACCTTACCATATCGAAAAAGCGTGTTCCCCATTCCATAGCGAGTTCTGCATATTTCTCATCCATCACCTGAGCATTTGAAACCCCTGACAGTGCAGGCATACCAGCCCTGGCACGAACGGTGTTCACAGCAGCATCGGCTGAACCGGCTGAACCTGAAGCTCCCTGGGTTAATGCTTCAGCATACATAAGAAGTATTTCAGCATACCTGATACAAGTAAAGTTTTTATTTGTTCCATAATCGGTACGGCCTGTTGTAAGTTGATCGGATGGCAGATAGTGCTTTCCGCTGGCAAAAAAGGCACGCGCATAATCATTAAATACATCGCCGGATCTGGTGGTATTTGATATCCAGGCAGGCAACGTTGAATAATTAGGATCAGTTTTTAATTCTGTAATTCCACGATTGGTGAATATTACACTTGTCTCCAGACGAATAGTTTCGCCGCGACCGAGCATAAATTTGATATATTTCATACTTGGCTCATAAAAACCCCAGCCATCTCCCGATCCTGTCACTGCAGGTGTCCAACCTTGTGGGCCAAAAAAAGCAAAGAGGTATGAATAATTGTCACCGGAACCCTGTCCGAAATCTGAATATTGCATTTCAAGGATGTTTTCGCTATTCAGCTTACCAGGGATTTTAAATAACTGATAAAAATCAGCTTCCAATGAAAACTTTCCTGAACTGATAATCTCACCGGTAGCATCAGCTACTCCCTGATAATTTTTCAATTCCAGATTCGCCAGTGCTTTCAGTGCCAAGGCAGTATATTTAGTTACTCCACCAGGAATATCAGTACGCTCGTTAGGTCTCACAGATACCAGATTAGGAGTAGCTTCATCCATCCTGTCAGAAATATATTGCATTACTTCATCTTTGGTCGACAAAGGGGTAACAAACAAGGAAGAAGGACTGGAATTAGCAGGAATAAGAATTGTACCCCAGGTGCGGCTTAATTGAAACAACCACCATGATTCCAACACTTTTGCTTCAGCAATGTACTGATCGGCGAGCGCAGCATTTGCACCGGCTTCTTTGTATAAGGCAATTTGCTCCATTGCTGAATTGGCAGAGAACATATTTGTATAATAGTTTTGCCACAATGAGTTATACATCCAGTAATCTTTGTTGTAGTTGTAATTATCTGTTTCTGCAAAGTCCTGTTGGTCGCCCAAACCACCTGCATTAACATCATCGCCACGAACTGAGATAAGTGGAAAGTCTTCCCATTCAGTATTATTCAATTCGGAATAGGTTCCTATGATAGGTAATATCATATTACTACTTATGGTGTAATCAGTTCCACCGGTAAAAGTTCGGTCTTCGGCTGGGTCATCAAGATACTTTGAGCATCCACTGATGCTTAAAAGTGCGACAACCGAAAAGGTTATGAGTATGAAGAATTTATTTCGTTTCATTTTTTTAAATTTTAGAGGATTAGAACCTAATATTTAAGCTTATAGTATAAGTAGCCGGAACAGGATATGTCTGTGAATCGATACCATTGGCAACCTCGGGCGTAAATCCATTGTAACTAAACAATGATATAGGGCGGTCTGCAGTGAATGCAATTCTTGTTTCAGGGAATTCCCCACCAAGCCATTTACTGTTTTTTATGGTATAACCTAACTGTAGGTTCTGTACCCTGAAAAATGAGCCGTCTTCTACAAAATAATCACTCATTTTCTGGTTCCATCCTCTTCTCAAGCCTGATGAAGAAGGGTAGATATCGGAAGTACCGTCACCATGCCAGCGATTTGTTGCCAAATCAGCATCCATATTTCCATCAGCTGTCCAGATCACTTCACCGCGTTTACGGTTGAGAATTTTATTTCCCATTTGTCCGTAAAGACTGGCTGAGAAGTCGAAATTCAAATAGTTAACACTCATATTAAAGCCATACATGAAATTCGGGAAGTAGGAACCAAGGATTACACGGTCACCATCATTAATTTCACCATCGCCATTTTGATCTTTATATTTAAAATCGCCAGGGACAAGGCCATTGGCAACTGCAACAGGATCAGCATCAATTTCAGCCTGGTTTTGATAAACGCCGGCTACTTCTCTTCCATAGAATGCCATCAAAGATTCTCCTACATAGGTACGTTGACGAAATTCAGCAGAACCACCATCAAGATATTCCTGTCCGTAAAGGTCTTTCGCCTCGTTTTTAAGGGTTGAAATATTTCCACCCAATGTATACCCGATCTTATTGTTAATCTTATCTGACCAGTTAAGAGCAAGTTCAATACCCGAATTTCGGATTACACCAACAGGTTTAAGAAAATATTGACCAGTACCTGGAACAATAACAGGAATTGCAGCATTCTTCGTATCACGGACATAATAATCAAAATCAGCTGATAATCTGTCTTTGAGCAACTTAGCTGTAATACCAACATTGGTTTCCTCGGTCAATTCCCATTTAAGTGAGGAAAAAGTGCTGTTAACAACTGTTCCTGAATAAAGCAGGCCGCCTAAGGTTGTTGTAACAACACCGGTCGTGAAAGCGCCGTCACTGGCCTGAATACGGTCGTTACCAAGTTGGCCCCAACTGGCACGCAGTTTCAGGAAAGGAACGTTTTCATTACCTTTCAGGAAGTTCTCTTCAGACAATACCCAGCCGATACCAACTGTTGGGAAGTATCCCCATGTTTGCTGATATTTGTTACTTCCGTCTGCACGTATCGTGGCATAAAACAAGTATTTTTCATCATAATTATATGCCAACCGACTAAAATATGACATACCATATTGGCGTCCACCACCATCTGATACGGCATCGGCCATCACATTTAATGATTGATTGATATACCATGATTGTTCCATATCCGTTGGGAAATTCTTTGCCTGGGCTGAGAGTAACTGAAACCCTTCATTTTTAAATGAAGTTCCGGCCATCACAGTCAAATTATGGACATTAAACTTTTTAGTGAAAGTGAGAACATTGTCAAGAATTTGATTATCGTATAATGAGATTGTACGTGTGATTGTAGCATCAGGATTCTGGAAACTATTACCAATGAAATAGGGCAGATTAATCACTCTTTGATCAATGGTAGATATATTTGTATTATAGGATGTTTTGAAAGTTAAAGTATTTGGGATCAAGGTGAATTCCATATAGAAGTTGGCGATCATCTTTTTGATTTTCATTCTGTCAATATTAAAATCCATTGTAGGGAACGGATTTTGACCACTTCTGTACCCGATATCCTGGGCATTGGAATAGTTGGTAGGATCGGCAGCGGTATTCAATTCATCAAAAACCGGCATGATAGGAACGGCAAAGTAAGCCTGATTCCATGCGCCTGCCTGCTCATTGAATTTTGTTGCATTACTGTAAATCAAATTACCACCAACCGTGAGCCATTTAGTAGCTTTTATGTCGATTTTTGCTCGAAGATTCAATCGCTCAAACTCATTCTTCATATTCAGAATTCCTTCCTGGAAGAAATAATTTGTACCAATGGAATATCTCGCCTTTTCATTACCTCCCGAAAAATCGAGACTATGGTTGTTAATCTTTGCCGGACGTAATATTTCACCATACCAGTCAGTGTTAACATCAGGAATAAAAGGATTGACTCTGCTTCGGCCGTAGCGTTGCATTGCGTTTTCGACAAATGAAATGTCAGCAGCTGATCCTGATTCGTTTGCCATGGCAGTAAACTGCTCGGCATTCGACATTTTAACAACATTCTGTGCAACCTGATAACCAACATATCCATTGTAAGAAATTTCTGTTTTTTGGTTGTAGGCACCCGATTTTGTTTCGATCAATACCACTCCATTAGCCGCCCTTACACCATAAATGGCTGCTGCTGAAGCGTCTTTCAGCACTGAAATGGATGCAATATCGCCTGGATTCAAAAAGTCGATATTATCAAAAAACATTCCATCAACAACAAACAAAGGGGCTTCGTTGTCTCTGCCCGGAAATGAACCTATACCACGTATTCTGACAGTGGCTGAATTTCCCGGTCCACCGTTAGCGACAACCTGTAAACCGGCAACCTTACCTTGCAAGGCCTGCATAGGTTGAGATGAAGGTGTTTTAACAAGATCTTCCGATTTTACAGTTGTAATAGAGGAGGTCAGGTCTTTCACTTTACTGCTTCCATATCCAACAACAACAACTTCCTGTAATGAAGTTTTAGCTGGAATAAGTTGAACGTCAATGACGTTTTGGGCGCCAATTGCCGATTCGATTGTTTCGTAGCCGACAAAACTGAAAACGAGCGTATTCTCACCTGATTCAACAGCCAGGGTGTATTTTCCGTTGAAATCGGTTGATACGCCTTTCGCTGTGCCCTTAATAAGTACAGTGGCTCCAGGCAATGATTCATTGTTTGATTGATCGGTTACAGTACCGCTAATATTCCGGCTTTGCCCGAATACTGAAGCACCCGCAAAGACGAGCAATAGCAAAAGCATGCTCTTAGTCCAGCGAATCACATTTTTTTGTAGTAAATGTTTCTTCATAACATTGGTTTTGATAATTTAAAGGTTAAAGAAAATTAAGTTTATTATTTATGAATCGATTTATCTTGGTAAAATAATTGCTTAACTATGTATTATAAAGGTACGATAAATTTGCGAATTAATCATTACATGCTTAAATATTAGGTTTTTGAACCATTTTATTTTGATTTAAAACTACGCTTATCATTGAGTCAACCTGTTTTTCTGGAATGAAATTCATTGTCATTTCAAATTATAAAAAGAAGGGCGTTGATCAACATTGCTTTTTTGCGTTTCACCCCAAACTTAATTTATACGGAACGGAAACAAATTTCTGTAAAAAAAATTAAATACAATCGATTGCATTAAATTTTAGCGAAAATAGTTCATCTTCAAAAAAAAAGTATCATGATTACTTCAATTTGATTACTTCAACACAAAAAAGATGAGTTTTTCGCCTCATTTTTACCACATCTGATGAATTTTTTTTAATCTCAATTCATTATCTATTAAGTTATTACAACAATATTTATTGTAATAACTTTTTTAAATCCATATAGCTTAATAATTCATGAAAAATTTCAAAAGTTCAGATTTTCGCGAAGGTATTGTCACAATTGGGATAGCAAACAGATATTAATAGCGAAGAGATGATCGCGATAGTATCAAAACTTCATAATAAACTCGGTCAGCCCCTGATCTGTTGCCAAATTGAGCCGTTTCCGCAAGCGATACCGCTTTTCTTCAACACCGCGAATAGTGATATTCAATAATGGAGCAATCTCCTTTGACGAAAGGTTAAGTTTCAGATAGGCACACAAGCGGAAATCATGTGGTGTGAGATCTGGATACTGGGCTTTCAGCTTTTTAAAAAAATTCTCATGAGCCTGATCGAAATGATTTTCAAACATTTCCCAATCATGATCACTTGTTATATTCTTATCTATCAACCGAATAACGCTCTCAAAATATTTATTTGGCAAGCGATAACCCAACTCC
This sequence comes from uncultured Bacteroidota bacterium, assembly GCA_903891085.1. Lineage (GTDB taxonomy): Bacteria > Bacteroidota > Bacteroidia > Bacteroidales > F082 > CAJBPB01. The sequence continues at coordinate 131,121 of CAITDJ010000104.1, read as the reverse complement.
TCCTTTTGCTTTTCAAGTTCATCTTTCACCTCAATCAGGGCCTCATTCTTACGGATTACCGACATTGTGTTTTTCGCCAATTCCATATTTTTCATTGACACTTCGGACTGTAGCTTTTCATTAGCAACTTTAATCATCTCAGCCTCAGCTTTTTCCTTTAATCCCCTCATCTTTTCATTCTCCTGTTTCAGAATTTGCTCCTGATGTTTCCATCTTCTTCTCCTGAAATTGATCCTTAATAAAACGAGAAACGCAGCCAGGAGTACAAAATAAGAAAATAATGCTGGTAATGATAGATACCAGGGTTGCGAAATAGTAAATGTAAGTCGGGAGCTTTGTGTATCTATACCCTTGTTTGTGAGAGTTTTAACACTAAACATATAATCTCCTGGCGGTAATCGGTTGTATTCAACTGTGGCCATTGTTGTCCAATCATTCCAATCATCTTCAAATCCTTGCAATCGATATTTGTAATAAATTTTTTTACCAACTGATTCAACTGAGGCATATGAAATCCTGATATTATTGAAATCACTTTTCAAATATTTTCTGGACACCCATGGACCTGAATAAGTATTAATTGTGCCATTGCTAAGGACAACTTCCTTGATGATAGGAGAATCATACCGATCAACCAACCTGCTCATTTTCTGAATATTCAGAACTGAAAATCCGTTCTCCATGCATATGAGATGCAAACTGTCGTTTAATGCAACAATATTTTCATTGTTTTCAACCAAATCAATACCATAGGCTTCGGGAATAACACGTAAAAGCAGTTGGGCTTTACCGAAACGAATCTCAAACAACCCTATCTCATTACGGTTAATTAACCAATATTTATTGTTTGGAACTGCGATGATATTCGTTGATGACTTAAATTCATTCAGTTGTTCATTCAATTCTGTAAATGGCACAATGATATTATGAATTGCATCCCATTGAAACAGTGAATCACCGCCCGGGAATACAATTCTATTGTCAACTTCAAAGACCCTGTTTGTCGAAAACCACAGACCATCCTTCTCATTCAACTTTTTTACCTGCAATACCTGTGTAAAAGTTGGATTTGGCTGCATAAGGTAGATACCTGTGATAGAATGACCGAGTAATATATTCCCCAAATGGTCAATCTCAAGATATCTCACCGGAGCTATAAACCCATCCAAAAACCTGTCTCTGCTCCAGATATTGCCTTTCTTTTCAAAAACAACAAGTGAACTGTATGTACTTTGTAAAATTAATTCGCTTCCATGATTATCTGCGGGAACAAAATTATAACCCCCATTGGCATTACTAACCCGTATTAGCTGATGATTATCAATAAGATATGTGCCACTATTCATCCCACAATATAACTGGCCATCAATTATTTTTAAAAACCAAACCTGACCTTGACTATTTTGCAAAAAACATCGATTAACAAATCTACCTTCCTTATTCACAGTATAATAGTAGACACCCTGATTTGTTCCAACATAGAGTTCGCCCTTGAAAAGACTTGCTGTATACACAGTTCCCATTTTCATTTCCGATTCGCGATAAACTTCAATGGGTGGGTTAAATGAAACATAATCGAATCCTTTGTCCATTCCAACCCATAGATTACCTTCCGAATCACCCTTGATAGCAAGTATTGTATTATTTTGAATCGAATTTGCACTATGGAGATGATTAACAATATTCCCTTGAAGATCGAGGATGAATATGCCATTGAGTATTGTACCAAAAATCAACCTGTCGCCAAGCCGTATTCCATTATTTATGGTACTTTCAATCAGCGAGTTGTTCGCCTCAATATTCCAGTGTTTGAATTGCTTACCATCATACCTGAACAGTCCTTTTGAACTGGTTCCGATCAGCATTTCGGTTTGATTCAGGGGCACAATTGATTTTATTTCGGTTTGGCTGAAAATTTCACTACCCATGAGCATCACCAGTTGTTTATCTATGATTTCATAGAGACCACCCTGTACATGATGGGTAAATATACGGTCACCGCATTTTAACAAAAACAGCATTGATCCCGGAACTTTTAATGGTTCGATCGATTGCTGATTATAACAGAATATGGCACCAAAACTTTGAAAATAAATATTGTCTTTATGCCCGACAATCTTCCATATTTCATCATTGTGGAAAGTAAAATTCTGTATCAGAGGCACTAACGAATGATAAGTCCAATCAGCAGCTTCAGGCTTTTCCCAATATCCAAATTCTTCAAAAGAACCGGTGTAAACCTTATCACCGATAGCTGCAACAGATCGGGCAATCAGGTGATTTGGCAATTCGCATAATTGTGTACCGGAGCCATCCACGACTAATAATCCAGCATTGTTGGCAATGAAAACAATTCCATTTGTATTGATACTAATATCCCAGTTTTGATTTCCACCGCCATAATCAGCTTTTGTAAAGTTGTTGATGCTGACTTGGTTTTCGGAACAAACTTTTTTAATAGGTGTTATGCAAAAGGCAATAATCAAAACCATAATTCTGAATATGAACCAAATACGATCGTGAGACGAAAGACCCATTTTGAAACAATACTAGGTTAACTTTTATTGATGGAAATTTAACGGGTAAATTTACTTAAAACTCTCATACAAATCCAATCCTATCTTGATTTGGCTTTTACCCATGCCCAAATCCAGATACCATATGTCTGAAAGAAAAAAGGTCATTTACCATGTAGCAAATGACCTTTTTCTAATTAAAAAGCTTGGTTTACAAAATATAACGAACACCCAACTGCATCTGCCATTTCGAACGGATCGAGAAGTCGTCAACAAACGAGGTTTTCAGATCTGTGTTAAAGTGATAATACGGGACATTATTTTTATCAATTCCTATTAAGCTGATCGGATTATAGGTACGTGCTAACTGGCGAACGCCCCAGTTTGAATTGATCAGGTTACCTAAGTTCATGATATCCAACGACACCTGAATGGTGTTTTTTCTATCTTTAACCTTGAAATTGAAATCCTGCATAAAGCGTAAGTCAATTTGTGAGAACCAAGGTAATGAAGCACCATTGCGTTCAGCATAATCACCCCGTCTGTTTTTTAGATAAGGATCCTGTTCAATAAATGCATTTAAGGCTGTCCATTGGGTGACGGCATCGGTTGCGAGTGAGCCATTGCCATCACCATCAACGCTGCCAAAGTAGATATCTGACTGGCTTTCGGGAATGAAAAGAAGATCGTTATTCACAATGGCATCACGGTTAAGGTCACCAGCATAAGTATAGGAATAGCGATTGCCCTGTCCCATTTCGATAAACATACCAAAAGTGGAAGCCATGGATTTATATTCGGTCGAATACATCCAACTTGATATGAACCGGTGTTTCAAACCGTATCTTGACCATGAAAGTGACGGTAGATTAGGATTACCCACAACAGGATTACGCTGGAAAGCATCGGCTGCAATTTCGGCCGGAATAGAAGTATAATCTTTCGATTGCTGATAAGTGTAGGCAAGATCGCCTTGCAAACCGAAATTCCAATCCTTGGCAATTTTTCCGGTCAAGCTAAGTTGACTACCTTCTTTTACATTATCCAATACAATATATCCTGCTTCAAGAAAACCAATGGAACCGGCCGACGAAGAGTAGATATTTGTTTCATTGAACCCTGCAAAAATTGCACGATCATCAACTCCGGTCAATTTCTGTGATGGAGCTTTCATATTATAGTTACGATGCACAATAGCATTGACGTCTTTGCCGTAAATAGCCTCAAAAGTGGCTAACCAACCAGCGCTGAATGCCCAGTCAACGGCGATATCTGTCTTCCATACTTGCGGGAATTTGAAGTTTTCGGTGGTTGAATTAACCTGGAAAGTGTAACCAGGGTTAATGCCCGAATTGGAGGATTGATTTCCTAACCAAACAAAGGGAATGCGGCCGGTAAAGATACCGGTACCACCACGGAAACGAAGGGTATTATCGCCATGCACATCATAGTTGAAGCCAACGCGTGGCGACCACATTAATCGCGACTTTGGCCAGACAGCCGGATCAAGTTTTGCCGTATTCCCGTCTTTATCAACCCATCCACCGAAATTTGCAGCTTCTTCCGATGCAGTAGTAACGGCAAGTTTATTTAAATATATAGGCATATCCACACGAAGACCAAAGGTGAGTTTGAAGTTTTCATTAAGCTGAAACTCATCTTGTCCATAAAATCCCAACTGAGCCACATCGACGATTGACAAAGAATAAGGTTTTGCATTGGCAGTAGCCACTTCAGCATTAAAATCGATTGAATCTTTTGTTTGTGACAAAAATCCGTCAACGCCACCAAAATACATATGCCAGGGATAATAAAACAGATTAAACGAGTTTTCGAAATAAAATTTTTCGAAGTTTACACCTCCCGTGATGGTATGTCGCTCAGCATAATAGATTACGTTATCAGTAAACTGCAACACATTTTGTTTCAAAGTATTATGTGTTGAAAACATTTCTGAACCTGCCGAAATGGCAAGATTTCCGTTTTGATCAAAAATATCAATAACAGGGAACTGTGCTGATTTTGGCTCACGATAATCATCAAAAACGGTGTAACCAACCAATAATTTATTTGAAACCTTATTTGAGAAATTCGAGTTCAACTCACCAACAAATGAGTGAATTTTATTGAAAATTGTATAGGACGAGTTTTCGAAAGGAAGGCGGTAACTGGTCGGACCACGTCCAATAATGGCTTCAGGGTGTGGGAGAATGTCTTTCGATGCATCGAGCATATTATAACGAAGCACTAATTTGTGGTTCTTGCTGATATTATAATTCAGTTTCACAAGGAATTTGTTGTTCGATTTTTCATGGTTATACCCTTGATAGGCGCCGGCTTCATATCCCCATTCGTTTAACAGATGGTCGTGAACAGCTTTTATATCTGCTTCCGAAACACTCGTTACATTAGGCTGACCATCGTTTGTTCCATTGTTGGCAACAAATCCATGTGCCAACTGATTGGCACGTTCCATTTCGGCATTCACAAAGAAAAACAATTTGTTTTTGATGATAGGTCCGCCAACACTCAAGCCGGTTTGACTTGTGCTGAAATCGAGGTTTGGCGCATCTTCACCACTAATTTTTTTACCAATCATGCCTTCGTTCCTGAAATAATGATAGGCAGTTGCCTTAAAGTCGTTGGTTCCCGATTTGGTAACAACATTTACTCCAGCTCCTGTGAAACCACCTTCGCGCACATCGAATGGAGCCAACGAAACCTGAATTTGATCGATGGCATCCAATGAAACAGGCTGAGCATCTGATTGCCCTCCCGGCGTTGCATAATCTAATCCGAACGAGTTATTGAAAATAGAACCATCCAATGAAAAGTTATTGTACAATACATTTCTACCACCAAAACTGTTACCATCACTTTGGGGTGTTAAGCGGGTTAAGTCTTGCTGGCTTCGGGTGATCCCCGGTAAGGAGGTGATTTGTTTACTTTCGAGATTGGTCATTGCACCGGTTTGTTCCCGTATGATCTCCCGATCGGCTTTTACTTCTATTTCGTCCAATTGCTGGCTGGTGCTTTTCATTATCAATCTTACAAATGATGTGTTGTTCAACTGCAGAAAAATGTCAGTTGCACTGGTATTTTCAAATCCAACATAGGTAACTGTCACCTTATACGGACCGCCAATACGCATATTCTGTAATGAAAACGTCCGTCTTCCATGGTGGTCGTTGCATATTGTGTTCCGCTGGGTGTGTGAACAGCCAAAACATTGGCCATCATCACTACCTCGCCTTTTTCGTCGGAAACGGAGCCTGATAATGATGCTGTAGTAACACCCTGCGAAAATACTTCACTGCCTATCGACAAACACAGCAACATCAAAAAAAATAGTCTTTTTCTCATTCTTAGTAGATTTAGTTGTTACGATTGTTTTACTGATAAACAATCAATGAATAATTAGATTTTGCTAATCCCAGGCGAATTTAGGCCGAAGTATAAAGAAAGACTAAAATATGTTAAAAAACATATAAGCGCGTATAAGATTGATTTACATCGATTTAACAATATTTTTATTTTTCATTAATTATTTACCGATTAATCATTTTCATAATTACGGGTTCAGCATAAGTAAAAAATAAATATTTATTAGTAAATAAAGTCTGATTTAATAATTATCGAATTAAACCTTTCATACAAAAATTTCTTCTAAATTTGCGCGAAACAAATAGACTCCAGAACAGGTATGGTATTTAGCAGTAGTCTTTTTTTAGTTTACTTTCTTCCCGCATTTTTAATCACTTACTACCTGGTTCCCAATAAGTTAAAGAATATTGTCATCCTTATCTTCAGTATCTTTTTCTATAGTTGGGGAGCTCCGCGCTTCATTTTTGTAATTCTAGGCACTACCTTTCTCGATTTTCATCTTGTAAAATGGATGTCGAACACCAAAAGTTTGCTCCACCGGCGATTGATGTTAACGCTTTCGATATCGGTAAATCTTGGTTTGCTTTTCTATTTTAAATACTCTAATTTCTTTGTTGAAAACGTTAATGCCGTGTTATCCGTTTTTGGCGGATCAAATATAACCTGGACCAAGCTTATCTTACCTATAGGGATTTCGTTCTATACTTTTGAGACAATTACGTATGTAGTTGACGTATATCGAAGGGTTCACAAACCACTATATAATTTTTGGGATTATCAGTTATATATCATCCTCTTCCCAAAATTAATTGCCGGCCCCATTATTCGTTATCATGAGCTGGCCGATCAGATTACTGACCGATCGCAAAACGATACCATCGACAACAAACTGACCGGTTTCTTCCGTTTCGCCATCGGACTTGGGATGAAAGTAATGATAGCCAATCCGTTGGGAGCTTATGCCGATCTTGTTTTTGCCGGTGATGCTGCCACGACATCCTCATATACCTTATGGATGGGCGTGTTGGCATATACTTTTCAGATATATTATGACTTTGCCGGCTATTCTGCCATGGCTATCGGATTGTTGCGTATGATTGGTTTTGACATTATTGAAAACTTCAATAACCCTTATATTTCACAAAATATTTCTGAGTTTTGGCGTCGTTGGCATATCAGTCTCGGAAGATGGATGCGCAATTATTTATACCTGCCTTTGGGTGGTAACCGAGTGAGTGCAGGACGACTTTATTTCAATCTTTGGTTTGTGTTTCTCGTTTCAGGACTCTGGCATGGGGCGGCTTGGAATTTTATTGTATGGGGCGCATTTCATGGCACTTTTTTGGTTGCCGACCGACTGTTTTTGATAAAATTCTACAGCAAAATCGGCAAGTTTCCGAGTGTGGCAATCACTTTCATTATCACCATGGTGGGTTGGGTTCTTTTCCGTGCCGACACCATGGCGCATGCATGGAACTTCATCTGTGGCATGTTTGTTTTTCGTGGTGGTGATGAAATTTATGTAACCCAACAGATTTGGGTGATGCTTTCGGTGGCAGCGATATTTGCTTTCATGGCATATTTTCGATCTAACGAGCCATGGCAACACAAAATATTGGGTAAAGAGCAAAAACTCAGCACACTTGTTTTGATGACATTCGGAGCCACCATCCTGTTCATTCTCAGTTTGAGCTCCATCACTGCCTCAGGTTTTAATCCTTTTATTTATTTCAGGTTTTAATGAGAAAAAGGGTTTCAAATATTCTGCTTATTTCGATTTTTGTGGTATTATTACTGCCTGTGATACAGCATTATACGCATTTTCCGCGTATGAAAATGTTAAAAGGTGCCATTGTTGAACCAAAAAAACCGAAACTCAGTTTATCCGGATATTTCAACGCAACTTTGCAGGACAGTATTGATAAATATGTCGAACATTTTGTGGGCTTTCGTCCAGATCTTGTTCGGCTTCACAATCAGATTCAGTTTTCGTTTTTTGATACCATCAATGCCAAAGGAGTTATTTACGGAAAAGAGGGTTATCTGTTTGAGTATAACTATATTAGGGCATTATATGGATTGAATTTTGTGGGTTTAGAAAAGGTCAAACAGGATATTGCTGAAACTGTTTTTGTAAATAATTGGTTGGATAAACAAGGAAAACATCTCATCGTTGTATTCGCTCCAGGAAAAGCAACATTTTTCCCTGATAAAGTTCCGGATATGTATAAACCTGATACTATTGGTTTTCGTAACAACGATTTGTATTCCGATTCGCTCCTCAAACACCAAATTCCGCTGATTGATGGTAATAAATATTTTTTAAGTATCAAAGAAACAAGTAGATATGCGCTTTTTCCAAAAAGTGGAATCCATTGGAGTTTTTATGGAATGGGACTTATTTTCGATAGTCTGATTTCGCAGATGGAACTAATTGGAGGGAAAGAATTCATTGATTTTGGCATGAAGAAAGTTATTGTAAGCAAAAAACTTGTACCACCAGATCAGGACATGTGGGAAGGTATGAATATTTTTATCAAACCAAATGATTATGCCATGCCTTATCCGGAATTCTATTTCAACAACGCAATAGAAGATAATAAACCGCGGGTAATTGTTGTTGCTGACAGTTACTACTGGCCTTATTTTGGAAGTGGTTATGCCACCCGGTCATTCAAATCACACGATTTCTGGTATTATAATGCGCAGGTAATTCGCGGCGATGGAAGTGAAACCATTGAACGTCACAATGTAGATGTTTTGTCGCGGGTGATGGAAGCTGATTTTATCGTTCTACTGCAAACCGATGCCAATATGGATCGCTTCAGCTTTGGTTTTATTCACGATTTGTATTTGGCTATCAATATGTTAGATGCATTTTCTGCTGAAGATTTACAAGCTATTCAAAATATTATGGACGGCATAAAAAACAGTCCAAATTATATGAAAATGATAGAAGAAAAAGCTGCAAAACGCAATATTTCAGTGGAGGAAATGCTTCGTGGCGATGCCTTATGGGTGTTTCAGAACAAGAAGAAAAACGCAACAACAAAATGAAGTGATTAAACTTATTTTGTGCATCTCCAGAAATTTCACAATTCACTTAGTACTTTTCTATTCTTCACCCTTTTTTTTAACTTTGCCACAATTAGTTATTAATAATCCATAGATAGCAAAGATTAATAAACGATTTCAATTTTATCAAACCATCTCCTGCATTGATCTTAAAGTAAAATGTCACAACAACTGTCAATCCTCATTCCGGCATACAACGAAGCAAATTCCATCATACGAATCCTTCAAAAAATTGCGGCCGTCAAGCTCATTCAGGATATTCGAAAAGAAATCATTATTATCAATGATTGTTCGACTGACAACACACAACAAATTGTGAATGAATTTATTGCATTAAATCCCTCACTTAACATCCGGTTATATTCCCAACAAAAAAATAAAGGAAAAGGTGCAGCTATTCATAAAGGAATTGAGTTGGCAACCGGCGATTTTGTGATTGTGCAGGATGCCGATCTTGAATATGATCCTGAAGACTTTAACATTTTATTGAAACCCATGCTGGATGGATTTGCTGATGTTGTGTATGGTTCGCGATTTGCGGGTGGGAATCCACATCGAATTCTTTTTTTCTGGCATACCCTGGGCAATAAATTCCTTACTTTCCTTTCAAATATGTATACAAACCTGAACCTTACCGACATGGAAACATGTTATAAACTATTCAGGGCACCTGTGATTAAAAGCCTGCATCTCAAAGAAAAACGATTCGGATTTGAGCCTGAAGTAACGGCAAAAATGTCGCGTATTAAAAATATTAGGATTTATGAAGTTGGTATTTCATATTATGGACGCACGTATGATGAAGGTAAAAAGATTAACGCCTCAGATGGTTTTAGGGCCATCTGGTGTATTGTAAAGTATAATTTCCTTAGGCGCAAAAAACAAGAGATAAGTATTTGATCAACAATTCTTTGAAAGAATGTTAAAGAATAAAGACAGTTCATTTTACACCTTGACATTCATTGTTTTTCTGCTGGCCTATATTGTTTTCTCTGATATTCCCCGTTTAATATTGTCATGGGATATTTTTGGTTATTATCTTTACCTGCCTGCAACATTTATTTACAACGACCTGGCGTTGAAAGACATCGACGTTTTTCAGCAAATCATCGAAAAATATCACAGCACCGGTTCATTTTATCAGGCTTTGCCTTTGGCGAATGGAAACTGGGTGATGAAATACCCGATGGGTATGGCAGTTTTATATTCTCCCTGGTTTTTCTTGGGTCATTGCATCGCACTATTTTCATCATACGAACCAGATGGTTTTTCGCTTCCCTATCAATTGTCATTGCTGTTTGGAAGTTTTATTTATACAGTTACAGGCCTGATCTATTTCAGGAAATCGCTTCTAAGATATTTTACGCCGGCAATTGTCTCTATTCTATTGATAATCATTATTTTCGGAACCAATGCGCTGATCCATACCAGTTTCCATGGACAGGGACTTATGTCGCATAATTATTTATTTTTTCTTTTTTCAATGGTATTGTGGCTTACCATCCGGTGGCATGAAACATTGAACAGAAGATATGCGATAAGTTTGGGCGTTGTTATAGGTTTAAGTGCACTCAGCAGGCCGACTGAAATTCTGGTCATCATAATTCCTCTATTATGGGGCATGCAACACATCAACATAAAAGAAAGAATGGCATTTTTATACAGCCAACGGAAATCGGTAATTTATATGGTTGGAATTACGATTGTTATTGGTGCCTTTCAATTAATTTATTGGAAAATTATCACAGGAAAATTCCTCTTCAACAGCTACGGAGGTAATGCCGGCGAAGGCATGGAGTTTTTTCACCCCTATATCACAGAAGTGCTTTTCAGTTTCCGCAAAGGCTGGCTTATCTATACACCCGTTATGGCGTTGGCCCTGATTGGTTTTTACCAACTTTTCCGTTCAAGGAAACATCTTTTTCCTGCCATTTTCCTGTTTTTTATTCCTTCATTTTATGTTATTGCCAGCTGGTCGTGCTGGTGGTATGCCGATTGTTTTAGCCAGCGGGCAGTCATTCCAATGTATGTCTTTTTGGCTTTTCCTCTTGGAAGTTTGATCAGTTACTTCGGGGAAAAGAGAATGATTATTAATGCCGGATTTTTATCTATACTTATTATCTTATTGATTTTCAATCTTTTTCAATCGTGGCAATTTCTTCATGGCATAATTCATCCAACGCGCATGACCAAAGAATTTTATAATGAGGTATTTCTAAAAACAAAAATCCCAGCCGGAATCAATAAGTTGTTGCTGATCGATCGTAATGCCAATCCGACAATGTTATTACAAAACAACGCTGAATTAACCCTAAAGCAACTCGATTTCCAGGATTTTGGAAACAATGGCCAACAAATTGAAAATACACAGGATTCAACAAACCTGACGAAGGTTTATAAACTTAGTCAGCAAAATTGTTACTCGCCAAAATTTGAGATCCCGTATGCATTACTTACAAACAAAGAATATACTGTTATACGGGTCGAAGCTGACGTTTATATTTCAGCAAATGCAAATAAAAATCCACTATTGTTGGGTATGAATTTTGAACACAATGAATACCCTTACTATGAGAGAATCACAACATTCGATTCAATCCAATTAACAGTTGGTCAATGGAACAAAGTTACGATGGATTACTTAACACCGGAAGTTCGTCGTCCTGACGACAGGTTTCAGACCAATTTCTACCTGAAAGGCCAATCAGATGTCTATCTTGACAACGTACGCATAACAGTCTATGAACCAAAGAATTGATTTAAACACAAAGCCTTATTAAGATCGGAAAGAAATATTATGGTTCAAATTTGGTAACCAAAAAATCATCAACCATAACTTTTTTTGCACCACGATACCAAACATAAGTCTCCAACCGATCCTGCGGTGTAGTAACCTCTGGAGATAAATAATCGATACTGAAATGCTGCCATGTATTCACTTTTTCAGCATTAAATGGCACTTTAAAGGCGCGATATTTATATACTGAATTTTTATTTTTCTCGTTTTTCCCCTGATATGTAAATGTTGCAATAAGTAGTAAATCGGATGGTTGAATGATTGAATCTGAGCGGAATGAAAAAGATATTCTGGCCCAGAAATACTCACTGTCAGTGATCTCACAATATGGAATTTTAACTCCGGGAGAATATGGATTCAGTTTCCCGAGAACGAAACACTTATCCAACGAATCCTGACCATCTACAAGTTGAAACCTTTCCAATCCGGGGATTTGTGTGTTAAAATCATAAAATTGTAGTGTGGATTTGGTATAGCGGGCACTATCGATGATCTTGTTTCCGGTTTCATCATCAAGATAAGGATTAATCAGAAGTAGTTTTTTATCCTCCACAGAAATGCGTGTACGGCCAAATATCCTGAAATAATACTCTTTCGTCATCCTCGAACTGTCAATAATACCATTCATTATCTGCCACGACTGCAAAACAGATAGGTAAATGAAAAAGGTCAGCGCAACAAAGTATAGTATCTTAATCAACAATTTCTTGTTTGTCAAATATTGTATAAAAAACCCCAACGGCAGCATCATAATCGCGTAGGATTGAATAAATGCCCGCCAACCATAACTGACTAAACTTGTAAACGATGCAATGATCAATAAATTAATAATGAAATAACTCAACACTGGTAAAGCAATTTGACGCTGTTTCTTAATCATAAAAGGCAATCCAATCAATGAAAACACCATTAAAGGCGCATAAATGAACCATCCTTTCCGAAAACTAAACAATACCCAATGAAATCGCGGATTTGAGAAATCGAGACCTGATTGAGGATCGGTATAAGTCGAAAAATACAAATTACCAGTATAATGATAATAGTACCAGATTTGGGGCAACCCCATCACGGCTGTAGCCATCGCAAGCCACAAAAAATGGAGTCTGAATTTCCAGACCAACTTTGCTTTTTTGACGAAAGAATCGAGACTAAAAATATTCCAGAACAATGGAATGAAAACTGAAATAATCTCACTGGGACGTGAAACAATAATCAAGCCGAGTGTAATGCCAATAAACAGGGCGTATTTAAGTTTTTGATTTTCGTGCCATTTTAGCGTATACCAGATTAATAATGCATATAAGGCGAATAATATAGTGTGTGGTGCCCCGGCATCGAAGGTTGTCCAGAAAAATAAGTTAGTGCCAAAATAGAGTGCTATCAGCGTCCAGCTTGTCACTTTATCCGTAAAAAAATGAAGCAATATTTTCCTTGCATATACAATTCCTATGATAACATAAAAGAAAGCAGCGAAAGTCATTGCTAATTGGTATGGAGCAGAGAATCCATCAACCGGATAACCTCCAAGAATCGCTGCCATATGTCCTAAGAAAAAGAATGGCGACAACAGCATGGCCATACCACAAAAAAAACGAATCAAATGGTATTCACCAACCGCTTGCAGTTGGTAAAACATTGGTGTATTATGATAAATTTCATTTATCTTCTCCAGCCAGGATAAATCACTGACAGCTGGATCGTGATAGATAAATGATGCAGGTAAGTAAAGATATAATCCAAAATAATCGTAGCTGAGTATATTGTTTTGAAGAAAGGAAAACTTAATCAACCCTAAAACAACAATCAAAAGTAAAGCAATGATGCCTGAAACAGAATTTTTTGATGTAAATAATCCGGAAAATGTCATGATCTGTTATTCTTTCACAAATATAGGAATTTCAGTCAAGTCACTGAAATTCGAATCATTTGATTTAACACAAACCAATTCACTATGCCTATTAATCATTCCTGGGTGTAGGTTCGAACACATATATTCCTTGCCGGGCTTTTTGCATATCGGGTATGGTGAGAAGATAATAATATTCACCATAAGGTTTCAACTTCAAAAACTGATGCCAGTAAGCCTCTTTTGTCATACCTACAAAATGAATGCTGCCAAAGTAATACTGACGCGTTTGAAATAGATTTAAAGCAATAAAAAGTGCGATAATTATATAAAGAGGTATCTTTATAAAGTAGTATCTAAGCCCAACTATCCATTGCACAAATGCCGCAAAACCAAGGGAATAAATCGCATATGATTCAACATACGCGCGTAATCCAAAGCCACCACCATACCACCACGACCACCATGAAGAAATCACATAAATGTTTACTACACTGAAAATGACCATTGGAACAACAAGCCCAGGTTTTTTCTTCCATAAAATAATCATGCCTAAAAAAGCAGTGATCATGATGGGGGTATAAACCAGCCAACCTTTACGATAGCTGAATAAATTATTAAATATCTGTGGATTGTTGAAAAAGAATTTCGATTCTTCTCCATAACTATAGAACAAATAAGATCCGGCTATATGCTTCCAATAAAGCATCTGAGGAACCCAAATTAAAACTGCAAACAGGATTATGACAAGCAAATAAGCATAATTCTTACTAAATAACAGCACTTTTTGTTTAAGGGTTACAATTCCCGATATATTCCAAAAAACGAAAATAAATCCAATAAGTATATTTGAAGGTCTTACCAATGCAATCATTCCACTCACTAATCCAATGAATATTGAGTATTTTAAGGTCGGGTTCTCATGCCACCTCACTACCAGATACAGAAATACCGAAAAAAGGAAAAATCCATATAAATGACTCATCGTGGGTTCATGGGTTGAATAATGCCCCAAATTAGTCCCCAAGGCTACCATGATAAGACTTATTGTAGTTGCTACAGGAGAAAAATACCTTAACAACACTTTTTTTAACAATACAAGAGAAATCATAAGGTAAATGATACTGCCTATAACCAAGCCAAGATTGTAGGGCGGACTAAATCCATCCGATTCATCCCCGATAACCCACATGATCGCCCTTGTTGTTAAGAAAGCAGGCGCGTATAGCACCGACATTCCCATCGTTGTCATGATGGTGTTCTTCTTGATAGGAGATCGAAAAGGCCAGAATTTTGTTAGATAATCACTCGGATTTTGTGAAACAAACTTCAGTTCCAAGTCGTGATAAATAAAAGTTGCGGGAAGGTAAGCGTAATAGTGCAAAATATCACCGGCAATTATCCTATCATTACGCTGCCAATACCTAATATCATTAGAATAGATAGCAACTGTCAGGATAATGATTAGAATACCGATATTTGGATAAAAGTCTTTGGCATTATACCATCTGGCACAACTTCGCACAAAACCCATATTAACCTTTATCATTTAGTAGAAATTACTTCATGCCAAAATTAAACAAAAAATGGAATTTTAATTGTTAATTACCTCAGCAGATAATCTGCTGTTTCGAACACTAATGTAATCTATCTTTCTTCGTACTGTTTCTCGTAATATTTCAGATAATTACCCGAAGTAACCTCATCGAGCCATACCTGATTATTGAGATACCAATCGATAGTCAAACGGATTCCTTCTTCAAATTGCAGGGAAGGAATCCATCCCAGTTCGCGTTGTAACTTTGTTGAATCAATGGCATAACGCAAATCGTGTCCGGCACGGTCTTTCACGTAGGAAATGAGTTTTTCGGAAGTTCCTTCAGCCCTGATCAGTTTTTCATCCATTACTTTACACATCAGCTTAATCAGATCGATGTTGGTCCATTCGTTGTGTCCACCAATATTATAAGTTTGTCCATCGCTTCCTTTATGAAAAATAACATCAATTGCCCTGGCATGATCAACAACATACAGCCAATCGCGGATGTTTTCACCTTTTCCATAAACCGGGAGTGGTTTGTTATTGCGTATATTATTGATAAACAATGGTATAAGCTTTTCAGGGAATTGATTTGGGCCGTAGTTGTTCGAGCAATTCGAAATTACCATCGGCAAACGATATGTATCATGATAGGCCCTCACCAAGTGGTCACTGCTGGCTTTTGATGCGGAATATGGGCTATGCGGATCGTAGGAAGTCGATTCAGTGAAAAATCCCGTTGCTCCCAAAGAACCATACACTTCGTCGGTTGAAATATGATAAAAGCGCTTCCCTTCAAAGTCACTTTTCCAATGGTGATTCGCTGCATTCAACAAGTTGACCGTGCCAACGATATTGGTCATGATAAATTCCATCGGATTGGTGATGGACCTGTCGACATGCGACTCAGCAGCCAGGTGGATGACACTGTCAAATTCATATTGACCAAACAATTGCATCATTTTCTCACCATCCACAATGTCTGCTTTGATGAAATGATAGTTTGGACTATTTTCAACATCTTTAAGATTAAACAGATTACCGGCATAAGTAAGTGCATCGAGATTGTAAATCTGATACTTCGGGTACTTATTCACAAAGAGTCGCACCACATGCGAACCAATGAAACCGGCTCCACCGGTAATGAGGATCTTTTTCATTTTCAGATTAATTAATTATGATTAAGCAAATTAAAGCCACAGATTCACAGATTTAAAATTACAAAATTATTCTTTTGCTCATTAACGATTTCTCCCCAAAGTTAATAAGTAATCCTATTGGTAATTTAGTAACAGCCAGATAATTGGTTACCCACTTATAATGTTCCCCAACAATTCCACTTTGGGCTTTAACTTCTAGTAGAATTTTATCAAAGACCACAAAATCAGCAAAATATGAACGATTTAATCGATGTCCTTTATATTCTACCTCGTATTTTTTCTCCCTTTCGTAAAGAATATTGTTATTTTGAAACTCTATTTCTAATGCATCTTTATAAACCACCTCCAAAAAACCCCGTCCCAAAACTCTATGAACTTCCATACAAATTCCAATTATTTGATATGTTTCATTTTGCAAAGGATAAATATCATCAGCATAATCCATATAAATATCTGTGAATCTGTGGCATATAATTAATAAAATCAGTGGCTTTCTTTTCTTTTGCGAAATTCTTTTTCCCATTTCCAGGCCGACGCCGTCATTTCATCTACTGTTTTCAATGCTTTCCAACCTAATTCGTCATTCGAGTAGGTTGGATCAGCCCAGACCTGCTCAACGTCACCAGCACGTCGTCCGACGATCTTGTAATTCAGTTTCTCACCTGAAACACGTTCAAATGACTTTATTACATCCAACACTGATAATCCGGTGCCTGTTCCCAGATTGAAAATTTCGAATGACAGCTTCATTTTGGCCTCAATCATTCTTTTCACAGCCACCACATGCGCCTTTGCAAGATCGACAACATGAATATAATCGCGCACTGCAGTACCATCATGGGTGTTATAATCATCACCAAAAACACTCAGCTGCGCACGCAAACCGATTGCAGTTTGTGTAATAAATGGAACCAGGTTATTGGGAACACCCAATGGCAATTCTCCAATCTTTGCAGATTCATGCGCCCCGATCGGATTAAAATATCTCAACGCAATCGCGTTTAATTTTGAGGCTTTGACAGTGTCACTTATAACCTCCTCCGAAATCTGTTTGGTATTTCCGTATGGAGATTCTGCTTTCTTGATGGGTGCTTGTTCCGAAACAGGCAATTCGTCAGGCTGCCCATAAACAGTGCAGGAAGATGAAAAAACCAGGTTTGGAATACCATTTTCGATCATACTCTCGAGGATATTCATCAACGAAACCAAATTGTTTCTATAATAAAGCAATGGTTTCTCAACTGACTCCCCAACAGCCTTAAAAGCAGCGAAATGTATTACTCCCTTTAAATCGTTGTGCTTCCTGAAAAATTGGGCAGTTCGTTCACGATCAATCAAATCAAATTGTTCAAAATGGGGCTTAATTCCGGTAATTGAGGTTATCGCGTCGATAACACCAGCCTGAGAGTTCGAAAGATTATCAACGATAACCACTTCATAACCTTGTTGTTGCAACTCAACAACTGTATGTGATCCAATAAAGCCGGTACCACCTGTAACTAATATTTTCATAGTCGTTTATTTAATTCAAAGATATACAATTATTTGGCCTGCAATAATTACAACTTTCTTACAATATTATCTTTGAAAATGTATTTTTCCTTGCTTTCTTCGCAAATTGCAATACCATTTTCATCAAAATGCAATCGTTGACCAAACTCGCTCATCCATCCGATCTGTCTGGCCGGATTTCCAACAACCAAGGCGTATGCCGGTACTTCTTTCGTAACCACGGCACCTGCACCAATGAAAGCATACTCACCAATGTCATGTCCGCACACAATTGTGGCATTTGCACCGATGGAGGCTCCTTTTTTAACAAGCGTACGCGCATATTCACTTTTACGGTTAACAGCACTTCGGGGATTGATAACATTGGTAAAAACCATTGATGGACCAAGAAATACATCATCCTCACAAATAACGCCGGTATAAATAGAAACATTGTTCTGAATCTTGACATTTTTTCCAAGAACCACCCCGGGGGAAACAACAACGTTTTGTCCGATATTACATCGTTCACCTATCACACAATTTGACATGATATGCGAAAAATGCCAGATTTTTGTTCCTTCACCAATATTGCATCTTTCGTCGATAACGGCTGTTTCGTGAGCGAAGTATAATTGATTGTTATTCATAAAATGATGTTTTAAAAGTGAGCTAAAGTGAACTAAAGTGAGCTAAAGTGAACTAAAGTTAATAAAAGAACAAACTATTGTTTTAAGGTTTTACCGATTGTAGAAAAAATAGCGAGGAGTTCATTTGCTTCCTTCAGTACTGGTTCAATATTGATAAGCGGAATCCAATCTAATTCTTCAAGAAGTTCAATCCAATAAACAGTTTCACTTGACTCGCTCTCACAAATTCCAATTCTGCTGCTGAAATCAGCTTTGCTACGAGCTCTGTTTGCTTCTCTGTAATTTGCCCCAATACTTGTTCCCGATTTTGTAATCTGATTTTTAATTACCTTACTCTCAATTGAATACGGTATTGAAGCAGATAATTTAATGATTTGAATTGCAAATCTTCTAGTTCGAATTTCCAATTCTTTACTAAATTCCTTATTGTCCATATTATGTTTTATTTTAGGATAAAACTCCCTTTCACTCCGAACTTTAGATCACTTTAGTTCACTCCGAACTTTAGCTCACTTAACAAATTCCAATACTGAATCAACTACATATTGCAATGTTTCTACATCAAATTCAGTGTGAATCGGCAATGAAAAAACTGTTTTACATAAAAATTCAGTGACTGGAAAATCACCACT
This sequence comes from uncultured Bacteroidota bacterium, assembly GCA_903891085.1. Lineage (GTDB taxonomy): Bacteria > Bacteroidota > Bacteroidia > Bacteroidales > F082 > CAJBPB01. Next base: position 112,030 of record CAITDJ010000104.1, on the reverse strand, counting down.
TTTGTATCGTGGATCTAAGTAGGCCTTTTGTTCATGAAGTCCCACCGGATAATAAATGGCACTTGAAATGCCTTTTGACTGCAGGTAATCCATCAGTTTCTGACGATCAATTCCATCGGTAACGAGCGTATATTGATGAAAAACATGGTTTGTGAATGAGGCTGTCTTTGGCGTTGTTAGTTTACGACAGGCTGCGAAAGCATTATTATAGAAATTTGCTGCAAACCTGCGTGCTTCAGCATATTCATCCAGGTGTTTCAGTTTGATATCCAAAACAGCTGCCTGAATACTATCCAGACGGGAGTTAACACCAACATAATCATGATAATAACGGACTACCATGCCATGATTTACAACAACACGCATCTGGGCAGCGAGGGCATCATCATTGGTGAAAATAGCACCACCATCACCATAGCAACCTAAGTTTTTAGATGGAAAAAACGAGGTGCAACCAATATGACCAATAGTCCCTGCCTTTTTTACCGATCCGTCTTTTGAATAGTAATCAGCACCAATCGCTTGAGCATTGTCCTCAATGACAAATAGATTATGCTCTTTTGCGATTTTCATCACAGCATCCATATCCGAACATTGTCCGAAAAGATGAACAGGGACAATGGCTTTGGTTTTTGACGTAATGGCACGCTCAATCGCTGCAGGATCAATATTATAGGTGTCGGGCAACACATCAACCAACACCGGTGTAAGATGCAGTAATGCAATCACTTCTGCTGTGGCAATAAATGTAAAAGAGGTTGTAATCACCTCATCGCCGGGTTGAAGATTGAGTGCCATCATGGCAACCTGTAAGGCATCAGTCCCATTTGCACATGGAATCACATGCTTCACACCCAGATATTTTTCGAGATCAGCCTGGAATATTCTAACTGCCGGGCCATTTATAAATGAAGCGTTGCTCAATACTTCTGCTATGGCAGCGTCCACTTCAGGTTTAATTTTGTTGTATTGACCAACGAGGTCAACCATTGGAACTTGTTTCATATCTATTCTTTGTATTTTTTTGGCAAATTTACTGATATTTAATTAACAGCAAAAGGGCTTCAAATGCGCAGGACGAACAATTATAAAAAGAATTTAATGCATATTGTTAAAAGTAACCCGTGCTTGTTACTTATACCCGGATTGACCGGTTCCTATTGAAACTTGTCCAATTAATAACCTCCGGTTTGAAACAGGAAATTTGCCACATTAATAAATGAAAGGTCAGTACTATTGTTGGATTGGTCTAAATATTTTCCTTACTGTTTTTTAATACCTGAAATAACAAATCACGGGCCCGGAACAATTGCGCTTTCACTGTACCCAATGGTAATTGCAACTGCACTGAAATCTCCTCATAACTTAATTCCTCAAAATATCTCAGCACAATTAGTTGTCTGTAGTGGGGCTTTAATTTGTCAACAATTTGACGCATCATCTTAATTTTCTGATCGTTGATGATATTTTCTTCCGGATCAAGGTTTGTTGAAGCAGTCCTACGGGCAAAACTTGAGGAGAAATCAATATCAATATCAGAACTTTGATTCAGTGCATCTTTCCGTTTGTGCCGGATAAAATCAATACAATTGTTGGCAGCTATTCTGAACAACCAGGTGCTGAACGCATAATCGGAGGTATATTGATCAAGTTTTTTAAACGCTTTACCAAATGCTTCGATGGTTAAATCCTCAGCATCGATGGCATTATTTGTCATTTTCAGCATCAGGAAATAAATCGAATCACGATAATTAAGCAATAATTCGGCATATGCCCGTTGATCAGATTCCTTCAGTGCCCGCTGAATCAGGCGAAAATCACGCTGACCTTTCTCCGAAAGGCGCTCGTTTACTTCCATCGCACTGATTTGGAAAAAATATTGGAAAAAACAATGATCGGATTAAAAAACATGAAAAACAACTCGGCAAAAGGGGCGATCAGCCAAAGGCTTTTCTCGCCAAGTCTTTTTGAGCTTGCCCCAAATATAATATACTGATTAATCAGTCGAAAGCCAAGCATTGCCGTAGGGAAAACGAAATGGATGGGCAGGAAAAACAATCCTGCACAGGCAGCGTAAAAAGTAAACTGCACCAGATTATAGAGCCCTAACCTGAATTTCATACCAACACTATAATACTTGCCGGTTGACAAATGACGGCGTTTCTGCCATATCCAGGATGCAATATTTTTTGAGGGCACCGAATAAGTTCGTGAATCTTCATGAATTACGATTCTTGTGTTTTTCTTTTTAGCCACTTTTGCTACAAAAAGATCATCATCACCCGATGAAATATTATAATGCGAAGTGAAACCTTTGTTTTTCAAAAACAGTGATTTCCTGTATGACAGATTCCGTCCAACACCCATATAAGGAGCACCTGCCAATGCATAGGAGAGATATTGCATACCAATATGCAAGGTATCGAAACGGATAAGAAGATTTAGCAGACCCGCTTTTTTCTGGTAAGGTCCATAGCCCAACACGATTTCGGTCTTTTCATGATACGTTGAAACCATCGAACGAATCCATTGGTTGCTTGTGGGAGCACAATCAGCATCTGTAAGAAGCAAAAATTCGCTTTTGGCTGACTTTATTCCGATACTCAGGGGAAATTTCTTTCCCTGAAAAAAATTCAGGCTTTGCCTTATATGTACCAATTTTAATTTTGGCTCTTTACGGGCCATATCTGTCAACATCTCCTCTGAGCCGTCATCAGAACAATCATTCACCACAACAACCTCAAAATCAGGATAATCCTGAGAAAACAATAAAGGAAGGTTGCGTTCCAGATTCAGATATTCATTTCTGGCACTGATAACAATAGAAACGGGTGGAAAGTTATCGTGATTTAATGTTCCTTTCTTACTTCTGAAGAAGGCTACCCGCGAAAAGACAACCCAATAGTATACCATTTGAATCAACAAGCTTGATCCGGCAATACCTAAAACAATATAAGTCAATAGTTTAATATAATTTTCGAGCAAGGTGTTATCGTTTTTGGTAGGGCAAATTTATCCAATCTTATTGGATAATCCCTATCTTTGCTGAAATTTTGTGTGGATGGATTTTAAATTAGTTGGTCGTGATGCCAAATCTTCGGCACGTGCCGGAAAACTAACAACAGAACATGGTGAAATAGAAACTCCTATTTTTATGCCGGTTGGGACGGCCGGTACCGTAAAAGCAGTTCATCAGCGCGAATTAAAAGACGACATAAAAGCCCAGATAATTCTTGGAAACACCTATCATCTTTATCTTCGTCCGGGTATCGACATTCTGGAGAAAGCCGGTGGTTTGCACCAATTCAACGGCTGGGACAAACCAATTTTAACTGACAGCGGAGGTTATCAGGTGTATTCGTTGAGTGCCCGCCGAAAACTTACCGAAGAAGGCGTTACTTTTCAATCGCATATCGATGGTTCGAGACACAAATTTACACCCGAACGGGTGATGGAGATTCAACGTTCGATCGGCGCCGACATCATCATGGCTTTTGATGAATGCACACCCTATCCTTGTGATTATCAATACGCTGAAAAATCTCTTGAAATGACAAATCATTGGTTAGACCGCTGTTTTGATCATCTGAAAACAGTGCCTCCGCTTTATGGTTATCAACAATCGTTGTTTCCTATTGTACAGGGAAGTACTTTTCGTGATCTTCGGATAAAATCGGCCGAATATGTGGCTTCGAAAGGCGCTGATGGAAATGCAATCGGAGGATTGTCGGTTGGAGAACCCCATGAAATGATGTATGAAATGACAGCATTGGTTTGTAATATTTTACCACAGGATAAACCAAGATACCTGATGGGAGTAGGAACGCCAGCCAATATTCTGGAAAGTATCGCCTTGGGAATTGATATGTTCGATTGTGTGATGCCAACAAGAAATGGCCGCAACGGAATGCTTTTTACGAGTTCGGGCATCATTAATATCAAAAACGAAAAGTGGAAAGACGATTTCAGTCAGATAGATGAAGATGGTCCTGTATTTGTTGATTCACAGTATTCCAAGGCATATCTGCGCCACCTTTTCTCAGCAAAAGAAATGCTTGGCAGCATGATAGCAAGTGTGCACAACCTGGGATTTTACCTTTGGTTAGTTAAAGAAGCAAGGGAACATATTATTCATGGTGATTTTAGTGCATGGAAAGATTTGATGGTTCCAAAACTGATGAACCGAAGGTAATTACAATATACAGGTAATGGAGTAACAAACAATAAAATGTCAAGATTTACAGTTGATACAGCGAAATGAAAATAATTGATTGGTACATCTTTAAAAAGTTCATCGGAACTTTTGTTTATGCAATTTCGCTGCTGATAATCATTGTTATCATCTTCGATATTTCGGAGAATATCGAAGATTTTTTGAAAGGAAATGCACCGCTTAAATCGATTATCGTTGATTATTACATCAATTTTATCCCTTACTTCATCAATCTGTTTGTTTATCTTTTTACTTTCATTTCCGTTATTTTCTTCACTTCGAAGATGGCAGGAAATACCGAAATTATTGCTATTTTAAGCAGTGGTGTAAGCTTTCTTCGTATGCTTAGACCATATCTCATGGCAGCCATACTATTAGGGATTGTTTCTTTCTATCTCGGTAATTTTCTTATTCCCCGCACAAACGAGATCCGCCGTGATTTTAAAAACAAATATATGGGTAACCTTGTAAAGGACAAAGGAAAAAACCTACACCTTCAAATTGAAAAAGGTGTATTTGTTTATGTTGAATCATTCAACAACAAAGTTAATACCGGATACAAATTTACACTTGAAAAATTTGATAAACAACAACTTACCTATAAACTAAATGCCGAACGGATTGAATACGACTCTACCATCAGTAAATGGAAAATCATCAATTATGTTGAACGAAATATTGATAGTTTACATGAGTCCCTCGTCAGAGGAAAAGAAATTGATACAGTTATAAACCTGAAGCCAACTGATTTATATAAAATAAAAGAGGACTTTGAGGTGATGAATTTGTGGGAATTACGCGAGCATATCAGGAGCGAATATTTGAAAGGGAGTGCCAGTGTTACCAGTTATGAAGTTGAAATGCACAAACGATTGGCTTCACCCGTTGCCATAATCGTTCTGACTTTTATTGGTGTGGCATTGGCAAGCCGAAAAGTCCGTGGTGGTATCGGGATGCATCTTGGCCTTGGGATTGCCATTACCTTTTCGTATATCATGTTCATGCAAATTTCGACAGTATTTGCAACGTATGGCAATCTGCATCCTGCTATTGCTGCGTGGTTGCCGAATATAATCTTCAGCATACTTGGAGTGTACCTTATTATAAAAGCCCCCAAATAAATCAAGAGGGAAATTCCGTAATATTTCTTCGACCGAAACACATACATTTTGTAAATTTGTTGTTTCGATAACCGTATCATCTAAGTTTATGGCAATATTCAACACATTGGTTTCATGGTTGATGAATAAAAGAATTCATCAAATTGAGTTATTTATAAAATACCCTCATGACGTTCAGGATGAATGGTTTAGACGACTAATTAATTTGGGGAAAATGACCGAATGGGGAAAAGAATTTGATTACAAAAGCATTCGAAATGTCGATCAATACAACGAAAGAGTCCCAATAAGCACTTATGAGGATCTGAAACCATATATTGATCGTTTGCGACAAGGTGAACAAAATATATTGTGGCCCGAAGAGATCAAATGGTTTGCCAAATCATCAGGAACAACCTCAAGCAAAAGTAAATTTATACCTGTAAGCAATTCGGCCTTAGATGAATGTCATTTCAAGGGAGGCAAAGATATGCTCAGCCTTTACATTCATAACAATCCGGAATCGATGATATTCGATGGTAAAGGGCTGGTGATGGGAGGAAGTCATAACATCAGCGAGATTAACAACGATTCCTATTATGATGGTGATTTGTCAGCCATCATTATTCAAAACCTGCCTTTTTGGGCGCAGTTTTTGAAAACACCCAATCTTTCCATCGCCCTGATGGATGAATGGGAAGCAAAGATTGACATGATGGCACGTGAAACAATGCAACACGATGTAACAAGTATTTCAGGGGTACCATCATGGACAATGTTGTTGATTAAAAAGGTATTGGAACTTACAGGCGAGTCGAATCTCACAGATGTATGGCCAAATCTCGAAGTTTTCTTTCATGGCGGCGTTAATTTTGATCCGTACCGTGAACAATTCAAACAACTTATTCCTTCCCATGGTATGAATTATATGGAAACATACAATGCATCGGAAGGCTTTTTCGGAATTCAGGATCAAAAAAACTCAACCGAATTATTGCTCATGCTTGATTATGGAATCTTCTATGAGTTTATTCCGGCTGAAAATTTGAACGATGAACACCCGAAAGCGATTCAGCTCGAACAGGTTGAACTAAACCACAATTATGCCCTCGTCATTACCACCAATGCCGGACTGTGGCGCTATCTGATTGGTGATACAGTGAAATTTACATCTATAAATCCTTACAGAATTAAAATCACCGGTCGAACAAAAAACTTTATCAATGCTTTCGGTGAAGAACTGATTATCGACAATGCTGAAAAAGCCCTTGCCATCGCCTGTAGTAAATGTCATGTTAATATTATCGATTATACCGCGGCTCCGCTTTACTTATCCGGCAAAGAATCAGGTGCCCATGAATGGCTGATTGAGTTTGATCAACCTCCACAAAATATTGAGTATTTTGCTGAAACATTAGACAATGCGCTAAAATCCCTCAATTCTGACTACGAGGCCAAACGTTATCGTAATATGATTCTGAGGTCACCCATAATCAGAACACTCGAATCCGGAACTTTTTATAATTGGTTAAAAATCAAAGGTAAATTAGGTGGTCAAAACAAGGTGCCGCGTCTATCGAACAATCGAGAGATTGTTGAACAAATTTTATCCTCAATTAATCCATGAAATAAACTGATAATCTTCATACATTAGCACCCCCAAAATATAAACACAATGCATATCGCCATCGCCGGAAATATCGGATCAGGAAAAACAACCCTGACACGTTTATTATCAAAACACTTTAATTGGACGCCACATTATGAGGACGTTGAAAATAACCCATACCTTCATAGTTTTTATGAAGATATGCAACGCTGGTCGTTTAATTTGCAGGTCTATTTCCTGAATAGCAGGTTCAGGCAGGTAATTGAAATCCGTAACAGTGGTAAAACCATTGTACAGGATCGTACTATTTATGAGGATGCCAATATTTTTGCCCCCAATCTTCACTCAATGAACCTGATGTCGACACGCGATTTCGATAACTATAGTTCGTTGTTCGAATTGATGAGTCAGTTTATTCAACCACCTGATCTTCTGATCTATCTGAGAGCATCGGTACCCACCCTGGTCAATCAGATTCAGAAACGGGGACGCGATTACGAGGCAAGCATCCGCATTGATTATCTGAAACTACTCAATGAACGTTACGAGGCATGGATTTCGACTTATACAATTGGTAAACTACTCGTTTTTGAAGTGGATGACATTGATCTGGAAAAATCGGAGGACCTTAGTTTCGTTATCGAGAAAGTGAATACCAATTTGCACGGGTTGTTTTAGTTGATGGGTCGATAGGTTGATAGGTAGATGGGTTGATGGGTTGATAGGTTTAAAAAATGTCTTTACAATGTCTTTATAAATTCACAACGATGATAACTCCCAACTCCGAACTCCCAACTCCCCTCGTCTTGCCTCCGAGGCAGAGAACTCCGAACTTCAAACGCTGAATAACAATTTATGAAGACTATTGGCATCATACCAGCACGATTTGCGTCTACCAGGTTTCCAGGCAAACCACTTGCAATAATTCATGGCAAAAGCATGATCCAACGAGTGTACGAAAAAGCAGAAAGCGCATCCAAACTCGATAGGATCGTTGTTGCAACAGATGATGAACGAATCGTGGCTGAAGTAAAATCATTCGGGGGTAATGTTGTCATGACAAGAACTGATCATGTGAGTGGAACAGACCGTTGTTATGAGGCGTTACAGCAACAAACCTCTGATTTTGATGCTGTTGTGAATATTCAGGGTGATGAACCGTTTATTCAGCCTGAACAGATCAATCAGGTTGTTTCGTTGCTCGAAACCGGAAATACCCAGATAAGTACCTTGGCCTTTAAAATACTTTCGGAAGAAGAACTTTTTAATCAAAACAGCGTTAAAGTCATTTTCGCACCTTCGGGTAAAGCCATCTATTTCAGCCGGCACCCCATTCCATTTTTAAGGAATATTGTTCAATCCGAATGGTTTAATAATCATTCGTATTACAAGCATCTCGGTATATATGGCTATCTTTACGGTGCATTAAAAACCATTACCCAACTGCCTCCTTCTCCACTCGAAAAAGCGGAATCGCTCGAACAGCTTCGATGGCTCGAAAATGGAATCAGTATCACTGTGGGGATTACAGAGACGGAGAGTTATGGAATTGACACCCCTGCTGACCTTGAAAAAGTATTGAAACTTTTTCCCTGAAAAGACGTAAAATTTGTATCTTAGCCACCTGAATATTTCTGGATAAGATTTGAACTTCGATAAATGAAAATAGCGCACTATATTTCTGACCTCCTCTACGAACATGAATGTGTTGTCATTCCTGGGTTGGGAGGTTTTATATCGAAAGACCACAGCGCAGCAATTCATCCTCAAAAGCACCAGTTTAAACCCCCTTACCGCGAAATTGTTTTTAACCCACACCTTCGCGCCAACGATGGCCTGCTGCTTTCACTTGTCGCCCGTTCAGAGAACATTTCGTATCAGGACGCCAAATCAAATCTTGACCGGTTTGTGCATAAATGTATCGACGGATTAAGCAAAGGACACAGGATCAATTTTCGGAATATCGGAAGCCTTGCCTTTAACCGCGACAAACAAATTGTTTTTATTCCTGATGAAAATCAGAATTTCATGGCTTCCTCTTTCGGCCTGAGTAGTTTTGTGTCACCGGCTATTCAACGTGATGGGTTCCCCGAAAAGATTGAAAGTAAAATATTTAGAAAAACACAGGAAGTCAGCGAAGTTATTCAGACACCAGTAAAGATGCAGCCTTCCGGACAGAAATCAACGCGCAGGCCTGAAGTCCGGCCGAAAATGGTTTCTTCAAAAAGGCCAAATCCGTATGCAAGGCAATTGATGTTTATCGGAAGCCTTGTTTTTGTGATGGGCATTGGTTGGGCATATATGAACAAACACATTGTACAACAATATTATAATGCCTATGCTGGATTGGTTCCGTTTTTCTATGCCAGTCCAAATGATTATATCGCCATCAACAGCGAAAAATTTCCAATCGAACAAATCATGCCTAAGGTGAAGGCACTCAACTCGTTGGATAATAGCATTTCAAAGGCTCCGGCAATCGTTGAAAATGACCTTGAACCAGCACCGCTTGTCTCAGAAATCGAACAGGAAGTAAATAATCCGCTCGATACAGCAGCCTACTCTGCCGTTATTCCTGTGGAAACAGAATCAACTTCAGCCATTGACACAATTGCTGAGCAATTGGCAGAAGTTTCACCCATAGTTGTTGAAAGCAAACCCGAACCGGAAGTTATAATTTCTGAACCTCAGGGACCACAATATCTGATCATTGCCGGTGCGTTTCGCGAAAAGACCAATGCTGATAAACTTGTTCTCGATTTACGTGCCAAAGGTTACACTTCCGAACATGTGGGACAGAATAAAAGAGGGTTATGGATGGTAAGTGTTGAGCGTTTTGATAACATCAGTCAGGCCAAAGAACGACTTAACATTATCCGGAAAGAAGAGAGCGAAGATTGTTGGCTTCTTAAAGTGTAAATCCGAATTAAAACATTGTGGGAAGAAAGAAAAAACTCCATCATTTTGTCGAAAATGAAACATTTGGCAATTTGTTTCAAGTCACCTTTGAACAACTTCAAACAGAATCCTTCGCTTTAAAAGGCAACTGGCATACTGATTTCTTTAAAAACCAACATCCGATTGTGTTGGAACTTGGCTGCGGAAAAGGTGAATACACCATCGGTCTTGCGCGAACCAATCCCGATAAAAATTTCATTGGCATCGATGTGAAAGGAGCCCGGTTGTGGCGTGGACTGAAAACGGCCAGTGAAGAATCCATCCCAAATGTCGCATTCATTCGCTCACGTATCGAACTGATTGGTCATTTCTTTGGCCCCGATGAGGTGAGCGAAATCTGGATCACTTTTCCCGATCCGCAACCCCGTCAGGCACGCGAACGCAAGCGCCTGACCTCGCCGTTTTTTTTGAAAATATACAGGCAGTTTCTTTCGAAAGATGGAATCATTCATTTGAAAACAGATAGTGATTTGTTGTATGCCTTCACCTGCGAAACGATTGAAAACGAAAAACATACCGCACTCTTTTCGACCAACGATCTTTATGCTATAGAGCAGCCGATGGAAGTAAAAAACATCCGGACATTTTACGAACAACGTTGGCTGAACGAAGGTTTAACAATTAAATATGTGACTTTCAGATTACATGAACCCTGAAAAAGACAATTTCTTTCATCGTGTACTTGACATAGCAAGGCTTGTCCCCTATGGAAAAGTTACGACCTATGGCGCCATTGCGGCCTATCTGGGAACCAAAGGTTCGGCCAGGATGGTTGGCTGGGCAATGAACCAATCACATCACAGTTCCATGCCCGTCCCTGCGCACCGTGTGGTGAACCGCAACGGACTATTAACCGGAAAATTTCATTTTGGAAGTCCGAACCTGATGCAGGAACTACTTGAAAACGAAGGTTTTATTATTGAGAACGACAGAATAGTCAATTTCAAAGAAAATTTGTGGGTGCCGGGAGAAGGGAAGTGCGGAGTGAACTACACTTCGACAGGCTCAGTGTAAAAAGTGAACTAAAGTTATACATCGTATTTGAATTACTGGTTTAAGGTTTTGCCGATTGTTGAAAAAATTGCCAAGAGTTCGACGGCCCCCTTTCTTTTGATGTCAATGCCTGAAATACATCGACCGAAATTACCCCAAAAAGAGTTAAAAATGGCAACAAGAACACAATTTAAGCAGAGTGCCACTTCCCACTTCTCAACTCGTTCCCCGCACAACAAGCCTGGTTTTTATCACCTTCTTTACAGGTTTAAAATCCGAAGAATCATCAACGTCTTTGAGTCGTTTAAGTAAAAGCAAACAGGCTTCGCGCCCAAGATCAAAACCAAACTGATCCACCGAAGTCAGCTCCGGTTCGATCAATGCAGAGGATTTGCTGTTTTCAAAACCAACCACCTTTATTTCACCGGGAACTTTGATACCCAATTCAAATGCTGCCTTGATAATGGCGATGGCTGACATATCATTCACGGCAAAAAAACCATCAGGATGATTTGGTTTACGAAGAATCTCGTGGGCAGCTTTTTTAGCCGTTTCAAAAGTATCGGCCAACACTACCTGTGCCGGATTATACGGAATATTGTGTTTCAGCAACGCGTCGTGATAACCTGATAAACGGCTCCGTCCTATGGCAAGTGATTGTGGCGCAGCAAAATGAGCAATTTGTTTACACCCTTTTTCAATCAGGTGATTTACAGCCAGGAAAGCTCCCTGGTAATCATCGGCCACCACCTGATCGGCCTGAAGTTCGTCAGTAACACGATCGAAAAAAACAACCGGTATCTCATTATCAATCAATCGCTGAAAATGGCTGAAATCGCGGGTCTCCTTCGAAAAGGAAACCAACACTCCATCGACCCTGTTGGTGAGCACCGCCTGGGTATTGATTACTTCGCGTTTGTAGGATTCATTTGATTGAAAAACCATCACACTGTAATCATTTTTATAGGCAACCTCTTCAATACCATTGATGATAGCCGAAAAGAAATAGTGCTCAATTTCGGGAATAATCAAACCAATTGTGCGGGTTGAATTATTACGCAGATTTAATGCGATTCTGTTTGGCCTGTAACCCAACAAGCCGGCAAGCTCTTTTACGGCTGTCCTTGTTTTTGGACTGATATCGGGATGATCCTTCAATGCCCGTGAAACAGTGGATGTTGAAAGTCCCAGTTTATTGGCAATATCCTTAATGGTTATCTGGTGTTTCATGCGTCGGTATCAATTTGAAAACAAAACAATTAATAAAAATAACAGTATAAAATTAGTAAAATTCCTGAACATCACTTTAAAATAAAAAGATTACATTAAAAATTTCAACCGATTGCGCTTGTTTTTTAATAATAAATAGTTAATTTTGGTTAATAAACATAATTGATTGGATAAATTTGTTTTGAAAATTCCAGGCAATAAGTTGAGAGAACGATATTATCATTGAAAATTTCACCAAATCCATATAATTTTAACTAAAAATGATAAGAGTATGAACAAATTATTACAACAGATTCTACCGATGCTGTTTGTTTTATTTGCGCTTACGGCAGCAGTCGGCCAAACGGGGACTGTTACCGGAGTAGTAAAAGACAAAGCAAGCGGTGAAACAATGCCGGGGGCCAACGTTGTTATTAAGGGAACCCTTACCGGAAGCGTTACCGATTTTGACGGACTTTTCAGGATCGAGAATGTTCCTGTCGGTGCCGTAGAAGTGGAAGCTAGTTTCATTGGTTTCATTGCACAATCAATTAAAACCACCGTAACAGCCGGTGGCACAAGCACCATCAATTTTGATCTTGGCCCGGATGCTATCGCGCTCGAAGAGACGGTTGTTATCGGTTACGGTGTTCAAAAGAAAAGTGACCGTACAGGTGCTGTTTCAAACATTACTTCCGCTGAATTGAATCAGGGCGTGTTGACTGACCCGGTTCAGGGTATTCAGGGAAAAATTGCCGGTGTTATGGTTTCCAAAAAAGGTGGTGACCCTAACGGTGGTTTCGATATTAAAATCAGGGGAGCTTCTTCCATGTCTACATCCACAAGCCCATTGTATGTGGTTGATGGAGTGCCGGGCGTTGACCCTACAACCATTGCTCCTGAAGATATCGAATCATTCAACGTGCTGAAAGATGCTTCTTCAGCCGCTATTTATGGTTCACGCGGTGCCAATGGTGTTATTATCATCACTACCAAAAGAGGTAAAGACAGCAAAGGCAAGGCTCAGGTCGATTTTAACGCGTATTTATCAACTGATAATGTAGCCAATCGTCTGGACCTGCTGAGTGCCGATCAAATCAGAAACTATGTAAGTGAAAATAACCTCAACTTTAATGATGGCGGTGCCATTGTTGACTGGCAGGATGAAATCTTCAGACAAGGTACTTCTCAGAACTATGCGCTATCAGTGAGTGGTGGTGATAAAAATTCTTCCTTCCGTACTTCACTTTCACATCAGGATTTTGCCGGTGTAATCATTGGTACTGAAAAAAAGAGAACCATTGGCCGTATCAATATTGACCAAAAGGCATTTGACGACAAACTGACCATTTCAGCCGGAATTTCGGGTACTTTTGAAAATAACGATTATATCGATTATGGCGGGAATGGCCCGAATGATGTACTTTATCAGGCCTACCAGCGTAATCCTACAGATGCAGTGTATGCTGCCGATGGCAGTTACTACGAAATCGAACGTCAGTTCCAGTATTACAACCCTGTGGCTATTGTCGATCTTATCCAAAATGAAAGACAGGCAAAACGTTTCTTCGGATTCTTTAAAGCTGACCTGGATATTTACAAAGGATTTTCGGCAGGAGTTAACCTCGCTTATACACGCGACGATTATGAAACCTTCTATTTTGAACCTACTACCCTGCGTCTGGGTAAATATGATGGTTATGGCAAACGTCAGTACGACAACAGAGATTCAAAAATTATCGAATCGACCTTGCGCTATGTAAAAGAATTCGGAAAACATAATCTGAATTTTGTTGCCGGACATTCATTCCAGGAGGACCTCAATACCGGATTTTATGCCCAGGGCAGAAAACCTTTCATCAACACAGTTGAATCGAATGATTTATCATTTCTGCAGAATGTAAATGCAGGCGATATCAAATCATGGAAAGGAAGCAACCGCTTGATTTCACTGTTTGGCCGTGGTATTTACAACTACAATTCAAAATACTTCTTCACCGCTACTATCCGTCGTGATGGTTCATCAAAATTCGGTGCCAACAATAAATGGGGTTGGTTCCCTTCTGCATCTATGATGTGGAATATTACCAGCGAAGAATTTATGAAGAGTATTGATTTCATCACCACTGCCAAATTACGCGTTGGTTACGGTATTACCGGTAATCAGGAATTTGGCAACTACAATGGAATTGAGTACTATTATTCAGCTGGCAACACCATCAATTTTGAAACAGGTGAAGAATCCATCCTGATGAAATTTGCGCATGCTGCCAACCCTGATTTGAAATGGGAAGAAAACGCAGAATTAAACATCGGACTTGATTTTGGTTTATTCAACGATAAAATTTCGGGTTCGATCGACTTCTTCCAAAAAACAACCTATGATCTGTTAGGCCAGTATTCAGTGCCGGTTCCACCATATCCGGTTGATAAAATCTGGGCAAATGTGGGCGAATTTGAAGTAAACGGCCTCGAATTTTTTGTTCAGGGTTATCCGGTGCGCAATGCCAATTTCGATTGGAAGACCTCATTTGTTTTCTCGAGCTACAAACAAAATGTAGTTTCATTATCTAACGACAAGTTCCAGATGGAAGAATTACATGAAGGCTGGCTGTCAGGTCGTGGATTGGTTGGCGACCTCAACTGGACACAAGTGGTAAAACCGGGAATGACATTGGGTTCATGGTATATGCCTGAATATGCCGGTTTGTCGACTGATGGCAAATTCCTTTTCTATACCGCTTCGGGTGGTGTTACACGTGAGCTGGAAAAAGCCGAACGCAGAAACGTTGGTTCAGCACAACCTAAATTTGAATTGGGCTGGTCGAACTATTTCACCATCTACAAAAACCTCGATGCCAGTTTTGCTTTCCGTGGCGTATTCGGATATAAAGTGTTCAATACAACAAAATTGATCTTCGGAAACCCAATCTGGTTGCCGGATATCAATGTATTGCAGAGTGCGTTGGACGAAAAAGTCCGTGGGTTGAACGACAATCCTAAACTCAGCAGTTATTACCTCGAAGATGGTACATTCGTTCGTTTGGACAATATCACCATCGGATATAACATCAAAAATATCAAGGCAATAAAAAATATCCGGGTTTACTTTACCTCCAATAACCTGCTCACCATTACCGGTTATACTGGTGTTGACCCTGAAATCTCAACCTCTGGTTTGTCATTTGGTCTTGACCAGTACAATGTGTATCCAAAAACACGTACGTTCACCTTAGGTTTAAATGTTACATTATAAAAAAGGAAATAGTTATGAAAAAAATAATCATCGCATTCATCGTAATACTAGCCTTTCAGACTGGATGTACCAAATTGGATACAGAACTTTACGATAAAATACTACCCTCGGACTATGTGGCCGATCCGGTATTGAAAATGAGTCCTATTTATTCACCCATGCGCGAATTCCTTGATGGCGGCTGTTATTGGTTTGCCCAGGAACTTACGGCTGATGCCATGTGCGCCCCTACCCGTGCTAATGACTGGGATGATGGTGGTAAATGGCGTTTATTGCATACCCATACCTGGGACAATGAAACCGAAACTGTCAACAGTATGTGGAGCCGCTTTTACAATGGTGCTGTAGAAGCCAATAAATTTATCGAAGAGCTGCAGGCCTATGACCCGTCGCCTGAGCTTGCGGTTGGGATAGCCAAGGGCAAGATTCTGCGTGCCTACTACTATTATTTGTTAATTGATAACTACAAAGATGTGCCTTATGTTACTGCATATCTTGACGCTCCTGTAAGTCCTTCACGAAATTTCAGAAAAGATATTTATGATGCGATTGTGAAGGAAGTGGAAGAAAGTGCGGTATTATTACCACTCACGATTAACACCAAAACAGGTGTAACCAAAGGGATGGCTTACTCGTTGTTAGCCAAACTTTATCTCAATGCTGAAGTTTACACAGGCACGGCACAATGGGCCAAAGCCGAACAGGCATGCGATAGTGTGATCGGGTTGGGTGCTTACGATCTGGAAGCCGATCCGATGAAACCTTTTGTTACCGATAATGCAGCATGCAAAGAGAATATCTTTATCATTCCTTACAACGAAGATACCTATCAGGGGTTCAACCTGCATATGCGCACCCTGCACTATAACAGCAACCTCACCTTTAATATGTCGGTTGGTCCATGGAATGGTTTTGCTGCCATGGAAGCCTTCTACAACTCGTATGAGCCAACAGACAAACGTATTGCTTCGTTCCTTGTGGGACAACAATACACTTACGAAGGTGCCGAAATCATTGATGTTGCCGCCGAAGGTGCCAATTTGGTTTTCACCCCAAATATTCCTGCCTTACAGATGGATAATACATTCACACTTGAGCAGATTCGTATGTCGGGTGTTCGGGCTGTGAAATTTGAGGTAAAACTAGGAGCTAAGGACAATTTAAGCAACCAGTTCCCGTTATTCAGGTATGCAGATATTTTATTGATGAAAGCTGAATGTCAGATTCGACAGGGTGGTAATGGAGATGCATTGATCAATGAGATTCGCACAAGAGCCGGTGTTGATCCATTTTCGGGCGCTACCCTCGATGATTTGTTGGCTGAACGCGGCCGTGAGATGTTTTTTGAAGCGCATCGTCGTCAGGATTTGATCCGTTTTGGAAAATTTAACAATGCATGGTGGGAAAAACCTGTATCTTCGTCCGATAGAAATACATTTCCTGTGCCACAATGGGCTATAGACTCAAATCCAAATTTAGCATCCGATCCGGTTGCTATCAATAAATAATTAACACACTTTTATTCACTAATCTAAATTAATAATTCTATGAAAAAAAATGCAATGAGTAAATTAATGCAAATCTTTGGCCTCTTTCTCCTGATGGGAGTTGTGATGGTATCCTGTAAAGACGATCCGGCACCAACACCAGAACCAACTGTTGAAGACGGTGTTTATATCAAAGGAGCCGGAACAGCCCTTACTACTTATGACATCAAAGGCTTGATGAAAGCAACGCGCAACGAAGTAAACCAAACAGATCGTCCAGCATTGATGGAACTTTTTGTTGCTGTTAAAGCTGGTGCCGATGGATTCAATATTGTAATCGTAAACGGTACAACCAAAACTACCTATGGCCCGGGCTCCGACTTTGCAGTTGTTGCTGAAGCTGACCGTAATGTTGACGAACCTAAACTCGATTTCTGGCGTGGAAGTTATGTTGAAACAACCACTCCTTTCACCGTAACAGCCGATGGTTTGTATCATGTTGTTATTGACACCGAAATCGGAAAATGCTTGATCGTTCCTGTTCAATACTGGGGATTGATTGGTGCTGCTACACCAGGTGGCTGGGGTGCCGACACACAGATTCCTGCCGGTGCTTTCGACCTCAATACCATTACCTATGAAGTTGCTGATGTTGTTATGACAAAAGCCGATTTCAAATTCCGTTACTCAGGTGGCTGGAAAGTTATTCTTGACACCGAATATGATAACGGTGGTGGTATTTTAGGCCTTAAAGTGAACTCAAACTACGGTGGTGCTGTTGATGCCCTTGTTCCTGGTGGTGCAAATATTGCCAACGAAACAAGTGGAATTTACACCGCTAAAATGGTTTGGACATTGGGTTCGGGTTATGTTGCAACCATGACCAAAACAGGCGACTTAAATCTTATCGACTATACTGCTACCGAACTTGGTTTGGTTGGCAATGGTTTAATGGTTGATGGCGCTCAAAACACATGGGATTTGACCCTTATGGTTCAGGCTCCTGTTGTAACAAACGAAACTACCTACACATGGACATTCGGTCAGGTTGAAGTGAGCACACTCGGTTCATTCAAAATCAGAGAAGGACAAACATGGGATGGTAAATCATTCGGTTATCCTCAGGTTACCATGGCCGGTCTTGCTGCCGATAAATTCGAAACCAATACCGATGGCAACTTTGTTCCGTTGGAAGATGGTGTTTTTGATATCGTATTCGAAATTGATGCTGTAACTGAATTGTACACATTCACCGTTAATCCGGCTGGTGCTGCTCCTGAGATGTTTATGCTCGGCGACGGTTCAGCTGCTGGCTGGGACAATGCTGGTGCACTTCCAATGACAGGTACCGATGGCGTTTATTCGATTACAACAACACTCAATGGTGCCGGAACCTATATTAAATTTATCACCACCTTAGGCCAATGGGCTCCTATGTACGGAACAGATGCAGCAGGAACAAGCACAAGTGGTGTTCTTGTATACCGTGCCACTGAATCAGATCCTGATCCAAGTAGCATTCCTGCTCCTGATGTAGCTGGTCTTTATGTAGTTACCATCAACACCAACGATCTTACTTACAACATTGCTGCCCCGCTGTATATGTTGGGTGATGGTTGTGCCGCTGGTTGGGACAATGCTGCTGCTCTTTCTATGGGAACACTCGGAAACGGTGTTTATACCCTAACAACAAATTTGGGTGCAGCCCTGAGTATTAAATTTATCACAACATTAGGCGCATGGGAACCAATGTATGGTACAGCTGCTGGTGCAGTTCCTGAAAGTGGCGTTTTGGTTTACCGCGCTGTTGGTGATCCTGATCCTGCTAATATTCCTACTCCTGCTGCTGGTGGTATGTTTACCGTAACTGCAGATATCACAAATTTAACCTATACCATTGCTGCTAAATAATTAGTATTTTGCGCAATATGTAAAAAGCTTGTCTGGTTTCAGACAAGCTTTTTTTTTCAACATCCCACCAATAACAAAGCAAATCAAGCTGCCATTGTATCAAATTGCCCCGGCCAACCTTCCAAAAAAAAATTGCAGCATTTGGGGGTACAGATTCAATCATGTGCCCCGACCGAAACTAATCCTGCAACCGATGGAAATACCATAATAACGAATGAATGACCTTTCTGAAAAGATCGCCGCAAAAAGCATTATCTTTGAGGATAGAAATGCTTATTCTCTTTTTCCGAAAATAAATCCAGTATGAAAATAAAATTCCTGGGCGCCGCCCGCGAAGTTACCGGTAGCAAACACCTGATTACGACTGCACAAGGGAAGAAAATACTTCTCGATTGCGGCGCTTTTCAGGGCAAAGGCCTCGAAACCGACAGCATGAACCGAAATCCGGGTGTTGTTCCGGCCGAAATTGACCATATTATCCTGTCACATGCCCACATCGATCATTCGGGAATGATACCCTATTTTTACAGGAACGGTTTCCGCGGTTCGGTAATCTGTACCTCAGCCACCCGCGATTTGTGCGCGATCATGTTAGCCGACAGTGGTTTCATTCAGGAGCATGATACCCTCTGGTTTAATAAAAAACGCGCCCGCAAAGGCCTCCCTCCAGTGCAGCCTATTTACACAAAACAGGATGCCATCAATTGTATGGAACTTTTTATTGGCGTGGCCTATAACCGTAAACTTCAGATTGATAAGTACACCAAAGTCAAATTTACCAATTCGGGTCATTTGCTGGGAAGTGGTGTGGTCACTCTCGAAATGGAGGAAAATGGCAAAAAAACACGACTGGCTTATACCGGCGATATTGGCCGTCCGCAAAATTATATTTTAAGACCTCCTGACGCGTTTCCACAATGCGATTATCTTATTGCCGAATCAACCTATGGCGACCGCCTTCACAAGGACAGGCAAGGAGCTGAAGCCGAACTGCTGCGCATTGTGCAGCATACCTGTGTCGAAAAAAAGGGCAAACTCATTATTCCTTCCTTCGCCATTGGCCGCACCCAGGAAATAGTGTATGTGCTGAACAGGTTCTACAACGAAGGCCTGTTGCCAAAAATCCCCATCTATGTCGATAGTCCTCTTGCCGTGAATGCAACCGACATATTCCGTATGCATGCCGAATGTTTTAACAAGGAAGTGATTGAAATGCTGCAAACCGATCCCGATCCTTTTGGTTTTGGCGGCCTGCATTATATTAAAAATGTTGAAGATTCGAAAAAACTGAATGAAAAACACGAACCCTGTGTCATCATTTCGGCATCGGGGATGATGGAAGCCGGACGAATCAAACACCATTTGGCCAACAACATCGAAAATCCGGCAAACTCAATTCTCATTGTTGGCTATTGTGCCCCCACCACACTCGGCGCACGAATCACCCGTGGTGACGATGAGATTTCAATTTTTGGCATTCCACACCCTGTCAATGCTGAAGTTTTTAAAATAGATTCTTTCAGCGGACATGCCGATTACAATGAAATGACTGAATATTTAGATTGTCAGGACAAAGCGATCATGAAGAAGATTTTTCTGGTTCATGGTGAGTACGAAGTCCAGCAAAAATACGCCGGCTGGCTGAGCAACAAAGGATTTCAAAATATCCTGATTCCGGCATCAGGCGACGTATTTGAACTGGAATTTTAGTTGTTAAATATCACTTTTTATTGAATATCAATATATTAAGAATTATAAAATTGTCACCCTTTAATTATCTTCTATGAAAAAGTTACTATTTCTGCTCATTTTTTTTACCACCCTGATCACTGTCAGCGCGCAGGTAATCACGGTTGATCCTGCTTTTCCAACCGATCAGGATGCTATTGTTGTAACATTTCGTGCTACCGAAGGAAGTGGAGGCCTGGCAGGTTACACTGGCGATGTGTATGCCCATACAGGTGTGATCACAAGTAATTCAACCGGAAGTTCCGATTGGAAATATGTTGTCTCCGACTGGGGTGAAAACGACCCAAAAACAAAACTAACCCGCATTGCCACAGATGTGTACACCTTGTCAGTTACGCCAAGTATACGCAGCTATTATGGCGTCCCTGCCGGAGAAATCATTCAAAAAATCGCCCTGGTTTTTCGGAGTGGTGTGCAGGTTGATGGCAGCTGGCTCGAAGGTAAAACAGCAGAAAACGGCGATATTTTTTATGATGTTTATGAAGCCGGTTTAAACGTAGCCATTATACAACCCACACTCGATCAGGTTCTTGTTGAGAGTGGAACCCTGATTCCGGTTTCGGTTGCCTCCAACGATGCCGACTCAACATTACTCCTCCTCAATGGAAACAAAGTTGCCTCAACCACTACCAATTCATTGGATTACACCATCACAGCCACGGGAAGCGGAACAAGCCTCGTAAAAGCCATCGCATATGCAAACAATGAAATGGTAGTCGATTCCTTTTCTTACTATATCCGTGCGGCTGTTACTATCGAAGAGCTGCCGGCCGGCATGAAAGATGGCATCAACTATCTGGACGATTCAACAGTACTGCTTTGTTTGTTTGCCCCTTACAAATCATTTGTTTTTGTGATGGGTGAATTTAACAATTGGGAAATAGGCCAAACCAACTATATGAAACGCACGCCTGATGGCAGGCGTTATTGGTTGCAAATCAATAATTTAGAAGTAGGTCGTGAATATGCATATCAATACCTTGTCGATGGAGAATTGAAAATAGGTGATCCGTATTGTAACAAAATCCTCGATCCATGGAACGATTCCTATATTTCAAACACAACCTATCCCAATCTGAAAGATTATCCTGTGGGTAAAACAAGCGGATTTGTGAGTGTGTTTCAAACGGCTCAACAAGCGTATAATTGGCAAATCGAAAATTTCAACCCGCGTCCCAACGATGAATTACTCATTTACGAGCTTCATATCCGCGATTTTGTGGCCACCCGCGACATCAAAACCGTAAAAGATACGCTTGACTATTTGCAAAACCTTGGAATAACAGCCATCGAGCTGATGCCAATCAACGAATTTGAAGGAAACGATTCGTGGGGTTATAATCCGGCTTATTATTTTGCCACCGATAAGGCTTATGGCACCATGAACGATTACAAAGCATTTATCGATGAATGTCACAAAAGAGGCATTGCAGTGATTATCGATATGGTACTCAACCATTCCTACGGACAATCGCCCCTGGTGCAGCTTTATTTTGACGGAGCCAACAACAGGCCTGCTGCCAACAATCCATGGTATAACCAGACTTGTCCGCACGAACCCTATTGCTGGGGCTACGATTTTAATCATGAAAGTCAAAACACAAAAGACTTTATCGACCGTGTGAACACCTTTTGGATCAACGAGTTCAAGGTCGATGGTTTCCGTTTCGACTTTACAAAAGGCTTTACCAACTCAAGCAATGCCGATCCTTATAATGCAACAAGGATTGCCATCCTCGAACGAATGGCTACCAAAATTTGGGAAGCCAATGACAATGCCTACATCATTCTTGAACATTGGGGCGATAATACTGAAGAAAAAGTGCTGACTGCCTATGGAATGATGGTTTGGGGCAACAGTGTTCATAATTATAATCAGGCAACTATGGGCTACGAAAGTGAATCAGATTTTTCGTGGGTATCCTACAAGAAACGTGGATTTTCAAAACCACACCTGGTAGGATATATGGAAAGTCACGACGAAGAGCGGCAGATGTTTAAAAATATTACGTATGGAAATTCGGCCAATCCCAACCACAATGCGAAACTTATTCCTATTGCAACACGGCGCAGTGCAGCAGCTGCAGCCATGTTTCTGCTGATTCCGGGACCAAAAATGATATGGCAGTTTGGTGAATTGGGTTATGATGTAAGCATCGATTTTGGGGGTCGGGTAAGTCCGAAACCAATCAGGTGGAATTATTATGATAATCTTGACAGAAAACGACTTTACAATTATTACGCGGCACTCATGGAATTGCGCAAATCGCATGATGTGTTCAAAACCACTGATTACACCCTGAATGCCACAGATATTACCAAGAGTTTGCATTTGGTAAATTCAGACATGTCAGTCACAGTCCTGGCAAACTTCGATATCTGGGATCAGGAAATTGATCCAAAGTTTTTAAAACTTGGAAAATGGTACGATTATTTTCATAACGACTCCATCAATGTGGTGGATGCAAATGCCCCCATCCTTTTAGGGGCCGGCGAGTTCAGGGTATATACAACCAAACGGTTGGTTTCACCCACCATTGGTGTGAACGAAAATAATGACAATAACAAATCATCTATCAAAGTCATCCCAAATCCATCGGATGGCCATTTGGAACTGGAGATGCAAATTCCCAAATCAGGTGAATATAACATATTGATTTATAACTCTATTGGGAAGCTTATGGATGAATTTGACTATCATTTTTTAGTGTCAGGCACAGAAACTATTACATTAAACACATTGGTGAATGCTCCGGATGGTTTGTATTTTGTTGTTGTAAAAGGCGAAAACAACATCCAGTCAGCAAGAATAATAAAACAATAGTGTTTGTCTATTCCGTCACAATGTTTTGCTGACATTGGTCCATGGCTTCGTAGGTTTTGCTCAGTGCAACAGCCTTAAAACTCACTTTAATTGAACCATTCATGGTTGTCCCTACGGCACCTGCCTGAATCCATTTTTGGGTTGAAAGTGTGGTATACACTTCAGCAAGTGTATCAGGATTGTTGATTGTTACTTTTTGACTATCTGTATAATAAAAGAAACTCTCGGGTTCACAATCGCCTTTTGCCTCGAACCGATACATCACCTGAATACTATCTTCAGTGAATTCGAGGGCTGCGGTGAGCAAATGACAATTCATTTGCTTAATTTCAGTTTCATCCTGACATGAAACCAACAACAGCCCTGCTGAAAGGGTAACCATCATAACCAGCCGTATTGCCCTCACCGGCATCGATCGTTTTAACAAAGTCATTTCGATTAAGTCAGAGATTTTCCATAAATTTTTTGGTATCTACAATATGACGCACATGCATCCCGTGCCCTACTAATATTGTATCGTCCCAGACAGTGATTTCAAAAGTGATTTTATGACCACTCACCTCAGTTATCGTACTTTCACAACGAAGGGTATGGCCAACTGCCGATGCCCTTAAATGTTTCATATTTACCTCAGTGCCAACACTTGTGGCATTATCCGGCAAAAATGACTCAATACTTTTCAGGGCAGTTTTCTCCATCAGGGCGACCATGGCCGGTGTTGCAAAAACAGCCACCATTCCCGAGCCAAGCCTGGCAGCAGTATCTTCATCAGTTACGATGTGCTCCTGTTCGCCTTTTACACCTTTATTTATCTGAACTGAAATCATGTTTATCCGCCAAATGTTAATGAAACTGTTTGTTTCAGATCAGGATGTAAACTTAACGCGACCGGACAGGTTTCAGAAATTATTTTGATGATTTTTTTCTGTTTGTCGGTATACACGCCCGGGAAATGAAGATCAACGACAATTTCAGCAATTTTTCGTGGATCGGAGGACATGATCTTGGTGATAGATGCCGTAGTACCCTCAATAGAAAACTGGTGCTCACTGGCGGCAATTCCCATGATCGAGAGCATACAGCTTCCCAATGCCGCGGCCACCAGATCGGTGGGTGAAAACACTTCGCCTTTTCCCTTGTTATCAACCGGGGCATCGGTCAATACAACGGTTCCTGATTTCACATGTGTCATCTCTGTTCTCAGGGTTCCTACATATTTTGTTTCTATGGTTGCCATATCTATCAGTTTTGTTTGCAAAAGTAATGATTGAAAATGTAATAAAACGAAAAAGCCCTCCGAAATGTCCGGAAGGCCTTTGTATGTATTATGCACGATCCAAAAAATTACTTCTTATCTGGAGTTTTTGTTTCAGTTGTGCAAGATTTTTTTTCTTCGGTTGTGCATGATTTTTTTTCTTCTTTTGTGCAGCTTTTTGAATCAGCGCAGGCTTTTTTATCGGCGCAGCAGCTTTTTCTCTCTGGTGCGGTGCATTCTTTTTTGGTTTCATCTTTCTTTGCTTCTGGTTTTACATCCTGGGCAAAAGCGGTGCTTCCTAAAGCAAGGAAAACAATCATTGACAGACTTAAGGCTAATTTTTTCATTTGAGTTCTATTTTTATAGTTTGTGAGGCAAATGTATCCACTTCGCAACAGGGCCGTTGTTAATGGGCTGTTAAATACTGTTAATGAAATGTTAATAACGTCACAAATACCGGCTTATCGCTTACTTTTGCTTTGAAATTCAGTAAGTTGATGCGATCAAAACTCTTTACATTCATCATTATTATCACTTTCATATCGCTGCTTGGTGTAGTTTTCACGCAGGTTTACTGGGTTCGTAACGCCATTGGATTAAAGGAAGAACATTTCAACCACAGCGTGCGCATCGCGATGAAAACGGTGTTGAACCGGTTGATTGAGTCGAACAACGACTCAACCTTGCGCCGATTGAGTATGCCATCACCCTGTTATATGGACAAAACCAATGTACAGGATGTGGTGAAACCAAAAGTACTTGACTCGCTTATAAAAGCAGAACTCGGATGCATGCAGATCTCAAAAGGCTATGAATACGCCATTTATAACCGTCGGAACGATAAATTTGTAATGGGAAATTTTAATAAATACGTACAACAACTTCTTGAATCGGAACATCAGCAAACGATTCAGGCGTTGTTCAAACCAGGTGATTATTACTTCACCATGTATTTTCCCCGTCAGCAAAGTATGATTTTCGGACAAATGGCGAAATGGATGTTAATATCTGCGCTGTTTTTACTTGTCGTTATTTTTAGTTTCTGGTTTACGATTGTAACAATCATCCGGCAAAAAAAGCTGTCAGAAATGAAAACCGACTTCATCAACAATATGACGCATGAGTTTAAAACACCGATCGCTACGATCTCGCTCGCTTCCGAGATGCTCATGAAATCTGAGGTGAATCAATCGACTGAAAAGATAAAGAAGTATGCCTCTGTCATTTATAACGAAAATTTCAGGCTTCAGAATCAGGTCGAACAGGTACTGCAGATTGCTATCCTTGATAATGGTGAAACAAAAATGCGCATGAAAGAAGTTGACATTCATAAACTTATTACAAAAACTGTCGATAACTTCGAAATCAAGGCCAACGAAAAATCTGCCCGTTTAACCATGAATCTTCGGGCCGAAAATCCTATCATTGCCGGTGACCGTATGCATTTGTCAAATGTACTTGCCAATCTGATAGATAACGCACTGAAATATTCAAGGGAGAACCCTCAAATAGAACTTTCGACTGTTTCCGACAAAAAGGGTGTTACGATTGCGATAATAGACAATGGTATTGGTATAGCAACTGAAAACCAACATCTTGTATTTAAAAATCTGTACCGCGTGCACACAGGTGATGTACACGATGTGAAAGGTTTTGGTCTTGGACTTTACTATGTGAAACAAATAGTCGAAATGCATCATGGCTCCATCACGCTTACAAGTCAGCTTGGGCAAGGATCAACATTCGATGTGTTTTTGCCATATAACACAATACAAACCGAGGCCTGATGGATAATATGCCACGTATTTTGCTCGTTGAGGATGACCCGAATCTTTGTATGCTCCTTCAGGATTATCTTGAACTTTTACATTATAATATTGTAGTTGCCCAGGATGGCGAGCAGGGATTTGCACTTTTTAAATCAGAATTACCGGATATCTGTATTCTGGATGTGATGATGCCAAAAATGGATGGTTTCACACTTGCCGGGCTCATCCGCAAAAAAGACCCGTTCACCCCGATTATCTTTCTCACCGCAAAATCATTAAAAGAGGACCGTCTGAAAGGATTTCAGCAAGGATGTGACGATTACATTACCAAACCATTCAGTACAGAGGAATTAAACCTTAGAATCAAAGCCATTCTGAGAAGATGTGCACGCAATATGATGACTAATCCGGAACAGTCGGACGAAATTTTCACTATTGGTAAATTTGTCTTTGATGCACCCAATATGATTTTGCAATCCGATGTTGGCGTTCAAACTTTGACTCAAAAAGAAGCTAACTTACTAAAATTGTTGTGTTTAAACAAAAATAAACTACTTACCCGTGACCATGCATTGAAAACAGTGTGGGGAGATAATGACTATTTTATTGGCAGAAGTATGGATGTTTTCATTACACGACTCCGGAAATTCCTGAAAGATGACACGAATGTTGCCATTTCCAATATTCATGGTATTGGATTTAAATTAGAGGTGAAAGAGGAGAAAAGTCCGGAGTAAACGACAAGTCAATCCACCTTACCCAACACTTCCCAACTACCTGCGTCAGGGGGCCCGATGCTCATCTTTTATAATAGGTCATCGCTTCGGGCAAAAGCTTCTTAATATCAGCAATACGCGTTCCATCAGAAG
Organism: uncultured Bacteroidota bacterium; assembly: GCA_903891085.1. Taxonomy (GTDB): domain Bacteria; phylum Bacteroidota; class Bacteroidia; order Bacteroidales; family F082; genus CAJBPB01. Next base: position 84,828 of record CAITDJ010000104.1, on the reverse strand, counting down.
GGTGCGTACTTAAAAATTCGGGAGGAGCCTGACCATCTTTCATCGACGCCATTCGTTCCCAAAAACCAACCGCTTTTTCAGGATTGTATCCGGCCATTGCCATAAAAATTAAACCAAGATGGTCAGCTTCACTCTCATGCAACCGGCTAAACGGCAACATCACCCCTACCTGACTTCCCAGGCCAAATGCCGTCATCCAGATCATTTGTGTTTGCTCGGGTTTCTCCTGCAATGCAGTAGCCAACGCCATTCCACCCATTTCTGCAAAGAGTCCCTGACTCATCCTTTCGCTTCCATGCTCGGCAATGGCGTGTGCAATTTCATGACCCATCACGACAGCCAAGCCGGTTTCGTCCAGTGTAACCGGCAATATTCCTGAATAAACAACCACCTTCCCTCCCGGCATACACCAGGCATTCACCTCCTTACTTTCAACCAGATTGAATTCCCAGGCATATCCGTTGAGTTCGGCCGACATTCCTTTTTGAGCAAAATAGCTTTCGACTGCATTCTGAATTTTTACGCCAACATTTTTCACCATATTGATTTTCTTTGCATCAGTTGACAATTTGTTTGACTTTAGAAAATCATCATACTGCTGAAAACTCATCGACATCATCTGTGACGCAGGAACAATATTGAGTTGCTGGCGACCTGTGATAGGCACTGTGCTGCAGGAATGGAAAAAAGATGTAAAAAACAGGATGGTACAGAATACTAATATGTTACCTGATAGAGCCTTCATAATAAAGTTGTTTTGAGTTTACAAATATATGGAAATTTACCCAAAATTGCCGGTTTGCCTTGGCAACTGAAATTCAGGAAGAACAATTGCCTGATGTATTTTATTGATTTTCTTGTTCTTGCAAAAACAAACAACTATCACCATAGCTTAAAAAACGAAAATCATGATCAAGTGCATATTGATATACATCCTTCCACTTTTCACCAATGAGGGCTGCAACTAACAACAACAAGGTACTCTTCGGCTGATGAAAATTTGTAATCAATCCGTTGACTATCCTGAAACGATAACCTGGTACGATGATAATGGAAGTAGTGGCATGCAGGGTGCCTGCTGTATGAAAGTCGAGATAATCGAGTATCTGTTGAAGCGCTGTTTCGAATGTGTCAACCACATTATCAAGGTTTTCATAAGGATACCATTGATCTAAATGAATATTTTGAATATTCATATCTTTTCTGACAAAAGATGCAATCCAATACAAACTTTCCAGGGTTCTCATACTTGTTGTGCCAACAGCAAGAATGGGTTTACCGGCATGTTGTATCAAATTCACGATTGTTTCACGGCTGATGGAAATTTTCTCCGCATGCATGGCATGATTACCAATCGTTTGAGAAGACAAAGGCTTAAAAGTACCCGCCCCCACATGCAGGGTGAGTCGTTCAAACTGCACATTTTTTTCCTTCAAACTTTGGATAAGTTCATCCGTAAGATGCAGACCGGCAGTGGGTGCAGCTACCGAACCTTCATAGGTTGCAAAAACAGTTTGGTAACGCTCCAGATCTGAAAATTCAGCCTTACGGTTCAGATAAGGAGGAAGAGGCATTTCACCAGCTAATTCTAGTATTTCGGCAAAGGAAACGTTTGTTTTATCCCATGAAAAGCGAATTACAGAATGATCATTATCTTTCCGGATTCGTTCGGCAATGAAGTGAATTGCTCCGTCCTGCTGATCTATTTTCATTTCCAGTATTCCCGATTTCCATCTTTTTGAATTACCTACCAAGCATTTCCACACAACCGGTGAATGTTGAGCGAATGCAATTTGCAGATCCGTTTCTGTGTTTTCCGGTTCCAATGTAAACAACTCTATGACAGCACCTTCTGCTTTTCGAAACATCAAGCGGGCCCTGACAACTTTCGTGTCGTTGAAAACAAGTGTTGCGTTTTCAGGAAGATAATCACCGATTTTGTAAAAATTACTTTCGATAATACTGTTGTTTTTCAACAACAAAAGTTTTGAATCTTCGCGTCGTGCAAGCGGATAGCGTGCAATCCTGTGTTCAGGCAGGACATAGTCGTACAAAGCAGTTTTGATAAGTTTAAGGTTCTCCATAGCAGTTTGCAAAGATACAAAGCTTGCCGTTTACTATCATTAAATGCCATATTTTGTTGAATTATGATTTAACACGAATAAAACAGGGCTTGTTGAAAATGCCTGCTTATCTTTGTTGGATATTATTACGTTTAACTAATTGCTGCTCCTATGAAAATAAAGAATCACATCCCGAATTTTATTACGCTGATGAATCTTTTTTCAGGCTGTTTGTCCATCCTTTTTTTCGCACAGGGAAATTTGAAGATGGCAGGTTGGATGATATTTATTGCAGCAGTCTTTGACTTTTTTGATGGTTTTTTCGCTCGTATTTTGAAGGCATATTCGAAAATTGGTGCCGAACTCGATTCATTGGCCGATGTGGTTTCTTTTGGAGTCGCACCCGGTTTTATCATTTACCAGCTCATTATTGAAAGTCATGGAAGGCCAAGTTTGATGCTTTTCGAAACAGATATTATTCCATTTATTGCTTTCATCGTACCTCTTTTTGCCGCCTTACGCCTGGCAAAATTCAATGTGGACGAACGACAAACCACTTCATTTATCGGGCTTCCTTCACCGGCTGCAGGATTACTCATCGCATCATTACCATTGGTAAAAGCCCAGCTCTACGACGGCCAGTCTTTGTTCTATATGGTTGTAACAAATACCTATTTTTATATTGGGATTGCTATTGTGATGTCGCTTTTGATGGTTGCCGAACTTCCCTTGTTTGCAATGAAGTTCAAGTCGTTCATAGTAAAGGGGAATGAGATACGTTACCTATTCATTCTTATCTCACTGATATTGCTTGTCACCCTGCAGTTCGTGGCCATTCCATTCATTGTACTGACCTACCTGTTTCTTTCTCTAGTGGTATTTTTAACTGATATTCAGTCATAAAATTTTAACAATTCAGCGATCTATAAAGGTGGAAACCGACATTGCGTAAGTGCGGTGATTTAGCCCTAAGAGATATTAAATATCCTTGCGCCTCAATTCAAAATTCTGTCCAAGATACACCTTACGCACATGTTCGTCTGCTGCCAGTTCTTCGGAAGTTCCGGCCATTAAAATAGCACCTTCGAATAACAAATAGGCACGATCGGTTATCGAGAGGGTTTCGTGCACATTATGGTCGGTGATTAGGATGCCAATATTTTTTTCTTTCAATTTGGCCACGATCGCCTGAATATCTTCAACAGCAATCGGATCCACACCGGCAAAGGGCTCATCCAACAGGATAAATTTAGGATCAACAGCCAATGCCCTGGCAATTTCAGTCCGACGGCGTTCACCCCCTGACAATTGAATCCCGTTACTCTTGCGGATATGTTGCAAACCAAATTCTTCGAGTAAAATTTCCAATTTTTCGTGTTGCTGGTCTTTTGTCATGTCCTTTTTAAACTGCATCACCGAAAGTATGTTATCTTCCACACTCATTTGCCGGAAAACAGAAGCTTCCTGTGCCAGGTAACCAATTCCTTTTTGTGCACGCCTGAACATGGGTTCATCGGTGATTTCAACACCTTCGAGCCAAACATGGCCTGATAAAGGTTTAATCAGTCCAACGATCATATAAAATGTGGTCGTTTTTCCAGCTCCGTTCGGGCCCAGTAATCCGACAATTTCGCCCTGATTCACATACACCGAAACATCTTTCACCACAGTGCGTTGGCGGTATTTCTTAAATAGGTTCTCGGTCCGTAAAATCATACCTGTGCATTTGAATTTGAATCACAAAGTTAACAATATTGCCTGAATGGGACGAAACTTGACTTTTCATGGCATAGAATGATCCAAAAGCCTTTCATACCAACTTTTAATAAACGCTAAAACCCTTGGTTTTGTTATTTCATTTGCCGGGAAACCTTGAATTTGTATTTGTTATTGGTGTGGATATAAAATAATTAACCAATAAGGCGCAAAATGTAGCTGACCATATTGGTCAGGTATCCGTAAAAATGGATGGTACCGCCTGCAAAGTTCCGATGGTAAAGGATTATATCAATAAAGTTATCGATAATCGGCTCGTTGGGAAAAAGCGCAATACAGACCGATGCTGATAAAAACCCGCTAAAAATCAAAATGTAGCGAAACAAAAATCCCAAACGGGTGTGCGGCTGTATTATCGAGATGCGACAATCTCCACACAGCATCGACACGCACAATTTTAAAAATATTTTCAATCCCTAAACCTGCCTCAAAATAAGGTTTTTTTACAAAATGCGATACGGAAGGGAAAACACTGTACCCCACATTTTCTTTCGAAATAGAACCAATCAAACCCTTGGCAAACACTACTTCGCGCCATTTCAATTTCCTGAAAAGCGGCATTTTATTGAAGAAAAAGCCATCAAAATGATGTGTTGCGTAAAGGCTCAAATATTGGTCAGAAATAAATTCGTAATAATTAACCAGATTAAATGCCTGTTCATCAAAAATGAAAGTCTCGTTTCCGGGATGTAAAACCAATAAGGGGTATGGTAGTTTCCCAAACACTTTGCCCGCATCAAAAATATATTTGGTCCATCCAAAACTGGCAATATTAAACCAATCAGAAACACCTAATTGAAGCCGGTGATATTTATATTCACCACCGAATAAGCTTGGGATGCCATAAGAGTAATTGAAAGTTACGATAGGAAATGGGCTGCCGAAACTTGTTCTGTCGAAACTATTAATCACCACTTTCTCATGATAGGCATACCGAAGATTTATTCCGATTTCGCTCGTAGTCAATGAGGGATGTGTAATGATATTTCCGTTTGTTTCATGTGTTTGGAGATTGTTATCGCCGGCAGGAAGCAATACCTGCTGATCGAAATTGAGTTTTGCCGAGAAACCTGGCGCAATCTCTTGCATATAAAAGGCATTCCATCTCTTTGTAAGGTTCAGCTTATCGGCTGGCTGTTTTCTGAATACCGTCGTTAAAATATTATCCTGACTGAACGCATTGAAACTCGAGCTAAGTTGTTCAACATCATACATATAACTCAAACCGGCCGACTGTTGAGGATTTTTATTAAAGAAATACAAGGTGCCAAGTTTGTATTTATACATTTCATCTTTAAAACCATAGGCAAGGTGTCCATACAATCTCAATTTCTTGCTGAACATGGTGCTGGTTTGCATTCCTAACCTGAGGCGGCTGCCTTCAACAGCATTATAACTGTATAATCGTGCAATTGGACCAAACTCAAGCATTTTCCAAGGCGCATAGCCATAAACGGTGGTATAAATAATATCAGTATAGGTTCGGTAAAGTGGCACGTGTTCAATCGAATCGACCATCTGGTAAATACCTTCTTCCTTTTTGCTCAGGGTTTCATGCCTGTTCTCATTCCAAAACGCATCCGACTTATTCATACTCCCATCTTCCAGCACAATTCCCGATGGACTTCTGTAAAACTCTGTTTCTTTCCTGTCGTTCAGGATAAAATTAGTATATGAAGCTGTACGATGACCAAAAAAACCAGGCATGGCTTTTGTGTTTTCGATCAGATTGAAATCGCCAACCATATAATCGTGAGACAACATCCATATTTTTTTGTCAACAAACTGGTATTCTTGTCTGATTGACAAATCATTAACGAAATTAATATTGGCATCTTTCGCAATGTTCATTTCAATTTTACGAATAGCAAAGGTGCTGTCGTGTACCCAAAACTCACCTGTAAAAGTTAATTCCTGTTTACGGCGTGGTTTAAAAGCCATTTTATAACACCATTGTTTATCCAAAAAAGCACTATCAATAAGATAATATTCGTAATAGGTCAATCCAAAGTTTGCAACCGGACCAACAAACAACTTATCAAACAGTGTAATATAGTTATCATAAGCATTTACCTCCTGTTTCAACGACCCGATCAGCTTGGCAATACTTGGGTTTTCGATTCCCGATCCACGCGAAGCAACCATTTTCTCTATTGAAGCATTGGGGTCTTTCGAAATATATACATCCGACAACGATTCGGTAATAAAAACCGGCAAATAAACTTTTCCATTAACCGTTGAAGTATCAACATAATCAAAGATGAAATCGAAAGGTTTAATCAACTTCCAGTTTTGCAACCGGTCACCAAAATTATTGGCATCGAACTGAATCTTTGTGTAAAGCTCGTATTGCCATGCTTCAAGATTATTTACAGTATTTTTCTTTTTATTTTCAACAATCTTTCTGAACAAAATATCAGCAGGATTTTCACCGGCGAAAACAACAACTTCCTGCAGTTTAATTTCTGTTGGAGTCAGTTTAAAATTAATCTCCTGATAACGGTTGGGTTTCACGGCATAGGACTGTGTAGCATAACCAACATAACTTGCTGATATTGAATCTACAACAGCTTTTGTTTCAAAATAATACTTTCCATCAAAATCGGATGTTGTTCCCAGTGTACTTCCTTTTAGATAGACATTCGAAAAGGGTACCGGTTCACTGGTAACAGCATCGGTAACATGTCCAAGAATCTTTGTTAGCTGGGCAAAAGAACTTGAGTAAAAAACAAATAAAATGAATAGTGTGAGCCTGAATCCTCTCATATTGGTCGATCCGATATTAACCGGCAACGAAATTAAACGTGGAATTGATACGGTGCAAATGTTTTAACAAATTACAACAATTCATAATCGTAATAACCTGAGAAAATCAGTTTACACATAAGAATCTTATTTGGCCGTTTCATTGGTTAGTGCTTCCCAAAATTCAATAGCCCGTCGGGTATGGGGAATAACGATTGTGCCACCCACCAGATTTGCAACTCCAAAAATCTCCATAATTTCTTCAGTTGTAACCCCCAGTTGATGGCATTGCTGTAAGTGATAATAGATACAATCATCGCATTTCAACACCATGGAAGCTACCAAACCCATCATTTCTTTTGTTTTTGTGGTTAGTGCACCTTCCTGGTAAGTTATCGTATCCAGGTTGAAAACACGTTTCATTATTTTATTGTTCGGGGCAGCCAGTATTTTCTCATTCATCTGCTCCCGATAGGTATTGAATGCTTGTATTTTCGTGCTTTTCATAAATTATTAAAATTTCGATTCAACTTCCCGGATTAAAATAAATGACTGCTACACGTTTCATTTTTCAGAAAACCGGCTTCATTAAACCCGATATATGAGGAAATGCCTAAATAATACCTTCTTTTATGATGTCATGGATATGGATGATACCACAATAAACTCCCTGGTTCACGACAGGAAGCTGTGTAATATTATGTTTTCTCATAATTCCCAATGCATCGATTACTAAACTTTGCTCATCGATTGATTTTGGGTTAACCGTCATTATATCAGCTGCTTTAATCAAATCAAGCCTTGGATTCTTTAAAAGCATACGACGCAAGTCGCCATCGGTAATCAAACCCACGAATAATTCACCGTCCATCACGGCAGTTGCTCCAAGTCTTTTGGCCGAAATTTCAATAATAACCTTCGCCAAATCATCAGATATTTGAACCAGGGGACGTTCATTCCGCCTGTATAAATCTTCGACACGCAAATACAATTGTTTACCCAAGGCACCTCCGGGGTGTATCCTGGCAAAATCGGCGGCAGTAAACCCGCGATATTCAAGTAAACTCACAGCGAGTGCGTCACCCATAACCAGTTGCGCAGTTGTACTCGTGGTGGGGGCAAGATTGTTCGGGCAGGCTTCTTTACTCACTGTTGTATCCAACACAATATCAGCCTGCAAGGCAAGATAGGATCCGGTATTACCAACAATAGCAACGAGTTTATTACCCATTGATTTAATAAGTGGAACCAACACCTTGATTTCGGCAGTTTCTCCACTTTTTGATAACAAAATCAGCACATCTTCGTCACGAATTATGCCCAAATCACCATGAATAGCATCAGCCGCGTGCAGGAATACAGCTGTGGTGCCGGTAGAATTAAATGTCGCAACGATTTTTTGGGCAATGATGGCACTCTTACCAATTCCCGAAACAATGACCTTTCCCTTAATATTTCCTAAAAGTTCAACAACATTAACAAAATTGTCATTGATGGAAAGTTTCAGATTGTTTAGTGCTAATAACTCGTTATCAATTACTTGAGTACCTATTTCTATGATTTCTGTCTTTGATTTCAATTTTTTAAAAAAAAATATAGTTGTGTTAAAAAAAAAAATTTGTATTATATTTGTAAAAGAAGGAATAATTCAAATTAACGCTAATGAATCATTGGTAGTGATTTATTTCTCAGTGCAAATATATATTAAAATATCTCTAAGGGGGTTAAATGGCCAAAAAGGACGAAAAGGGTCTGCATGATTTACTAAAGAAAATCTTCGGATTTGATCAGTTTAAAGGAAATCAGGAAACTATTATCAATAGTGTTTTAGATGGGTACGACACTTTTGTAGTGATGCCGACCGGAGGTGGAAAATCGCTTTGTTACCAGCTACCTGCCCTTATGCAGGAAGGGTGTGCCATCATTGTTTCACCACTGATAGCTCTGATGAAGAATCAGGTGGATGCAATAAGAAATTTTGGTACTGAAGTGGGGATTGCACATGTAATGAATTCTTCACTTTCAAAAGCCGAACTTATGCAGGTTCGGCAGGATTTGATATCCGGAAAAACCAAGTTGTTATATGTTGCGCCTGAATCACTCACAAAGGATGAGAATGTTGACTTTTTAAAATCACTTCCAATCTCTTTGTTTGCGATTGATGAGGCGCATTGTATTTCAGAATGGGGCCATGATTTCAGACCTGAATATAGAAGGCTGCGTCCAATAATAAATGCCATCGACAAGAAAGTTCCGGTTATTGCCCTCACTGCTACTGCCACCGTTAAGGTGCAACAGGATATTCTGAAGAATCTTGAAATTCAGGATGCCCGGATTTTTACCTCTTCATTCGACCGGACAAATCTGTATTACGAAGTGAGGCCTAAAACGAAAGATGTCATCAAAGATATTATCAAGTACATTAAGAATAACCCGGGAAAATCAGGGATCGTTTATTGTCTGAGCCGTAAAAAGGTGGAAGAAATTGCTGAAACACTGGTGGTTAACGGAATCAGGGCATTGCCCTACCATGCAGGGCTCGATAGCAGCACGCGTCGCCAGAATCAGGACGATTTTCTGATGGAAGAGGTTGAAGTTATCGTTGCAACCATTGCCTTCGGAATGGGAATCGACAAACCGGACATCAGGTTTGTTATCCACCATGATATCCCTAAAAGCCTTGAAGGTTATTATCAGGAAACCGGACGTGCAGGGCGTGATGATGGTGAAGGCAATTGTATTGCTTTTTATAGCTATGAAGATATTCAGAAGCTTGAAAAATTCATGAAAGACAAGGGCGTTTCGGAACAGGAAATTGCCAAGGAACTGCTCAATGAAACCGTCACATATGCTGAATCATCGGTTTGCCGGCACAAGCTATTATTACATTATTTTGGCGAATCGTATGAGAAAGACAATTGCGGTGCCTGTGATAATTGCCTGAACCCTAAAGTGAAATTTGATGGTCAGGAAGATATTAAACTTGTGATTGAAGCCGTGACAGCACTCAAACAGCAATACAAATCGAAACACATCAGCGAATTGCTATCGGGCAAAAAATCAGGGGATATTAAATCGGCAAAACACGACACAAGTGAGTTTTTCGGGGCAGGTGAAGATCAGGACGAACGCTATTGGAATGCGGTTATCCGACAGGCCCTGATAAATAATCTGCTTACCAAAGATATTGAAAACTACGGTATTCTCAAAGTGTCGAAAGAGGGTAAAGATTATCTTAAAAAGTCGTATACCATTATGCTGGCCAAGGATCACGACTATGAGAATCCTGAAGATGATGATTTTGAATCAGCAAAAAGTACAGGTCCGAAAGGCAGTGGAACCGACACCACCCTGTTCAGCATGTTGAAAGACCTGCGCAAAGCCATATCCAAAAAAGAGAACCTGCCACCGTTTGTCATTTTCCAGGATCCCTCACTCGAAGATATGGCCATACAATACCCTATTACCCAGGAAGAACTGACCCAAATTGTGGGTGTGGGCACAGGGAAAGCATTGAAATATGGCGAACCATTCTTAAATCTCATTAAACAATACGTCGAAGAAAACGAAATCATCCGTCCGAACGACATGGTTGTGAAATCGGTAGTAAATAAATCAGGATTAAAAGTATATATTATTCAAAGCATCGATCGTAAACTGCCTCTTGAAGACATTGCGTTTACCAAAAACCTGAACATTGATGAACTGTTGATTGAAATTGAAAGCATCGTTTCGAGCGGAACACGTATCGACATCAATTATTACATCGAAGAATACGTGGATGAATATCATCAGGAAGATATTTACGAATATTTCAGTGAAGCCGAATCAGATTCGATTGAAGATGCCTTGACAGCACTGGGCGAATCGGAGTATACCGAAGAGGAAATCAGGTTGATGCGGATTAAATTTATGTCGGAGATTGGGAATTAAGAATGAAGCGAAATTTAATTGCATTGCTTGTTATCGTATTCATCTCATTTTCGGTGAATTGCAAGCCAAAAGTTATTATAAAAATAGAAAAACCGGATCTGTTTTTAACTGAAAAACAGATGGTTCGGATTTTTGTCGATGCACAATTGGTGGAAGGTGCGATTTCTTTCAAACGAAATAAGGGAAATATTATTAAAGAAATCAAAAATGGGTATTATGATGCCTTGTTTGTTAACCATGGTATCACACAAAAAGTATTTGAGGAAAACGCAGCCTATTATAACCAGTTTCCTGAATTGATGGAAAAGATTTATGATGAAGTTCTTGCTGATTTAAGCAAAACCCAGACAATGACGGAAATTGATGAAGAGGAATGATTATTTGATGAAAACAGCGTTCCGGTCTTCCTGAGAACCACCGATATCTAAGGTATAATTAAAAAAGATCTGACTGCTACTGATGTAAGTTCCCGCACCATTTACATGCCAGCTTTGTCCTACCTCCTGGTAACTGATCACAACCGATTTGCCGGCAACAAGTCCTACAGCAGCATCACCTGAACCGGCGAAATTATTGAGGATTATGGCAGAGGAATTTGAAGAGCTCTTCACAATACTTACCTCATAGTTTAATTTCAACGCATTATCCGAAACACCCCAGGTGCCAACATATTTATCGAGGGGATCTTCATCAATCGGAAATTCTATGTCTTCGGCACACGAACAAACACCAATCATCAATAATAAAACGAATACTTTTAACAGATATTTCATTTCTCAATTTCTTACTTAACAATAAATTTTTCGGTAAGTGTTTTGCCGTCATCTTGCACGGCTTCAATGAAATATACCCCAGCTGACAATTGACTTATATTGATGTCAACATGACTTGGGCCATCAGAAATGGCTATATTTTTTTTCAGTACAAAAACTTTTCCGGTCAAATCATACACCCTGAAAGCAATTGTTTGCGAACAATTCGCATTGAAACTTAGCTTCAACACATCATTTGCAGGATTCGGCGAAATAACAATCTCATTTTTATTCATCTTTGATTCCATTTCTCCAACCAGCGTTCCACCGGCATTTACAACAGCATTGGTAATATTTTCGGCAGTAGGTTCCCAAATAAATTGTTCAGCAATTTGATGATCAGGTTTAATAACAATAACAGTTGGATACGCTGAAATCAAGTATGCTTCATACACGGCATTTCCACCCCCTTCGATGCCGCTCGCAGATGGCAGGGTAACGTTGAACGTTGAATCGAATATTCTTACACCCTGATTATCACTATTATAATTGATAGCTAAAAAGAAAACATTTCCCTGATTTGAACCGAAATTCTGATATGCCATTTCGAAATCATAGGCAAATGTTTGGCAGGGTCCACAAGAAGTTGAGAAAAAATCAATTACGACAATATTTCCTGCATCAAGCAAAGGAAACAAATTTATCACCTCGCTTTCGGTAGTTTTTACGCTAAAATCAATCGCCTCGGTGAGTGGTGTTTGTGCCGATAAATGGTTAAAAGAATTTAACAGCAATAAACAAAAAATCAGAAGATTTCGCATAGTAATAAGCATTAGGTTCGTCAAAAATAGTCAAACAAACTTAGGTAAGAAGTAAAGTTTTTACTTTATCAGCGAGACGACTGGCGCCAATACGAAATAAGTTGTTATTCAACCAGGCTTTACCCACAATTTCACTGACAAGTTTATAATAAAGAATCGCCACTTCCGGTTCAGAAATGCCACCGGCAGGTTTCAGACCAATCTTAATGCTTGTTGCCTGGTAATATTCTTTTATTGTATCGAGCATAATAACCACAGCTTCTGGTGTAGCTGCAGGATTTATTTTACCTGTCGATGTTTTTAAAAAATCAGCACCACCCTCAATGGCCAGTTCGCAAGCCTTACGAATGAGCTGCACTGATTGCAATTCACCAGTTTCAAGAATTACTTTTAAATGGGCTGTTCCACAAGCCTTTTTCACCTGTGATACTTCTTCGTAGATCGCATCAAAATCACCTTCAAGCATTTTTCCACGCGAAATCACCATATCAATTTCATCGGCCCCTTCAGCAACAGCCCATTTAACCTCATCTATTTTCAAAGTTAGCGGAAGCTGACCCGAAGGAAAGGCACAGGCAACAGTCGCTACTTTAATGCCGGAATTTTTCAACATATATTTCGCCTGATGCACAAATGGACTATAAACACAAACAGCAGCCACAGTTTTACCCGAAAGTGCATCCTGATAACCCAGCGCCTGTTCGCACAATCCATTGATTCTCTTTTTATTATCAGTTCCTTCCAACGTTGTTAGGTCAATACAGGAAAATAATGTCTCAAGTGCAGTCTTATTCTCCTCCAGGCTCAGCGCAGCACTCTCCATGCCATGAATTCGCTTCTGGATTGAACTGCTGGTCTGGGTGTACTCTTCAAATTTCATGTTTGTATTTTTGACAAAGTTAAGCATTCACAATTTAATTTCAACTGTCCTCGATCAACAATACTCTACGATAACGTAAGATAACTCTACGATTTCGGATATTGAACATCAGAATTGCAACGGAATTTTTTCAATTCAATAAAATAAAACAAAAATAAGTTGCTGTTTATTAATGCTTTATAATAGCACACTCAAGATATACGGGAATCTGGCACACTATTTGGCCTACTGTGATTAATAAATGATAATTATATGTTCGGCATTAAATTCTCCGCAGAAACAAAACAGCCTAAATACCATAAGTATTTTAAGTGTGACCGATGTGGTTACATATCGATCGTCAAGAACTCTTTTTGTCCAATCTGTTCAAAAGATGGATTAAAAATTAAAATGAAATAAAAATATAAAATCATGAAAATCAACGAAGTCTACACCATTTCAGAGATTATCGAACAAGGTTTGGTGGAAAAACAAATAAAGGAAATTCCAGCCAAAGTTTTTCTAAACGAAACCAAAGTGTATTTTTTCGAACCTGTAAGCACCCAAACAATGCGTCTTTATTCAATCATTAATAAACGTTCCTTTTTCCTTTAATCAGAACCCCTATCCTTTAGGGCAATTTCAAGCAACCCCCCGCCTGTAAAACCACTCAAGAACCCTCTTGAGTGGTTTTTTTATACAAAGTACTCAATACATTTATGACGGCTTCATTTTGACAAATTGCTTCAAAGCCAGTGATTTAGGTACCACTATAACTCAGTGTCCCTGCCTGATATATGAACCATTCCTTTTACCATTTCATTAAAATCATCGGCCTCTATCAATTCCTCCAGGCTAAGAATCAATCGGTAACGCCATTTGTTTTCAGGATTACTTGGCACATTGATCTGTTCCTTATTTGTTTCATCCCAACGCAGATTCCCGTCCAAGGCCAGTAAATCCTGAATCGGGAAAATTGTCCACATGGCTGGTGAATGCAGGTGCTGGTTAATGATCTCATGACAAACCCAGGGTTCTGCAAAATAAGGTGCCATATCATTGTGTCCTAAAGTATGCCGGTAAAAACGCTGTGTTTTTTCACGATCTTCTTCCCACCATCCACGTATTGTTGACATGTCGTGTGTGGATGTTGTACAAACACTTAAATAAGGTGCATCTGACGGATGGCCAAACTCCACCTTGGGGTTTTTGGGCATGCGCTGAATCTCCAAACTAAGAATATCCATTGCACTCATTACTTCAGGAACGGTATCAGGTACCATTCCCAGATCTTCTCCACAGACCAACATATTTGAAGAAGACACAATAGAAGGCAATTTTGCCAGGGCATGCCATTTCCAGAATTCTTCATGTCGTTTGTAAAAGAAATGAATATACAACTCGTTCAATCTGTCCTTTTTTTGATCATCCAAATCGCGGTACGAATAAGTATAATGCATGGCAATGCGCGGATGATAGGCAGGTTGACCCGAATAAGGATCACGAATAAACAGCACTTCATTCAACAACCCCAGCAATCCATCACGAATGGTTATTCCCTTCATGTCCAAATCAGTTTTTGTTTGATCCGGGCTGAAATAATCATATATCTTTCGTTGGGTATTATAAACTTCCTTCAATTCAAACACCCCAAAATCTGTCTCATGCAAATATTTCTTTCTTACCTCATCGGTATATTCACCAAAGAAGTCATATAAAAAATTCCCCCGAATATAGGGTTTGGTATATCGATCCGTATCAAACCACAGCCCCCAATCTTCGATTTCGCCCGGGGTCATTGGTAGTCCGGGTTTGAAATATCCCAACAAACCCTGAACTGCATGCATCGGAATTTCCCATATTCTGAAGAATCCAAGAATATGATCGATGCGATAAGCGTCAAAATATTTTTCCATGGCACTTAACCGTTTTCGCCACCATGAAAAATCGTCACGTGCCATCTCATCCCAATTGTATGTCGGGAAACCCCAGTTTTGTCCCATAAAGGCGAAATCATCCGGCGGAGCACCCGCCTGCGCATCGAGATTAAAGAGCTTTGGTTCAGTCCAGGCCTCAATACTATTTGGGCTAATCCCGATTGGAATATCGCCTTTCATGCATACTCCATGTTTGTGCGCATATTCAACGGCTTCTTTCAACTGCAGGTCGAGATGATATTGCTGGAAATAATGTACTGCAATATGTTCGTGGTAAGGTTTGGCTGGATCACAGTATTCTTCAATTTTTATCGGGTTAAAATCTGCAAACTCACCCCATTGTCTGAAATCGCTTGTTTTAAACTGATCGCGCAGACGACAAAACGCGGCATACGGCAGTAACCATTCTTTATTCTCTTCAAAAAATAATTTGTAAGAATCCGACTTTTTCACTTTCTCCCAGTTCTGATCAAATATTAATTTGAAATACCTGGCCTTAGCCTTTGTAACACCAACGTAATCGACTTGTTGCAATGCATTCAATTCCTTTCCAATCAACTCAAACTCTTCCTGCAATGCTTTACTGTTAAGTTTTCCCAATGCCGGCAAATGTAAAAACATTGGATGCAGCGCCATCACTGAAATGGATTTATAAGGATAGGAATCGAGCCAGGAATGGGTAGCTACGGTTTCGTTGATTGGCAAAATCTGTATCATTTTCATCCCTGATTTTACACACCAATCAACAAGTTTCTTTATATCGTTAAATTCCCCAACCCCAAAACTATCATTTGTACGCAGCGAAAAAACCGGGACGGCAACCCCTGCCCCACGCCAATTAACCGGAGGATAGGCAAAATTTTCATCGTTGACTACGCAAATTGAATCAGTCAGACTTGCATCAACAATATCAAGCACCCGGTTGAATCGGTTCTCCCAGGTAGCAATATTGCTATCTGCCAGATTAACAATCACATATTTATATTCAATTGGAAATTTTTGGTTGGCAGTATCCACTTCAATCTGCCAGAAAGGGTAATTATTATTACTCATCAAGACAGGTTTTAGCCAGTTTCCAAGTGCTTTGCCATTACCCACAATCGCCATTCCAAAACCTTTTCCGACACGAGGTGCACTAATGCAAAACCGAATTATTGACCTTGATTTGGTTTTTGATGTTTGCTTAAATAATTTCCCGGGCTTCATAATTACATCGGTAAACACTTTGCTATACATGACCCTGCCCGGATCATGAGCCAAACGCCACTGATCCTGAATCATCATACTTTCGAAATCAGAATTTGTCAATTGCCGCTTTGGCCCACCTTCCCAATGAAGATTTCCGTTTGCGTCACGAATACAATACTTGTATGAAAATGCCATTCCTTGCGGCAGTTCAAGCTCTAATAACCAATTATCGTTGCCAACATATAGCATCTGCTGACACTTTTCCGGATCCCAATTTCCAAATAATTCATTATCACCACAAATACAAAGCATCTGACCCCAGGTGCTTTTGTAATTAATTTTAAAAACAAGTTTCATATCGCTGTTTTTTCAAAAGAGTGTATGCAGAATTTTTACCAACTGTAAATTTCGGACATTTTACTTTCTAAATCAATAGAATTGAAAATATATTTACTGAAAAGGTTGATTATTTTGAACAGAAAAAATCAGAATAGGATTTTGAAGCAGTAAATACGCCAATCAACTTGAAATATTTGCCTGGTTTAAAGTGATATTACCAACTTGAGAAACAGTTTAGCAGCTACTCAGTATTTAGTCGATAAAAGAAAATCTCACCATCACAGGCAGATGGTCGCTGTAACCTCCAAAGTACTTTCCACCGGAATAGGTGCGGTTCGGTTTACCAATTCCTTCTTTCGTTTTATAGAGCATCCAGTCACGCTTAATTATTTGAATCTCACCCGATTTCAAATTTCCTTTTACAGGATTAGCTAAATTTGAAGAAATAATGACCTGATCGAAAAAATCCCAGGATTTGTAATAAAGTGTACCGGATCCCGACAAAAAGGGGTTA
Source organism: uncultured Bacteroidota bacterium (assembly GCA_903891085.1). Classification (GTDB taxonomy): domain Bacteria; phylum Bacteroidota; class Bacteroidia; order Bacteroidales; family F082; genus CAJBPB01. The sequence goes on along the minus strand of CAITDJ010000104.1, from coordinate 67,901 downwards.
AGTGCCAGATTATACAGTTGGGCAGGCTCAATAGTAGTCGAAACAGGAAGTGCATTCATGTGTATTGTCAAACTTTCATCATTTGGATTATCATTCAAATCACCGGCAATGATAATATTTGCGTAAGCATTGGATTGCAACAGCGAGTCGGCCACTTTCCTGATGAATGCTCCGGCTGCATTTCGTGCTTTAACTGTTTCATCTTTTCCACCATAACGTGATGTCCAGTGGTTTATTAAAAGATGAAGGGTATCTTTAGTTGCGACAATTCCTTTTATGTAAAGGATATGTCTTGGATTGGCATTAGGCATACTATCGATGACAAAATCAAGCGGCTTTGATGCCAAAGGCTTGAAAAATTCGGGACGATACATGAAGGCAACCTCAATACCACGATCGTCATGATCAGGGTAATGAATAAGCTCGTAAGCGGCTTTGTCGATATATTTATTCGCTGCAAGCAATTGTAACACTTCAACATTTTCAATTTCGGCCAAACCAATCATATCCGGGAAATCGTTGGTATCCATGGAGGCTATTACCTTTGCTATATTGTCCAGTTTCTGATTGAACTTTTGTGTATTCCATTGTCCTTTTCCCGTGGGTAAAAATTCCTCATCATTTATTTTTGTATCATCAATGGTATCATATAGATTTTCAACATTATAAAATGCAAGAGTGAGACCATTTGCTGGTTTGTGAAGCCGGTTTAAATTATTCTGACAGGAAGCTGCCAAAAACCCTACAAAAAGGACCATTCCTATCGTCCGAAACATATTTCTTTTCATTATTAATAATTATTTTGCGTCTTTTAATTGGTCAATTTCACGTCTTTCCTTTTTGGTGGGTCGTCCTATTCCACGATCTCTTTTCTCGTAATTAAACTCTTTCATCATCTGTTGCTGTTCATACAATTCAACCGGAGTGAGATCAGTGTAAACATCAACAACCATAGGAGGTGAAACCCTGTTTTTAACCAGTGATTTTACCTGAATTGTTTTCTTAATCTGTGGTAACTGAACAGTAAGAACTTCATTTATCTTTAATTCTTTCGAAGGCTTCACCGAAACCTCATTCAATTTAATCTTGCCAGCGGCGCAGGCTTCTGCTGCCAATGTTCTGGTTTTGAATAACCGTGCACACCAGAGCCACTTGTCTACACGCAACGACTCTGTCATTTTTGTCTGAAATAAAGTTGGATCGGGACGCCTTTAAAATTGAACTGCTCCCTGATTTTATTTTCGAGAAAACGACGATAGCCATCTTTCACATCCTTAGGCAAGTTACAAAAGAATACAAACTGTGGTGCGTAAGTTTTTAACTGAGTGATATACTTTATTTTGATGTATTTCCCACGGGAGGCAGCCGGAGGTGGCGATGCCTCAATAATCGGTAACAATACATCATTGAGTACAGAAGTAAGGATATTACGTTTTCTGTTCTCATACACTTCATGCGCCACTTCCAATACTTTGAAAATCCGTTGTTTGTTTATTACTGAAGTAAATATTATTGGCACATCAGTAAAGGGTTCCATGCGTTCGCGGATAGTCTTTTCATATTCGATATGTGTATTTGAATTTTTTTCGATCAAATCCCACTTGTTTACCACAACAACCAAGCCTTTACGGTTTTTCTCAACAAGATGCAGTATGCTGAGATCCTGCGATTCCATTCCCTGCTGCGCATCGAGCATCAGAATAACCACATCACTATCTTCGATGGAACGAATAGCCCTTAGCACTGAATAAAATTCGATATTTTCGAAAACCTTCGCTTTTTTTCGCAACCCTGCTGTGTCAACGAGTATAAAATCCATCCCAAATGCGTTGAAACGGGTATGAATCGAATCACGGGTGGTTCCGGCAACATCTGTAACAATATTTCTGTCGACACCCAGAAAAGCATTGATGATTGACGATTTCCCAACATTTGGACGACCTACAACAGCAAACTTTGGTAAGTCGAGTTCTGGTTCAGTTTCCTTCACAGGCAGAAGTTTCACAACCTCGTCGAGCAGTTCGCCGGTTCCGCTACCATTTATTGCTGAAACCGGATAAACCTCACCCAGTCCCAAGGCATAAAATTCCTGTGCATCTGAAATTCGGTTTGGATTATCGACTTTATTCGCAACCAATAAAACTTTTTTGTTTGAGTGTCTCAACATATTGGCAACCTCTGTATCGAGCATATGAAGGCCTTCACGTGCATCCACAACAAACAGGATAACTTCAGCTTCTTCGATGGCGAGTTGAACCTGTTTACGGATTTCACCTTCAAACACGTCTTCGGAACCCATCACATAACCACCCGTATCGATAAGTGAGAAACCGATTCCGTTCCAGTCACTTTTGCCATAATGCCTGTCACGTGTAACACCACTGGTTTCCTCCACGATTGCCTGTCTGGCCTGTACCATCCTGTTAAAAAAAGTGGATTTACCCACATTCGGACGGCCAACAATTGCAACAATATTTCCCATTTCTTATAATTTAAGCTTCATAGCCGAAGCGTTTCAATAAACTTTCGTTGTCGCGCCAATCTTTACTTACTTTGACGCTCATTTCAAGAAAAACCTTTTTTCCAGTAAACTCCTCAAGGTCGATGCGCGCCATGGTTCCTGTCCGTTTGATGGCTGATCCCTGCTTACCGATAATTATCGCTTTTTGCGATTCACGTGAAGCGTAGATGACCGCACTTATTTTGATAAGCTTTTGTCCCTCTTCAAAGGCATCGATGGCAACCTCTACTGAATAGGGTATTTCCTGCTGATAATTCAACAAAATTTTCTCGCGAATTATTTCGGCAGCAAAAAAACGCTGTGATTTATCAGTTAGCTCGTCTTTCGGAAAATAAGGAGGTGATTCGGGTAAAACCTCAACAATCTTGTCAAATATTCCGTTCACATTAAATACCAATGAAGCTGAAACTGCAAAAATCGTTGCCCCGGGTAATTTATTTTGCCAATAGACGATCATTTCATTCACTTCGTCCTGGGTTGATAAGTCAATTTTATTTAACACAACAAAAACCGGGATGTTTGCATTCTTTATCCTTGTGATCGTATCCTCATAATCGGCTTTTTCTTTTACGTCGATCACAAACAAAACAAGGTCGGCATCAATAAGAGCAGTATTCACGAAAGAATTCATGATTTCGTGCATTTTATAGGCCGGTTTATCGATAATTCCCGGTGTATCAGAAAATACAATCTGGTAGCCTTCGTCGTTGACAATTCCGAGGATTCGATGCCTGGTTGTTTGCGCTTTGGAGGTAATTATTGAGAGTTTTGTGCCAACTAAAGCATTCATTAAGGTGGATTTGCCAACATTTGGATTGCCTATGATGTTGACATAGCCCGATTTATGCGTCATGAAAATATTTTTTTTTAAAAGCCTTGTTTTGCAAAGAAACAAAAATTACCTTTGCAGTCCCGTTTTTGAGGCGAATAAATTAATTGCCAGCTGTATTTTTGGAGCTAAAGTTGAAGACGGGAATAAAAAAGGTTCTTTTAGATAAAAATATATTGCGGGGTGGAGCAGAGGTAGCTCGTTGGGCTCATAACCCAAAGGTCAGAGGTTCGAATCCTCTCCCCGCTACTAAAATCCCTTGTAAGTATTGAACTTGCAAGGGATTTCTTTTTTTCCGGGCAACAGCTTACCTGAATCCGCCATTTATTCACCTCTCGAATAATCCGTCTCACTGATCAGATTCCCTTCATCATCAAATGATTTCCACAATCCGGTCCTTTCACCTTTTTCATAAAAACCCTCAATCTGAATGTTGCCATTTCGATAATATACAATTCCACGACCATCCCGAATGCCATTTTTAAACGATCCCTTACTCCATAATGAACCGTCATCGTACCACGAAATCCATTCACCTTCATGTAAACCGTTTTTTATTGCACCTTCGATGCTTTTGGTTCCATTTTTATGAAATTGAATCTCACCAGTCCATTCCTTCGCACCATTGGTTTCAGTATAGACTTTAATCGCTTTTGGTTTTCCATCAGCGTAGGTACTGACAATTTCGCTGTTCGCAGGAATAACAGACTTCAGCTCAGTTGGCCCACATCCCAATAACTCAACCATTGAGAAAATAATACAAAGGTTAAAAGTTAATCTCATCTGTTGAAAATTAGTCTTTCACCCTTGTTTGATTCATAAAACTCACCTGAATCATATACCAGATTTCCATTCACAAAAGTCTGACATACAGATGTTTTCAAGACTTCACCTTCAAGTGGTGACCAGCCCACTTTGTAATAGATGTGCGACTTATCAATCATTTCAGATTTATTCAAATCCAAAACAACCAAATCGGCAGCATATCCTTCACGTATAAATCCCCTGCCCTGAATCTGAAATGCGATGGCCGGATTATGACACATTTTTTGGACAAGAAACTCAAGTGACACTTTACCCTGATGATAAAATTCGAACATGGCAGGCAACAGGTGTTGTACCATTGGTCCTCCTGAAGGACTATGAAAATACGGACGCGATTTTTCCTCGAAAGTATGCGGTGCATGATCTGTCGCAATCACATCTATCCGGCCATCAATCAATGCAGTCCACAGCATATCACGATCAGTGGATGATTTAATTGCCGGATTCCATTTGATAAAATTACCTTTTGTGACATAATCTTCATCGGTAAACCAAAGATGATGCAAACAAACTTCAGCTGTTATTCTTTTGTCTTTCAACGGAATATCATTACTGAAGAGCGACATCTCAGCGGCAGATGAAAGATGCAGAATATGCAATCGTGTATTATATTTCTTTGCGAATTCAACAGCCTGTGCCGACGACAGATAACAAGCCTCGGCACTTCGTATGAGGGGATGGACTGATGCAGGCGCATCCTCTTTATATTTTGCCCTGAATTCAATAAAATTCCTTTGAATGGTTGGCTCATCCTCACAATGGACAGCCACCAAACAAGGAGATTCTGAAAAGATTCCCTGTAAAGTCTTCTGATCATCAACAAGCATATTTCCAGTGCTTGAACCCATGAAAACTTTAATCCCACAAACATGCCTGGGATCGGTTTTAACAACCTCGGCAAGATTGTCATTAGAAGCTCCCATATAGAAAGAATAGTTTGCCAGTGACTTCCGGGAGGCTACCCTGTACTTATCCTCAAGCAAGGCCTGAGTTAATGCATGGGGTACAGTGTTTGGCATTTCCATAAAACTGGTAACACCTCCGGCAACAGCAGCACGGCTTTCGGTATAAATATCACCTTTATGTGTAAATCCGGGTTCGCGGAAATGAACCTGATCGTCGATTACACCTGGGATGATGATTTTTCCGGAGGCATCAATCTTTTCATATTTTTTGAATCTTCCAGATTCAGTGATAGAATCAGGTTCAAATACAAGTTCTATCCTACCCCGACTAACTGCGATGTCAGCAAAATATCTTTTGCCTTCGTTCACAATTTCGGCCCCCTGAATCAAAAAAGAATTTGACATGGTTTTTTTATTAGATTGAACGACTTAGTATAGCAAGGTGCACAAAATAGCAGATGAATAAAGCAACATATAACAATATCTAATTATTCAAAAGCAAATTATCAACAAAAAGATTAACTGCTGATTGGTTTTATTCGTCCGATAATGCTTCGCCACCTCAAGGAGATTACACCCAATATAGCTTCCTTGAAAATACCCTTGTTCATTTTCGATGTCCCTTCAGTCCGGTCAGTGAAAATAATCGGCACTTCTTTCACATTGAATCCCAATTTCCATGCTGTATATTTCATCTCAATCTGGAAGGCATAGCCGACAAATTTGATGCGCTCCAAATCAATAGTTTCCAGGAGTTTGCGTCTGTAACAAACAAAACCTGCAGTAGTGTCACGCACTTTCATCCGGGTGATAAAACGCACGTAAGCCGAAGCGTAATAGGACATCAATACACGACCCATGGGCCAGTTTACGACATTTACGCCCGTAATATAACGTGATCCGACAACCAGATCGCCGCCTTTTACAGCTGCCTCATAGAGTTTGAGTAAATCATGTGGATTGTGTGAAAAATCGGCATCCATCTCAAAAACATACTGGTAATTTCGTTGTAATGCCCATCTGAATCCATGAATATATGCTGTGCCTAAGCCAAGTTTTCCTTTTCGTTCTTCAATAAAAAGTTGATCAGGATATTTCTTTATCAATGATTTGACTATGTCAGCAGTTCCATCCGGACTATTATCCTCAACAATCAGTATATCAAACTGTTTACTAAGTCCAATAACTGTATTGATTATATTCTCAATATTCTCTTTTTCGTTGTAAGTTGGGATAATTACAAGACTGTCAGACATCGGTTCAGGCATTTTGTTGGAACTGCATTTTAAATGAATTGCAAAAATATGATTAAAAGTGATTTATTTCGTTTTTTAACGAAGATTAACCATGTCTTTATAAGAATAAAAAAAACGGCTTCCAAGGTTATGAAAGCCGTTTTCAATATTAAAGAAGCTAGAGATACAAGGTATCCCTTAGTTGATTATCAATTTTTGATACCAGATTGTATTTGTTGTAGTTAACCTGAGAAAATAAGTTCCTTTTGATAAACTTTGTGTTGAATAGTTGAAAATATTTTCGCCAACTGTAAGCTTGACATTATCTTCAAAAATGCGTTTTCCGGTAATATCAACAAGTTGCATTGTTCCTTTATCTGCTTTAGTAATGAAACACGAAGCAGAAATATTGCCATTTTGTGCTGGATTTGGGAAAATGGTAAGTCTGTTATTAACTGAAAATTCACCAACACCAGCATACCCAACTGTAAGATATATTTTACCGATAGAGAATAAGTCAGGTGAAGCCTGATAGGCAATTTTATAGGTAATTGTATCATTGCCCTGATACGCTGCATTTGGCATATAGCTGATCACATTTGGATTGTTAAACGGAATGTAAGCAGAACCAAAAGCAGACTGTGTTTCGATGCTAACAGTAACAGGAGCCTGAATTTCGTCGTTTGCAAGAACTGCAACAGTAACAGATTCATCAATCTGGGTTTGGGCCAGATCATTTACTGCGGTAGGTGGACCGGTCAATTCGAAGAGAACACCATTGTTTTCAACAAATCTGCTTACAAAATTCTGATAATAAAGATTTGCAATGGTTGCATCGTGAATGATGAGTGTATTCTCATCATTATCATTATCAGCAGCAGCACTCCAGTTATGTGAACCGGTGAAAGCCATTGGATCTGAAGCTGGAGCATTCTGATCAACAACCATATATTTATGATGGAGAATACCATTCAAAACATTATCGAAGGTATAATGTGTTCCCAAAGCAGCTGTTAAAATTGTATTCACGGCATCTGAATTATTACCTTCTACATTGGTAATCACATTGACAGCTGCACCTGCGACTGATCTTGCTGCAATTGCATCTGCCATCTCAGTACGTGTCATCAGCATGGTAGCAATGCTCAGATCGTGGTTGGCAGTGTTAATTGTTTGAACAATCCTTGAATTAACACCATCAGTTGGGCTAAAGTAACATTCAACCACTTTACCATCGATGACAAAGTTATGAGGCGTGTTGTTCTTTTTTGTGAAACCAAAACGGCTATTGACTGCGCTTGGGGTGCTGGTTTTGGATCCCCACATCTCTTCAAACTCAATTTTATATGCACGTGCAAGACTTTGGTCCTGGATGATAATTACATTATTTGCATCCAAATTAATCTGGCCATCCGTTAAATTGGTTGAACCTGTCCATACAAGTGGTTCATTCGGATTGCTTGATTCTGTATCGAATAAAATGAATTTATTGTGCATAATGCCGGTCCGGTTTGAACCTGAAGGCCCAACAAGTACATGTACATTTGAACCCATTAACTCATCAATTCCCAAATTAGCTGTTGTCCCACATCCGATAACCCTAACAGTTAAACCTCTGTTTGCAGCAGCTTTCAATGCGGCACTAACATTACTGATTCCGGTATTATTGAAGTTGTACATGGTAAAATCAATTGTATATTTTGCGCGGTTAATATAACTTATCAAAGTATCATCCATTGCAGAAGGCAAGGTGATAGCATCCACACCATTTGAATAAAAAGTATCAACAGCTGTATTAAAATACACTTTCATATCTCCGCTGGAGTTAGAGATAGTTGCAAACGGAATTATCCCCGAAAAAGCAGTATCAGCGCCACTTACCGAAAATGCCTGTACCCAGACAACCTGTCCGGCTTCAAGACCGGTAATAGAAATATTATGTTCTATAGATCCACCTTCACCACTAATCAAACTTGTATAAACGGTTTCTTCCGACAAACCATAATACATTTCTGTGGTACCAGCCAAATTCGTTTCCCAATAAAAATCGAGTTGTGTTTGTGTGAAATTTGTGTTTTCAAGGACACTGGTCAGATAGATAGAACTAGCCATTTCAATATCGTTGATCGTACGAGGGAGTAACTGATAGCCATCGGTAGGATCGCTGTAGTGAAACTGCGAACAAATGGCAGTTAAGGTCACAAAACCGCTGGGAATGGGTTGTCCGACAATATCTGTCTGACCGGTTTTGACATAAATATACCCGGTTTCACCACCTGAAGTGAACTGGTATTTTTTATTACCTGCGAAAATACCGGCATCTGAAAATTGCACATTATTCACTCTAACCAATTCTGCTTCGGTTGACTCATTGATCTGATTAGGGGTAAGGACCAACGGTTCGGGAACCGGATTACCGGTTGAGCGCACCGTAACATTGGTAACAGGGTCGAGTTCAATCAACTGATTATAACTTTTCAGCGTTCCGGTAATGGTAACAGAATCACCCCGGTTAGAAACACTTACTGACGATCCATAGGCAGCAATACCAGCCGTATTATCCTGAAAGTAACGGATAATACCCAATTCACTTCCATTGGTTACAATACCTTTAACTGTAACAACGGTACCCATAGGCAGGTTTCTTGCTTCCTGAATTGTATTTTGGGACTTTGTCATAGCCGTCATACCAAGTAATACTATTAAAAGGATAAAAGTCTTTTTCATAAGAAAATCATTTGTTTAAATTTTATTAATAATTGCGTATAGGTTAGATAAATAACTAGTTAAAAACGATTTTTAAGGAGGCACTGATTTGTCTTCCTGCGCCCATAAATACAGAGGCTGATCGTGCATCAAAACTGAGATATTGATTATTCTGGATATAACTATCATTGTTTTTAGCATCCGAAATATACGTTGTGTTCAATAAATTAAGCACATTAAGTTTGATGGTAAAATTGAGTTTGTCCATTGCGTGCAATTTAAAACGGTATCCGGTATGTAAATCTACTAAGGTATAGGATGGCATTCTCCAGGAATCAACAGGGGTCCCTTCCGGATCCGTACATTCCTCCGGATTGAAATCGGCATAATATCTGTCAAAGAAAGTAGCACCACCTTCAATGTAGAGTCCTTTTAATGGTTCGAATCTAAGACTTGCTCCCAATTGGGTTTGTGCTGCATCACCCACATGAATACCAGTAGCATCAAAACTAATCGTATTGGCTGGCTCATTGGTGTTTTTAATAAACATCTGAAGATTGTCAATTTTTTTATCCCATTTCCAGTTTCCAACTGATACCAAACCCTGAAAATCGAGATTTGATAAGACCTTATAAATAAAATCAAATTCAACACCAAGATGCAATGCATCCATGCCAGGAATATCTCCATAAGTCTCTTCATCAGCACCGGTAACAGGATTAGAATAATTACCCCTAACCTGATTACTTGGTTTATTCTTCCATTTTGTTGCATAGGTATTCACGTTTGCAGTGAATTTCCTGCTATTGTAACTATATCCGAACTCAAGTGCCTGAACCTTTTCATTTTTTGTAATTGAATCAGGCTGAAAGTTGGCTGTAAAGCCATAGAAGTAATATTTATAGTCTTTTGTCTTGGAGAGATATCCAAGGTTGAAAAACACATTACTGCGTTCGGAAAGGTTATAATTTGCCCCCGTTTTAAAAGTAAAACCAGGCTTATATTTCCAATCAGAATTATTATTACCGAAATAGTCTTTCTTTTTGTAACCACTAACAGAGCTTGTCAGATTTACAAATGCACTAACTTTTCCCACTTTATATTCGAGCAATCCGAACAAACCGCCCCAATTTACAAGGCCATCGTAATAATAATTTACTTTATCACCAACCCTTTTCATTGCCAGCGAGCTGTCAGCATCATAATTGTTTCGCAGGTCTCTTTCGTCAATGGCATAATCGCCTCCAAGCAAGTCAGTAATCTCGCTGTAATGCTCAGCTGAATATGACCTTATATCAACACCACCTGATAAGCTTATTGCGGGATTCAGTTTATAAGCAAAAGTTGAAAGTAATCCATACCAGACATGATTGTTGTTGTTCTGAACCAGGTAGTTTTTTGAACAATAAAGTTTATCGCTATACGCTAACTCAATCGGATCTTCCCAGCCAAAACCTGTCCAGACCAATTTGGTGTTTTCGTTATAAATTTTTTGCCAGTTAATCTGTCCGATTTCATTCTCAGCATATACTCCCGGATTATTCTCATAATCGGTAGGTGAGATAAGATTATCATTATTCAGACTGTTACGGGGTTGCATTCCCCCGCCTGTTCCAAGTGAAACATAAGCTATATTGGTAATTAACAATCGATCATTCACATTCCACAAATCACGTAAACTGAATTGTGGTTTGAAATATGTATTTACCATTTCGTTAAGTACAACATTCTGGGCGTTGGGATCGATAATGCGGGCTGTTTGATCACTGTTCCATACATCTGCATCACGCTTGATATATCCCCAATGTGCATTATACCCAATTCCTTTGTTGATAATAGCCGGAAATTCCTCTGAAGTAATGCCTATTTTTTTTGCATAAGTTGTGTCAAAATCAGCAATCGATCTTTTATATGACCTTTGTTTATGCGTCTGTGGGGCGCCAAATCCGGTAAGACTTGTAACGTGCTTGCCCCAAACCTTGTCAATCTTGGCATAAAAAAACCATGCTTTTACATTGGTTTGATCTACCCAACCGTTTCCGGTTTTGTAAGCGCCGGCTAAAGTAAGTCCCCAACCGTGTTTAAGTTTACCTGTTGTCAGACCAAAATTGGTAGTGAGCTTTCCATCACCATCAACTGATTGTTCGATACTTATCTGACGTTTATTCTCGATTCCTTTTGTCATAATATTCATCGTACCACCAACTGATGGCAACGCCAACTTTGACGCACCCAAACCACGCTGCACCTGAATATTTCTTGTAACTGACTCTAAACCAAACCAGTTTGACCAATATACCCAGCCATTCTCCATGTCATTTACAGGAATTCCATCTAACATGACTGCTACATTCCGCTGACTGAAGCCACGAATTGTAATGCGGGCATCGCCATCTCCACCACCTTGTTGGGTTGCATAAACGCCCGGGGTTTTATTAAGCAGCATCGGTATATCCTGTCCCGATAACCTTTCCTCAATTTTGGAAGGAAGAATCGTTGTAAAAGCGACTGGTGTTTCTCTCACTTTCGCTATATCAGCAACTACTTCAACTTCCTCCAAAAATAATTCTGATTTAAGTCGTATAGTAAGTTGGAGAGGTTTTTGGCTAACTACAATATCTTTATAAATTGTTGTATAACCAACGAACGAAATGAGAAGCGTGTATTTTCCTTCATTGAGTTCCAGGGTAAATTTCCCATCAACATCTGTAACAGTTCCAGTGGTTGTTCCTTTTAATAATACATTGGCTCCAATAATCGTTTCATTCGATGAAGAATCCATCACAATGCCACTTACAGGTCGTTTTTGGGCAAAAACAGACAATGTTAAAACAAAAAGAAGGGAGAAAACTAATAATTTGCGTGTCATACAGGCGTCTTTATAAGTTCAACAGGTACCCGAACATAAATATTGTTCATCTCCGGGTACCTGTTGTGTTTATTAATAAAAATCTTACGTTATTTAACTAGAATTTTCTTTACGGCAGTATCTTTTGAGAAGGTGCTAACTTTCACCAGATATACACCTTTTTGAAGCTCAACAGGTTCAATTTCTATTTGGAATTGTCCGTTAGTATAAGCCTGTTTAAAAACACGCTGACCAATTACGGATACAATTTCCACTTCCTTTACCGAAAAATCAGAGGAGATTGTGAAGCTCTCAGAAACAACCGGGTTTGGAAAAATTGACAGCCATGAGTCAGTTGTATTTTCATCAATGCTTGAATAGGCCGGATCAGCAACACAAGCATGTTTACCAAGTTCAGTCCAAATATCCTTGTAAGAGTAATATCCGGCTGTATCTAATACTGCCGGGACTGTATCCCATTCCAATGTGACAATGAATGGATTAGGGTTAATTAAAACCCCTTTAACAACTGATGGTTTGCGAATCAATGAATGATCTGAAGTCCACGACATCCAGAAAGGGCCATAGGATGAACCATCCGTTGCATATTTCTGAACGATATAATTAATTACTTTTCCGGTAACCTGCTCATCGTTAGGACCATTGTAGGTTAAGGTACTATCCTGAACAAATGACCAACCTGTTTCAGCTGCAATCGCACTTCCAAGACCAATCTGTCCAAATAAATCAACCGCTGTAACGTTCGACATATCGGCATTCGGAGGAACACCGCCCGGTGTTTTAACAAGCGCGATGGCATCATTGCCATTCATGTAAGTTGGTGCTGGATAAACGCCATCAAGTTGATCGGCCATCTCCTGCAAAATTGGGCTGCATGCAGGTGAGGTGGGTGTTGAAGTCGTTTGACCGTTGATGAGAAGGAAGGTTTTATAAGGTTCCAGAATACCTGTAAGATGTGTGGAACCACCATCGTCAAATGCTGAACCTCCGTTACTGAAACGCAGAACCCAATAGTTACTCAGGTCAATATTCTGATTTGTAGGATTGTAGATTTCCAATCCTTTGTTGTTACCACTCCCTTCGAGATACTCAGAGAAAAAAATATCAGTGGGGGTCTGCGCTTTCATTGTCATTGTAAACAGAAGTAAAAAGAAATAAAGTAGAGTTTTTTTCATATTGAGATTTTTAAGAGTTTACACTAAGTATATTTCGACAAAAGTACTAACTAAAAGATAGATTTAGGACACAAATTAGAGTTTTCCGGCACAAATTAATGGTATATTAATATAAAACCTGATAAATAGTAATCCATTCTGAAATTAGATTCGATTATAGACTATTATTCTATTACCTGTCAAAATATCGAACGTTTCAGCTATTAGTGATAAGGGCATTTTATTCATAAAACTTAGGCAAACTCCTTCATTTTTTGCAATATATCCAATGCATTGTTAATGTTCGCTACGTCCTTCACAAACAGCAATAGTTTTTCAGGGGTTTCCTTCAATTTACACCTGTTTTGATGGATTTGGGCAAATTTCAATAATTGCATGAAAGTATTGCTTTGAAAAAATGTAGATGCCTGATCACCAACAAAATATGCGATCATTGTTTTGTTTCGCAGTACAATTTTTTCGAATCCAAGCTCACGGGCAATCCAACGCAACCTGATGGTATTCAACAGGTCTCCGGCCATACGCGGAATTGGCCCAAACCGGTCGATTAGTCTTTCGGTAAAAGCATGCAATGCTTCCTCTTCCTGTATATTATCCAATTCGGTATAAAGACTGATGCGCTCGGTTGAAGAATCGATATATTCCGATGGAAATAGAATTTCAAGGTCGGATTCGATTACGCAATCCTTCACAAATTTCCCTGTACTATGTTCAGGAAACAAATCTCCGAATTCGGTTTCTTTCAGTTCAGCAATGGCCTCATCCAGAATTTTATGGAACATATCATACCCGATATCGCTGATAAAACCACTTTGCTCACCTCCCAACAAATTACCCGCTCCGCGTATATCTAAGTCTCTTAATGAAATATTGAATCCTGAACCAAGTTCCGAAAACTCATTGATTGCACGCAGGCGTTTTTGGGCTTCGGAGGGCAATGAAGCCAAAGGAGGGGCAAGCAGATAACAAAACGCTTTTTTATTTGAACGTCCTACCCTACCACGCAACTGATGCAGGTCTGAGAGTCCAAAATTCTGCGCATCATTGATAATCATTGTGTTGGCGTTTGAAATATCGAGACCTGATTCGATAATGGTTGTCGCCAATAATACGTCATAATAGCCCTCAATAAAGTCGAGCATTACTTTTTCAAGATGATGACCTTCCATTTGTCCATGTGCCACACCAATGCGAATTCCAGGCACAAACTTCATCAGCATGGCATAAATATCCATAATATTTTGCACCCGGTTATGAACGAAAAAAACCTGTCCACCCCGGTTTATCTCAAAAAGTATCGCCTCACTAATCACTTCTCTGTTGAAGGATCGTAATTCTGTTTGTACCGGATAACGATTGGGCGGTGGCGTATTGATGATACTTAAATCACGTGCACCCATCATCGAAAATTGTAGCGTTCTTGGTATTGGCGTGGCAGTCAGCGTCAAGGTATCAACATTTGCCTTTATCTGTTTTAGTTTCTCTTTTGCAGAAACCCCAAATTTCTGTTCTTCGTCAATAATCAATAAACCAAGGTCTTTAAATTCCACGTCTTTGCTGATCAAACGGTGTGTTCCTATGAGGATATCAACTTTTCCTTCTTTCAGTTTTTTCAGGGTTTCTTTCTGCTGGTTGGGCGATCTGAATCGATTCAGATAATCAACCGATGCCGGGAATTCGGAAAGTCGGTCTGTAAAGGTTTTATAATGCTGTAAAGCCAAAATGGTTGTCGGAACGAGAATGGCAACCTGTTTTGAATCGGCCACAGCCTTAAAAGCTGCCCGGATGGCTATTTCTGTTTTCCCAAAACCGACGTCTCCACAGATCAATCGATCCATGGGTGCTTCCGATTCCATATCAGTTTTTACATCTGAAGTTGCTTTAATCTGATCGGGTGTATCTTCATAAATAAAGGAAGCTTCCAGTTCGGTTTGCAGGTAAGTGTCGGGCATAAACTGAAAACCAATGCTATGCTTGCGCTCTGCATAGAGTTTTATCAGGTCGCGGGCTATATCTTTTACACGACTTTTTGCTTTGTTTTTCAGCTTATTCCATGCATTGGAGCCTAATTTATTCAACGAAGGCTCAACCCCTTCTTTACCCGAATATTTTGAAATCCGATGTAATGAATGAATACTCACATAAAGAATATCGTCGTTTTGATATACAAGCCGGATTGCTTCCTGCTGTTTTCCGTTGTTGTCGATGATTTCCATTCCATCAAAACGCCCAATTCCATGGTCGATATGACTAACGTAATCACCCACACTCAAATCGTTCAATTGCTTGATAGTCAGTGCTTCCTTTGCAGCGAAACTTTCGCGTATGTGGTATTTATGGTATCTTTCAAAAATCTGGTGATCAGTGTAACAGCAAAGTTTCAGGTCATTGTCAATAAATCCGGATTCCAAACTGTGGTTAATGTACTGAAATTCAACAATATTCTGACTATTATTGCTGAGCTGCAAATCATGAAGTATTTGGGTTAAACGATCGATCTGTTTAATACTTTCAGATAGAACAAATACTTTCATCTGGTCATTGTTCTTTTTCCGGAGGTCATCGATCAATAATTCAAAATTCTTATTGAAATATGGTTGTGGAGCGCAATGAAACAATGCGATAAATCCGGCACCGACTGCGCTTTTCGAACCATATTCAACTGTCCTTCGATTCAGTATCTGATCCCAAAGTTCCTCACCGCTACTGAATGATTCAGCAGGTTTACGTTGCTGATTTTCAGCATCAAATTTCTCGAAAGCCGTTATTGCTTTGTTCAATTCAACATTCACACGATCAATAAAGTAAAACGGTTCATCCATCCAAACCGTTAAATCGTCCGAAATGAAATTAAGCAGGCTCTCCCTTTCTTCAAACACAAAACGGTCCTGCACATTTGGCAACAACTGAATGCTGTTCATTTGACTAAGCGATAGCTGTGTAACAGGATTGAAAGAACGAATGGTTTCAACTTCATCGCCAAAAAACTCGATACGATATGGATGGTCATTTGCAAACGAAAAAACATCGAGAATTCCACCACGAATAGAAAACTGACCTGGCTCTATCACAAAGTCGACACGCTCAAAATTATATTCAGCCAACAAATCCGACACAAAATCCAGCGAAACTTTTTCATTGACTTTTAGTTTTATACTAAACTTTGACAAATGACGCCTCGTTACTACCTTTTCGCAAATTGCTTCGGGATAGGTGACGACAATTGTTTTTCGTGCACTTACTGTCACACGGCTTAATACTTCGGTTCGTGAAAGAATGTATGTATTATCGGGTTTCTCAGGTTCATAAGGCCTTTTGTAAGAGCTTGGATAAAACAGCACTCTTTTTTTATTAAAGTCATGTTCACGTTCGCTATAAAGGTTTTCGAGATCGTTGTAAAAATATGCGGCAGATTCCTTGTCGCGACAAACAATCAGGTGCTGACCGCCCATAAGTTCTGTGAGTGCGGATGTAATAACTGCACTTGCTGAACCCGATGTCCCGCTTAGAAGTGTATGTTTATTATTTTCGATTTCTTTTGCAAAACCTGCAATCAGATTGCTTTTCTGATATATCTCCCGAAGCGAAATTGTATTCAATGTAAAAAATTTGCGTAAAGGTAAGGATTGCAGTTCGAAACACATCAGGGTTTGATGATTGCTTTCGAATGATACCTTGGAATTTTGTTACTTTTGTCTAAAATTTTATTCAGAATGATTCTACATAACAAAATTGACAAAGAAGTTTTAAAGCAACAACTGCATAAAGAACCTTACTATCGCCACACACTTTCGTTTTACAAGTTTATCGAAATCGCTGATCCGCAGGCTTTCCGGAACGAATTATTTATAAATTTTTCCGAAATGCAGATTTTTGGAAGAATCTATGTGGCCAATGAGGGAATCAATGCACAAATCAGTGTGCCGGAGCACCAAATGGAGTTACTAAACAGGTATGTCAATGAACATAATTACCTTCAAGGTGTGCTTCTGAACCACGCCATTGAGGATAATGGAAAATCGTTTTATAAATTAAAAATTTTGGTCAAACATAAAATTCTCTCTGATGGTCTGATTAACAGCGAGTTTGATATTTACAACGTCGGACTACATCTTGACGCCAACACATACAACAAAAAACTGGGCGAACCGAATACCATTGTGATCGATTTGCGTAATAGCTACGAACACGAAGTGGGCCATTTCAGCGGAGCTTTGCTGCCCGATGTTGACACATACAAAGAATCTATCCCTATCATTGTAAATATGCTGGAGGAAAAACAGCCTGATAATATTTTACTTTACTGCACTGGTGGGATTCGTTGCGAAAAGTTTTCAGCATATCTGCACCATAAGGGTTTTAAGAATGTATTTCAACTGAAAGGTGGTGTCATCAACTATGCACATCAGGTGAAAAAACTATCCATAGAAACCAAATTTATTGGTAAGAATTTCGTATTCGACGATCGCATGGGAGAACGTGTCACGGATGATATAATCGCACGATGCCATCAATGCGGTGAAGCAGCCGATACCCATGTAAACTGCGCCAATGAAGCCTGTCATTTACTTTTTATTCAATGCTCAATATGTGCGTCCAAATTTAATCATTGCTGTTCAGTAAGTTGCATGGATCAACACGCGCTTCCCGGGGAAACCCAGAAGCTTCTTCGAAAAGGGAAAGTACATCCAAATGCGCATCATAAAAGTAAATTCCAATTGATTTAGCAATACTGTTCTGATAAACTTATGTCCAGATTTCAGATTTAGCGCTCTTTATCTAAATAAATGTTGCTAAATAATTAACAATGGCATAACAATTGGAGTAATTTTGTGGTTACAAATGATAGCATTTCATCTTTAGAAAATGTAATTATGAAAAAAATACCAATAATTTTAGCGATCCTTGCACTATTTGTTGCGCAAACAATTGTAGCACAAGATATTATTTTACAAAAGGACAGCACCCTGATCAAATGTAAAATCAAAGAAATAGGGTTGGATGAAGTGAAATATACCTTACCTGAATATTCAACAGATGTAACTTTAGTGATTGACAAGGACAATATCATGAAAGTTATTTTTGAAAATGGCAAGGAAATGACATTTCAAAAAGCGATGACCAATCCCGCTAATTATAAAGACAATAAAAAGAATGCAATGAAAATTGGTTTTTTGGGTCCATTGGCCGGAAGTACAAGCTTCAGTTATGAAAGAAGCCTGAGGCCGGGACGTAGTATCGAAGGAACAATTGGAGTTATTGGTTTGGGAATGGATAACAGCGGGGATAATCCTGGCGGTGCATTTGTGAAATTTGGGTATAAGTACATTAAAGATCCGGATTTTTATTTACGCGGAATGCGTTATGCGCATCTGTTAAAGGGCGGTTATATTAAACCAGAGTTTGGATTTGCTGCCTTTGCCATTGATCAGTGGAATTATGATTACTCTTCTTCATATTATCAGGAATATTATACACGTGAAACGGTTATTTCCGCTGTTATTCAATTAGTTATGGGCAAGCAATGGATATTCGACAATGCGTTTTTAGTTGATCTCTACGGGGGCGTAGGATATGGTTTTACAACCAGTGATTATGGTGGATTTCATTATGGATATGTTATTGCTGATAACTCATTTCCAATTACTGCCTCTGCCGGATTAAAAATCGGTTTCCTGTTTAAGTAAGAATAGAGAATCAATAACCTAATCCTCAATCAGTTTTGCAAATCCAGGACTGTAAATTCTCATCATTTCCTCAGCTTTATCAACCATGTCTTTCGAACCGATAAACAGCGGCACACGTTGATGTATATGATGGGGTTGAATATCGAGGATGCGCTTGTAACCATCAGATGCCTTTCCACCTGCTTGTTCAGCCAAAAATGCAACCGGGATGCACTCGTACATCAACCTTAGTTTTCCGTTAGGATTCTTTAATGTTCCGGGATAGATATAAATACCACCACGAAGCAGATTACGGTGAAAATCGGAAACCAGTGAGCCAATATATCGGGTGGTATAAGGTCTGTTTGATGCCTTATCATCTTCCTGACAGTACTTTATGTATCGTTTAACACCTTCTGCAAAATAGATATAATTGGCCTCATTGATCGAATAAATATTTCCGGTTTCACCAATTTTAATGTTTTCATGCGAAAGGATAAACAAACCACAGGTTGGATCGTAGGTAAATCCGTTTACACCATGGCCGGTGGTATAGACCAACATGGTCGATGAACCGTAAATGATATATCCCCCACAAACCAATTCAGTACCTGCCTGTAAAACATCTTCAGTTGTTATTATTTTTCCCAACGATTTGCGCTTATAGATGGCGAAAATCGTACCAATTGGGACATTTACTTCGATGTTTGAGGATCCATCCAAAGGGTCGATGGCCACAATATATTTCGCATTTTCGGTAGTTTTTTCATCAAAAACAACAACATCTTCGTTTTCTTCAGAAATAATTGCTGCGCATTGCTTGCCGTTACGCAGGGCTTTAATGAATTCATTGTTAGCAAGTACGTCTAACTTTTTCTGGCTTTCACCCTGAACATTAACCGTGCCTTCCGACCCAAGAATGCCCGACAACCCAGCCCTGTTTACATCACGATTCACAATTTTTGCTGCGATACCAATATCATTCAACAACCTCGAAAATTCCCCGGTAGCATATCCTACATGCTGTTCCTGTTGTTCCCAAATAAATTCGACCAATGTCTTCATAACAGATACTATTAATAATTGATATTTCGCTTTGATGAAACCAAAGAAAGCAGCTTACGGCAAATATATTAATTTTGTCCGGCATTTCTAACAAGAGAAATAACAAATGACAAAAGTTTTTAAATTTGGAGGAGCCTCAGTCAAAGATGCTCCGTCAATCAGAAATATGTCGGGAATCCTTCGTCAATATCCGACCGAAAGATTGATCGTTGTGGTTTCTGCTATGGGAAAGACAACTAATCTGCTTGAAAATCTATTAACTGCAGCACGAAATAGAAATGGTAATTTTACTGAACTTTTTCAACAACTTATTGATTTTCACGTAAATATTTGTAATGAACTTTTCGGAGAGGATGATAATCCGGTGTTTAAGTTGCTGGAAAATACGTTTGGGCTATTAAAATCAAAACTCAACAAAGTAAATTCTCTTAACTCTTTTGATGAACAATATGACGCCTGTATCAGTTATGGCGAATTATTATCAACCTACATAATAGATGCGTATCTAACCACTGATAATCATATATTTCAGTTGATCGATGCACGGGATTATATAATTACTGATAATAATTTCAGACAGGCGAATGTCGATTGGGTTATTACTGAGGCAAAAATTAAAACACTTGAAAATGAGTTTTTACACAAAACAAATGTTTTAACACAAGGTTTCATCTCAAAAAGCAACAAGAATAATACCACCACTTTAGGAAGGGAAGGTTCGGATTATACAGCAGCAATTTTTGCCGCGTGTTTGAATGCAAATGAGGTTATTATCTGGAAAGATGTTCCGGGATTGTTGAATGCAGATCCAAAAAGATTTCAGGAAACGACAAAACTTGATGTAATTTCCTATGCAGAAGCAATTGAATTGGCCTATTATGGTGCCACCATTATCCATCCAAACACAATTAAACCACTGCAAAATAAAAATATTCCTCTGAAGGTTAAATCATTTCTGCATCCCGAAATTCCAGCCTCGGTGATTTGCGACAGACATGATAAAGATGCAATCGTTCCCTCCTTTATTATCAAGGATAATCAGGTTTTGATCAGTATAAGTCCACGTGATTTTTCGTTTATGAATGAAACGAATTTATATCACATTTTTGAAGTATTATCAGGCATTACATTAACGATTAATGTGTTGCAAACCTCAGCTATAAGCCTTTCGATTTGCACCGACTTTCATCAGGATAAGATAGATTTGCTTAAAGAAAAACTTCTGAATGATTTTACAATCCGTTACAACACTGGATTGACCCTATTCACCATCCGGCATTATAAAAAGGCCCATATTCCTGAATATTTCTCTTCCAAAGAAATCCTTCTCGAACAAAGAAGCCGGGCAACGCTTCAATTGGTCTTGAAATAAGAAAGGCCAGAATAAATTCAGGCCTTTCATTATGATTCAATAAGATTCAATAAAACCTATGGGATAAAAATCCAGGTTGTTTTATTCAGGTTGCTGGCTTGTAATTTGATTACATAATAACCCGAACTCAGATTCAGACTGTATTCGTTTGTAAGGCCTGAGACAGTTGTATTCATGATTGTCTGTCCGTTGGTATTCACTACAGTTAAATTTGCCTCGTTCAATACAACCTGCGAATTAACCACAATTTTACCATCTGTGTAAGAAACACGTACCTGACGTTCGGCACTTTCTTTCACACCAACCAATCCCCAATCTTCGATCTTAACATCATCGATAAACTGACCCATTCCACTTGCAGTATTTGCATGCCAGGCAAAGAAGATGTGACCATCATAATCCGGAACCAACAAATGTTCTTTCTCAATCCAGTTTGTGCTTGCATTTGACGGATCTGCATAAATCAGATTGGTCAGTAAGCTAGTGTCAGCTGCGGGTCCCCACAATACACGCAATGATTCAGCTGAAGAAGGAACAAAACCACGATAGGCATAACTGAACATATATTCTTTTCCTGATTCAACCATAAAAGGTGGTGAAATCAAATAGTTATTCAATGGGGAGGCAGATCCGTTGGTAGTATAACAGGCGAATGAGTTTGTTCCGGTATTTCCAAGTAAATTGGTAGATGCCCAACGCATCGATCCAAAATCGAGTCCTTGCCAAAAATCTGGCATTGTTGGTATTTCAACATCTTCAACACCTTGAAAATAAGGATACTGATCAATGGCGGCCATGGTGGTAAAGCTATAAATCGAATTACAGGTTTCATTCACACCTGAGCTGTTACGGGGCAGTATTGCTATATAATAAGTTGTCAAAGGTTCCAAATTATAGCGGAAGGAACTCGTTGGAACAGATTCGCCATTCATAACATTTGTTGGCAGGGTTGTTCCATTACCATCCGTTCCCAGATAAATATCATAAGAACTTGCAAACGAAGCCGGAGTCCATGTAATAAGATGGTTTAGGAAAGCATTTGTGCTACCATCAGCCGGGCTGGTAAGTCCGCTTGAACATTCAGGAACACCAGAAAATTCATCCAATCCACTTAAGATAATTGAGAAAACCTGACTTGGTGTAATTGTCCCTGCATGATTAACAATAACAGTATAAGTACCCGCAGTTGGAGCAGCAATATAAACTTTCTCAGCATTATCGACAAAATTCTTTGAGTCGGTAGTGGCTGCTGCTGAAGGATTTAACGGATCAAGTTTGTATGGATAGTAAGAGTTTCCCTGCTCGTCTTCAATGCGCAGGTCAAGATCATGTTTTATTACAGGTGTTCTTGGATTTAAGGATGCTGCAGGGATTGTTCCATGCGGATCGGTCCAACTGATTGTTACACAAAACGGAATAGTACCGGAAGCCATAACCTCACGGGTATAGGTTCCACCATTTTGAAGCGTGATTTCATCTATTGAGTTTTGCATCACGTCATCCTCTTTAATAATATTGCCCGCAAGTTCAGCATTCATCAATCCCCATCCAAATTTATAATCAGGTCCAACGGTGGTTCCACATTCATCAGCTGTATGAATGATTAATCCTTTTAAGGTAGATGCACGCATGGGAGTTCCTGCATGTGTTTGTTGGTACAGTTGCTGCAGAAGAACACAAGTACCGGTAACATTGGGGCTTGACATACTTGTACCAGACATGGTTTCATAGGAAGTATTTGATCCCGAAGAAGTTGAATAGGTATTCACACCTTTTCCAACAATATCTGGTTTAATACGACCATCATCAGCAGGTCCCCAACAACTAAAACTACTCATTGTAACACTCGAAGGACCTGTGTAATTTAAAACTTCATTGACAGCACCAACGGTCAAGACATTTTTTGAAATACCTGAACCAGAAACACAATCGTAGCCATCAAGGCCTCCATCCTTTTCAGGATTACCACCCGTTCCGGCATTACCTGGTCCTTCACCCCGGTCATTACCAGATGATTTACAAATAAGGAAATTAGGTGCATTATTCGCAATCATATCCCAGGTTCTGGCATTTGAATTGTAAAAACCAAACAAATAATCTTCAATGGGCGAAACTGCTTCATTACCATGCCACACCCATGTACCTGTGCCTATATCCCATCCCTGCAGGTATCCCCATGAATGGTTTGAAACTTCCATCCCTGCGCTTGCAGCTGTACTCATTTCACTTTCTACATTGTTCCAATCGTAAGTCTTCAATGATCCTTTATAAGCCATGCCTTTTGCTCCGGCATTGACACCACCAGCCATGATTGTCCCCGCAACATGGGTTGAGTGGGCCGAAAGTGAGGCTGCATTATCTGATAAGGTAATTCTGGATGTACCAGTATTATTGAATTCCTGATGGGTGGTTCTGACTTTTCCACCATCCCAAATTCCTACTTTATTGTATCCGTCTCCATCAATGATGACACCAACACTTCCGCCTTCCCAAAGCTGGAATGCACGTGTGGTAATTGCAGCACCATCATTATATGTTTTGAAATAAACAGGATGATTGTCAACCACATCGACAAGTTGAATTATCGTTCCATCGGCCAATTCCCTGACAATTGGTTCATTATGCTCAATGGCATATTGTTCTGCACGGATTTTCATCTGTGACCACTCTGCATCTTGTTCGCGGGCTATTTGTTCCAACGCTTCAACATTGGTGGTCGATTGTGCAAAAATTAGTGCAGAAACAACCATCATGCAAAAAAACAGGAACGATTTTGTTAATGTAGATTTCATAATATTTTACTTAAAATGAGTTAATTTGGGCAAAAATAAATAAAAAAGGACATGGCATGCGATCTTCAACCTTATTAGTTTTAATATGTCCGAAAAAAATCACACATCATTGATATTTTGAACTCTCATTTTATTATTTGTACCAATCCGGTTAAATTGAAAAGAATGCAAATCGGTTAAACTTTTATCTTTGCACAAAAAAAAAATTATGCAATCATCTATTGTTATTTTATGTGGTGGCGGTCCGGCGCCTGGTATTAATACAGTTATCAGCACAGTTGCAAAGGTTTTCCTGAAATCAGGCTATCGGGTTATCGGCCTACATGGAGGTTATAAAAGTTTATTTTCTGAAAACCCTGAAATGATCGATTTCGATTTTGCATTAGCAGATGATATTCAGAAACAAGGTGGTTCGGCAATTCAAATGAGTCGTTACAAACCAAAAGACGCTGAGTTTAATTCAAGATTTTTTATTCAATACAACGTTAAGTTATTGGTTACAATTGGCGGTGATGATACAGCCTCTACTGCCAATCGCATCTCAACCTATCTTGCCCAGAGCAGCATCAAAATTCAAAATTTACATGTCCCAAAAACCATTGATAACGACTTACCGCTGCCAGAAGGTTCACCGACCTTTGGTTACTATTCAGCAAAAGATGAAGGTGTAAGAATTGCCCAAACTGTTTATGAAGACGCCCGCACAAGTGGCAACTGGTTTGTACTTTCGGCCATGGGACGCGAGGCCGGACATCTGGCATTTGGTATTGGAGCAGCCTGTCATTTTCCGATGATTATTATTCCTGAGATGTTTAATAAAACACCTGTAACTTTTGACAGAATTACCAAATTGATTATTTCTTCGATGGTGAAACGCAAAATACTCGGTATTAAATATGGAGTAGCTATTGTAAGCGAAGGCGTTTTTCACTTCATGACCGATGAAGAGATCATTTCTTCAGGGGTGAATTTCACATTTGATGATCACGGGCATCCTGAACTCGGAAATGTTAGCAAAGCACATATTTACAATATGTTACTTCAACATAAATTAAAAGAACTCAACCTGAATATTAAGAGTCGCCCGGTTGAATTGGGGTATGAATTACGATGTGTGCGCCCGGTTGCTTTTGACCTTATGTATTGCGGATTGTTAGGCTATGGGGTAAAAGCACTATTCGATCAGGGTATTTCAGGTGCAATGGTCACCTCCGATCCTGCTGGTAATTGCAGCCCACTTTACCTGAAAGATGTTGCGGACGCAAACGGGAAAATAAAACCGCGTTTGGTAGATATGAGTGGTGAAAAAGTAAAAATGGTATTTAATGAAGGGGTGCAATATCTGGGCGAAGATGACTATGAAGCGGCCCGCAAATACTTGCCGAACCCTGAAGAATATGATTTTAAGAAGATATTGAATTGGTAGGAAGAGGGAAGTTAGAAGTGGGAAGTTGGAAGTGGCCTGCCTCGGCAGCATGACGAGGGAAGTTAGAAGTGGGAAGATAGAAGTGGCCTGTCCCGGCGGTACGAAGAAGGAAACCGGAAGTAAATTTCGGATAATCCTGTTTATTTCACGAAGGTTTCTCTGATTTTATCAGCCAACACTTTACTAAGTTTGAAATGTGATTCATGTGTCCAGCCTGCAATATGCGGACTCAGAATCACATTTTTCATGCTAATCAGTTTTCGGAACGCTTCAGGAAGTTGATCAGATTGAATGGCTTCAAAAGAGAATTTTTCATACTCAAGAACATCCAAACAAGCTCCCAGTAACTTTCCCGACTCTAGTGAATCTACCAAATCGGCTGTGTTAACTACATTTCCGCGAGAAGTATTTATAACGAAAATAGGTTTTCTGAACTTCGCAACATATTCGTTATTAAACAGATAATTAGTTTCATTGGTCAAGGGTACATGTAAACTCAGCACATCAGCAGTTTCATAAATTTCCGACATTTCAACCTCTTTGACAAATGATGTTGAAAACCCGGATTTATACTTGTCATAGGCGATGACATTGGCCTCAAATCCGGATAATTTTTTGGCAAAGGCGGCACCCGTGTTGCCATAGCCAATAATAGCGATAGTTTTGGCTTTGATCTCTATTCCCCGGTTTTGTTCACGAATCCAAATGCCGTTTCTCACTTCTTCGTCAACCCTGATAAGATGATTAAATAAAGCAAGTAACATACCAATTGCTTGTTCTCCTACAGCATCGCGGTTACCCTCAGGCGCATTAAAACAAATTATTCCAAGTTTGTTGGCGAGCTCCACAT
This sequence comes from uncultured Bacteroidota bacterium, assembly GCA_903891085.1. Taxonomy (GTDB): domain Bacteria; phylum Bacteroidota; class Bacteroidia; order Bacteroidales; family F082; genus CAJBPB01. The sequence continues at coordinate 41,665 of CAITDJ010000104.1, read as the reverse complement.
CAATATTTTCCATACCTGCTCCCACACGTGCAATGAACTTCAGTTTTTTTGCATAGGGCAGAATCGAGTTATCGAGAGGGATTTTACTTCTGATTACGAAGCCGGTATAGTCACGGGCCAGTTGAACGAGTTCTTCCTTCGTAGCTTTCAGGAAATAATCGCAAATAAACCCCATCTTTTCAAGCTCTTCCTGTAAAACAGGATGGGCTGTGTCAATAAACAAAACCTTGCCTTTATTCATCCAATTAATTTATTTCTTTATAAAAATTACCTGTTTCGTCAACAGATTCAATTGTTTTGCAGCGTCAACTACCAGCAAATCATCCGCCGGGAAAGGAATGGGCCTTCTGTTTACATTGATGGCAGTTTGGTCAGAGATTGCATGCTTATCACCTTTGACAGTCGAAAAACTATAAGTGAAATTCGACACCGCATTCACGGGAGTCGAAAAAATTAATATATTATCCATTGGCTCACGAATATCAACAAAGGCTTTCATTTCGCAGCTTTTCGACATAGTAACCTCATTCACCACAGCTTCCTCCAGCATTTTTCCGTCCATATCCTTTCTTTCGGTAAAAATACGACTCTCTGTACGTTCGGGAGAAATTTTAATTGAGTTTAACCGAATAACAAATAAATAATCATATTGCTTATTATCTTCACGATTCAGAAAAAAACTTATATCGGATTGCACCAATTCTTCAGCTGTAAAATTCAATATTCCGTTCACCACTTCCTGAGAAAGTGCGATGGGGGAATCATTTTCGAAGGCTAATAAAATAGTTGACGCACTCAGTATAAGGGCCTGACGTATTAATTTATCAATCTCAGGATAAACCGGGTTCATTGTTTTAAGCTTTATTAAAAAAATATATGCAGATTTTGCATCTGATTTATTTCCTGATCGTTGCAGCTCTCCTGCCTTCGCAAACAGATATCGCTGCACCTTTATTTTGCTTTCTGCCAGTTGCAATTTCAAATCCAACGGAACAAAATTGATCTGCTTCAGGACTGTTTCCGGAAGTTGCTTAATTAAATTTTGTCGGGCTTCAATCGCTGTATATCTATCATATAATTCGATACAACTTTCGGGCTGATCATTGTTTTTAAGGGTTTTAATACGCTCATGATCCATCTGATTGGCAGTATGATAAGCTTCAGAAAGTGAATGAAGCATTTTATCAGTTGCTTTTCGGTAGGAGGATTGCTTCACCAAGGCATCAAGTGCCAGATCATATTGCTTGTTTTGAATTAATTTATCCGTTGATTGACAAGATGTTACAACAAATAAAACAACTATAACAGCAATGATACTTTTAAAAATAGTTCTCATAATGGTTTATTATCCTCATAATTATCTTCACTAAAAACTACAAATTTTGAACCAACTTTTCAATCTAACCATTAATATACTAATTTAGTTTCCGAATTCAATCTTCAGGATGCCTTAAAAGTTTTTCAATCAGATAATTTTCCTATTGCATGTGGACTTTTTTAACACATTTTTTTTTACGTTTCGATGTCGCCAACTTTTTCTTGCTGTCATTCGACGGAACTCAAATGCCCGGAAATTTGGTCACATTTACCATTTTGTTAGCTTTGTTTACCAACCTATCACTTCTGACTTGGCTTCTCTTTTCACTCGATCGTAAAACAACAACCAACGTATTTATTTCATTTCCATTGATTGAGAATTTATCAGAAGAAAAATTGAAATATTCACTAATACATACAACTCACCTATAATATTAAGTAGTTATGAAAGGAATTATTCTTGCCGGAGGGGCTGGCACACGTTTACACCCGTTAACGCTCGCAGTTAGTAAACAGTTGATGCCCATTTACGATAAACCAATGATATATTATCCGTTGTCCATACTGCTCATGGCGGGGATCAAAGAAATCCTGATTATCTCGACACCACAGGATCTTCCTCATTTTGAACGTTTGCTGGGCGATGGCAATGCCTTAGGCTGTTCTTTTAAGTATGCCGAACAAGCCATACCCAATGGATTGGCGCAGGCATTTGTAATTGGCGAGTCGTTTATAGGGAAAGACAAAGTGGCACTGGTATTGGGAGATAACATTTTCTTTGGCAACCGGTTACAGGAATTATTAATTGAAAACAGCGATCCTGATGGTGGCGTTGTATTTGCCTATCATGTTTCTGATCCTGAACGATATGGAGTGGTTGAGTTTGATGAAAACAACAATGCAATTTCTATCGAAGAAAAACCGACCCACCCAAAATCAAACTTTGCAGTTCCAGGGCTCTATTTCTACGACAATTCGGTGATTGAAGTAGCAAAAAATATAAAACCAAGTGCGAGGGGTGAATATGAAATTACAGATGTAAACAGGTATTATCTCGAATCTGGAATGCTAAAAGTTGGTGTGCTTGGAAGAGGTACAGCATGGCTCGATACAGGAACTTTTACATCCCTGTTGCAGGCTTCTCAGTTTGTTGAGGTGATCGAAAACAGGCAAGGCCTGAAAATCGGTTGTATCGAAGAAATTGCTTTCAAAAAGGGCTTTATTAACAAAGCACAATTAGAGGCAATTGCACAACCGCTGCTTAAAAGTGGTTATGGTCAATACTTACTAAATCTTATCAAATAAACTAGTTTTTGATGTATAGTATTCTGGATTTACAAGATAAATTTAATCTGCTCATTGCAAATCAGGTATTTAAAAAAAAACCACATAAGCTTTACGACCCAATTGCCTACACCATGAGTCATGGTGGAAAAAGACTTCGTCCTTTGCTCACACTATTGGCTTGCGATCTGTTTAGCGGTGATGTTGAAAAAGCATTGTATCCGGCTCTGGCAATAGAGGTGTTCCACAATTTCACACTCGTCCACGATGATATCATGGACAAGGCACCTTTGCGAAGAGGAAAAGAAACAGTTTACAAAAAATGGGACTCAAATATTGCCATTTTATCAGGCGATACGATGTTTGCCCTGGCTTATCAATATGCCTTAAACACAGACTCCAACCTTGTGCCAAAAATTCTATCTGTTTTCTCACAGGCAGCCATTGAGGTGTGCGAAGGACAGCAATTCGATATGGACTTTGAAACTTCTCCATCTGTAAGCATTGATGAATACCTTGAGATGATTCGCCTGAAAACTGCTGTCTTAATCGCGGTGAGTCTACAAATTGGCGCCATCATCGGAGATGCATCAGAAGAGGAAATTATTGAGATGTATAATTTTGGCAATAATTTAGGGATGGCATTTCAATTGAAGGACGATTTACTAGATGTTTACGGAGAGCAGGAAAAGTTTGGAAAAAAAACCGGAGGAGATATTGTAGCGAATAAAAAAACCTATTTGTTTCTAAAAGCACTTGAACTATGTGATTCTGATAATAGACAGATTCTCAATGATACATATAACAATTCGGCGATTGATTCTGAGGTTAAAATTCAAAAAGTGAAACAGATTTTTGATAAAACAGGAGTAAAAAATGCAGTCGAATCGCTTATGCTTTCGTATTACGATGCTGCTTTACACTGTATTAAAAATATTCAGGTTGACGAAACAAGAAAAACACAACTTCTCGAATTAGCTTCCTCAATGTTTAGTAGAAATTATTGAAATTCGTTAATTGAGTTTTGAATTATTTCGCGCTCGGATTGTTTTTTTTCCCAATCCTCCATTAACTGACCAATGTGCTTCTTTTGATTTGCATAAATTTTTAGCCATTTTTCATCAATCCTTTCTTGCGGAAAATCAGAAGGATTGGCAAGAATTTTATCAAAATCAGCTAACCGCTTTTCGCTCATTTCAATGTCACGTTCAACGGCCTCGATTTCTTTGACAACTTTTCGTAAGTCTCTGTCAAATAATTTTTTACGCTCGTAGTTCTGCTTGTTCACTGAAATTTCTGTCTTCTCAGAAGGAGGGCTGACAGCATTTGCCTTTGTTTCAAGTTCTTCCAGTTTAAGCATATCACGTGCCTGCAAAAAATCGTAGATATCACCGATATATTCTCTGATTTTCGGTTTTCTAAACTCAATTACCTTGTTAGTGAGTCCCTGCAGAAAGTCGCGGTCGTGCGAAACAATGATCAGTGTTCCGTCATACCTGAGCAATGCATTCTTTAAAATATCTTTCGATTGCATATCCAGATGGTTGGTAGGCTCATCCAGTATCAGCAAATTGGACGGAAAAAGCAACATTTTAGCCAACGACAACCTGGCCTTCTCGCCACCTGAAAGCACTTTTACTTTTTTATCCGTCGCATCCCCGGTAAAAAGAAATGAACCCAGAATGGCTTTCAGTCGTGTTCGAACATCACCCACAGCCACCTCATCCAGTGTTTCGAAAACTGTCTTCTCAGAGTCAAGCATATCATGCTGATTTTGTGCATAATACCCAATTTTTACCTGATGACCAAGGCGCAATTCACCAGAATAATCAAGTAATCCTGCAAGAATTTTTGCCATGGTTGATTTTCCTTCACCATTTCGTCCAACAAAGGCTATCCGATCATTGCGCACCACGAGTAAATCAATATCATACAACACTTTCAGCTGGCCATATGACTTTGAGATATTTTTTAATTCAAGGGTAATCTTCCCCGAATGAGGGGCTTTCGGAAACCGAAATTGAATGGAAGCAGCATCCATTTCATCCACAACAATCTGGTCCATCTTTTCGAGCAATTTCACCCGCGACTGAACCTGCTTCGATTTGGTTGATTTGTAGCGGAATCGTTCCACAAATCGCTCTATTTCCTTTATTTCACGCTGCTGATTATTATAGGCGGCTGTTTGCGATTCAATACGTTCTTCACGCATATCTACATATTCGCTGTATGAGCCTTTGTAATCATAAATCTTTCCCTGACTGATTTCAATCGTCCTTTTCGTAATATTATCAAGAAAAGCACGGTCATGAGAAACCATCACTACTGAACCATAATAGTTTTGAAGGAATCCTTCTAACCACTGAATTGCTTCAATATCCAAATGATTGGTGGGTTCATCGAGTATCAATAAGGCTGGCCGCATAAGCAGAATCTTTGCCAACTCAACACGCATCTGCCATCCATTGCTAAATTCCGACATCAAACGGATCATATCGGTATGTTCGAACCCCAACCCAACGAGTATTTGTTCAGCATCTCCTTCCATTGAATTTACACCTAATAATGCCAGTCTTTCGTTCAACATGGTTAAACGTTCAATCAGATCGTGGTAGGCAACCGTTTCAAAGTCAGTTCTTACGGAAAGTTCGTGTGCTACTTTCTCTATTTGATGTTCGATATGTTGAACCTCCTCAAATGCCGATAATGCTTCCTCTAAAATGGATTTATTGCTCGATAATTCCTTTTCCTGCGGGAGATAACCAATAGAAGTTTCTTCCGGAACGATGATATCTCCTTTGTGAGGCTGTTCCAAACCACAAATCAAACGAAGCAAGGTAGTTTTTCCGGCACCATTTTTACCGACCAAACCAATTCGATCTTTTTCCCTGATTAAAAAGGAAATACCGGTGAACAAATCATCACCCGTAAAATGCATCGTCAAATTTTGAACTGAAACCATGAGGATTGTAAGTGTGGGGCAAAATTAGTGATTTGTTCCCAACGAAAAGACTACTTAACCCAACAAACGAAAAAATGAAAGCAGATACTGTAATGGTGCATTTAGATTGAAGCCTTCAGGAAAGTACAATTAAAGGCCAAGCATAAGAGATTTGAAACAACAATCCGGCTTACCAGCCTGAAAATCAGCATTCTTTTCAAGGAAAGAGTTATTCGTTCAATCAACAACGCAGGTTACAAATAATACAATATCCCCAATTTTATCCCAACACCATTCAGTTTACTACTTACCCGATTGCTTTGGTAAATATCTTTTAATTGAAACAGGTAATATATTTCAGAAGTAAAATCGAAAGCATCATTCAACTTATATCGTCCGCCCATACCAACCATAAAAGAATAGTTCAGCTTGTTGAATTCCATCTCTTTATAATCAATCACTGCATAGTCTGTTGTTTTGGTAATTGTGCTTCCCCCAGTTGATAATAAATAATTTAATCCTATTCCGGTCTGAAGACTTAATTCAAGATTTCTGTTGTGAATCACTGCATAAGCAGCATTCACCAGAAAATTAAGGTAAGACAAATTATTGAGCTGATGATAATAATACGCTGTTTTGTTGAGTGGAATCCATGCTGAGTCTGTTATATAAACCCAGTTGGTATCAACACCGATAAGGGTATAGTAGGTATCCAGGGTGTCAACATCATACAATCCTCCTGTTGAAATTACCTTATTAAAATTAAATTTGCTCGTGATGCTGCTGTAATCTATCGTAATTCCCGCTTTAAACTTGTAATAATTATACACGGCATTCATCGAAAATAAATCGCTTCGGAACGACAAATGCTCTGATTCATCAATCATTTCGGCTAATTCATCACTATCTTTATCTATAGCCTTTATTTTAAAATCAGTCAGCAACTTTCCATACGAAAAACCAACTGCCCAGCCTTCGTTCCGACGCGCATCGTTGTTAAAAACATCGGCCCTTATGTTTCTGATTTTACTTTTCAATTTTTCAGGGGTGGGTTCACGAAAGACCGTAATGGTATCCAACTTAATAACTGTATCCCGTTGAATGATAGTGTCAACTCTTACCAGCGTATCTGTTTTATGTATAATTCTATCTAAATAAACAGTATCAGTCCGTTTTACCTCAATTGGAATGTCTTTATTTAAAGTTGGGTGTAATGTCGTTTTTGGGAATGGAATTTCTTTTAATGGAAATATAACAAATTGATTATCAATTATTTTATACTGATGACCACTCAATCTCAGCAAATCTGCCAACACTTCCCGAATAGGCTGGTTTGACGCCTTTACACTTACCTCTTTATTGAAGGCAGAATCACTGGCGTTGTACGACAGATTTAGCTTATACTCATGCCTCAATCTGTTTAATAAAGCAGAAACCTTGGTATTGTTTGCGTCAAGATTTACGAGCGTATCTGTTTGTGCAAACATGGGAGTACACTCAATAATGATGAATAATATGACCAGAAATAACTGCCGGCCAATATATGGATCAGAAAAAAAAATTTCTTTATTGCCGTGGTTTTTCCACATTGAGCTTACTTTGCGTTTGGTTAATACAGCCTTGCTAAATTACTAAATAATTAAAATCACACATCATTATTAAGCATGCATGTTTAGATTTTTATAATAAATTAAATTTAATCATTGATTTTGTGATAGATGCGTTATTGGCGATAATCACAAATTTCAGGAAAACGGCTTAAAACCCAGATAAGATTTGGTGTTAAAAGCGTTGGCTGAGCAATCAACTGGCAGCAGAAACCTTTTTTATGGAGATGATCGAGTTTTCGTTGTCAATCTGGCAACCGAAAATTATACGCAATGTTTCAAGTACACTTTCAATTTTCTGACCCTGAAATCTAGCAGTTAACTTTAATTCGCCCAGAGATGGGTCAAGGGAAATATCAACCTTATAAGTATCCTGTAACGCTTTTACTACTTCGGTTAAGGAGGAGTTGTCAAATTCAAGGATTCCGGTATGCCAGGCCAAATAATTCTCATTATTATTTTTAACTTTACATAAGGAATATGTTGAAGAAGAATAAGCGCCTCTTTCGCCCGGGAACAGTATTATTTGCTCAATCCTCGATTTTGTCTGGGGATTTAATGAATAGAAAAGTACTTTACCAGTTTTCAGATCGAGCTGATATTCTTTTGTGATTGAATTAGCTTTCAGGTTGAAAGAAGTTCCAACTACTTCAACGCCAATATTGGTTGCATTAATAATAAACGGCTTATTCACATCAGGACTTACTTCAAAAAATGCCTCCCCTTCAAAATCAATCAGACGGGCATCAGCAGTAAATGATTCAGGATATGAAATACGGGCATCAGCATTCAGGTAAACCTTAGAACCATCTGGTAATTCAATCATTTGAGATTTCCCGTCGTTTACGGCAACGGTGATGATCTCAGCTTTAGAATTTACATTCATGATGTAATAAGTAAAAAAACTGGCCATCATTAATATGGCAATGGCTGCTGCTGCCAAACGGCTAAAATGAATAAATGATGATTGTTTTGGCGGGTTCAGTTTGATTATTGGTTTGTAACTTTCTATTCGCGCATTCACGTTGTTTAATGCGGACTCAACATCCCATCCTGAAATATCATTATCGCTTTTTGAGGAAGAAAGCTCCCAAATTAACCTTAATCTATCAAACTTCTCCCTGTTTTGGGCAGAAACTGCTAACCACTGCTGAACCTGAATTATTTCTAATTCAGAACAACTACCACTCAAATACTTAACTACCAACTTGTTAGACATCTTTATACCAAAACTTTTGATGTATTACCAAAATAATAATACTTTTAACTTCATTGAGGACAAACAAATACGTATTTACCCTTATTGCTTTTCATTTTTTTTTTCAAATTTACTAAAATGCACTTATTGCATCCAGAGAAAAAACAATGCAATCAACAAATATTCTTTTAAAACATTCCTTAGTTGTTCCAGGGCTTTTGACATTTGTGCCTCAACCGTTTTTACTGAAATATTTAATTTCTCTGCTATTTGTGAATATTTCAACCCTTCATGCCGGCTCAATTCAAAAACTTCACGTCGTTTATCAGGCAATTTAAGAATGGCTCCCTGAATTAAAATTGTCAGGTCCGATTCTTCGAGTTGATCAGATGCAACAAACGGGTCATTCACTTGAAAACCAACGTATTGCCGATGCTTTTCCTGAATTTTTAACTGATTGAGATAGTTTAACGAGTGATTTTTTACTGCCTTAAAGAGATAGGATTGCAGTGAAGTCCTGAGAATCAAACTATCACGCTTTATCCACAACTTAAAAAAAAGATCCTGAACGATTTCTTCAGCAATCTCGGCATCAGAAACAAATCTTTTACAATAATGACAAAGGGGTGCATAATACAACCTAAAGATTTCGTCAAAGATCCGCTTATCTCCGGTCTTCAGCCCTTCAATCAGTCTAATTTGGAGATCTTCTGCCATATCGGTTTTCACCAGGTATATAACTGATTGTTAGTAAAATTAAATAATACCCAACCATAAATGATGAATATATAACGCAAAAATACAAAATTCACCCGAATGAGATTGTGGATCGAGGAACAGATATCAGGGTTTCTATAACACTTAAAGCTATCAAACGCATTATCAATGATATAAACAGAAAGATGATAAGAAATAATTGGAATGAAACCAGGTAATTTCAACTCAATAAAAATAAAACCTACTTTTGCCGCTCAATAAATTCTCATGAATCAGCGATTGCTTTCCTGGATCATTTTGGTTGGACTGGTTCTAACCTGGGGAAGTTCATTTATTCTTATCAAACGCGGGCTCGAAGTGTTTTCGGCAGTTGAAGTTGGTGCGCTCAGGGTTTCAATAACCTTTCTATTTCTATTGCCGCTAGGCTTAAACCGCATGAAAAGAATAACTAAAAATGACCTGTTATGGCTTGCAATATCCGGTATTATCGGAAATCTGCTGCCGGCTTTTCTTTTTGCAAAAGCACAAACCGGCATTAACAGTTCCACTGCAGGCTTATTAAATTCACTTACACCTTTATTTACCTTAGTAATCGGATTGACACTTTTCGGAATCAAGACACGGTGGATAAATGTATCTGGTGTTTTGATTGGTTTGATTGGTGCAGCCGGTTTAATCAGCCAGAGTGGCGGTCATTCTTTCGAATTTAATATTTCATATGCATCCTATATTATACTAGCGACCATTTTCTATGCAATCAATGTAAACCTGATCAAGTCAAAATTGAAACATCTTGATGCCATTGCCATTACTTCGCTCACTTTTGGAATAATCGGCATTCCGGCACTGATCATTTTATTTTTCATGACAGATTTCCTGTCACAGATAGGAAATCAAGCTGAGGCGATGACAGGATTGGGTTACATTGCTATTTTAGCGGTAGTTGGCACTGGTATCGCTATGATTGCGTTCAATACACTAATAAAATTTACAAGTGCCTTGTTTGCCTCGTCCGTAACTTATTTAATACCGGTAGTCGCCATTTTATGGGGAGTTTTCGATGCCGAACGGTTTGAACCTCAGTATTTTGTTTGGATTTTATTGATAATTGGCGGTGTAATTTTGGTTAACAGAAAAAAACCGGAAACAAATTCAGATATAACTATCAGAAAATAAGCAAAATAAAAATTTCTGATTCAAAAGTTTTTTGATTCAAAAAATTTGTATTTTTGCCGTTCAAAATTTTGACCATAATCAGCAACTCAAAAAGAGACATGTACGCAATAGTTGACATCGCAGGACAACAATTCAAGGTAACACAAGGACAACAGATTTTTGTTCACCGACTTGAAGGAGAAGAAGGAAGCAAGGTTTCTTTCGACAAAGTATTAATGATTGATCATGAAGGCCGGACCAAGATTGGTGCACCGACAGTTGCAGGCGCAAATGTTGAAGTGAAGATTCTTGAACACATGAAAGGCGATAAAGTGATTGTTTTTAAGAAAAAAAGAAGAAAAGGATACCAGAAATCAAATGGTCATCGCCAGTATTTAAGCAAAGTACAAATTGAGAACATCACGGAGTAACGAACACCAAAAAATATAAAAAATGGCTCACAAAAAAGGAGCGGGTAGCTCAAATAACGGTCGCGAATCAGAAAGCAAACGATTAGGTGTAAAAATTTATGGCGGACAATTTGCCAAAAACGGCAATATTATCGTTCGTCAACGTGGAACAACACACCATCCTGGTGACAATGTTGGCATGGGAAAAGACCATACACTTTTTGCAATGACCGATGGGTTGGTTGAATTTCGAAAAAAAAGAGACGAAAGATCATACGTTTCAATTCGACCATTAACCGAAGAAACGTTGGCTAACTAGTCTTATTTGATCCATAAGCAGTTTTCAATATAATGATTTGCAATTAATTGCAAAATTTATTGAAGTACAAAGAAACGGAAACCCGGTTGATTTTTCAGTCGGGTTTTTTTGTTGAAACCTAAATCAAAGCAATAGCATAATTTTGTCAAAATTTTTATCCCATGTTAACTGTACCATATATCCGTGAGCATAAAGAAGAGGTAATCACCCGACTCAGCATAAAGAACTTCAAAAATTTTGACCTCATCGAAGAGGTGCTGAAATTGGATGAAAAACGTAAAAATATTCAACAGGCAAGCGATGAAACCCTGGCCGAAACAAATACACTGGCACGTGAGATCGGAAAACTCTACCAAAGTGGTAAATCAGTCGAAGTTGACCATTTAAAGGCGAAAAATACCGAACTGAAGGAAAAAGCAAGGCTTCTGGCTGAACAACTTGTTGTTTTAAAGCAATCATTGCAGGATAAACTTGTTGAAATTCCGAATCTGCCTCATATTTCAGTTCCTCCGGGCCGCGGTGCTGCCGAAAACCTGAATGTCCACGAAGAAGCTATTTTCCCTCAGCTTCCTGCAAATGCAAAACCACATTGGGATTTGCTTTCTCAATACGATTTGGCAGATTTTGATTTGGGGAATAAAGTTACAGGAGCCGGATTTCCTTTTTATAAAGGCAAAGGTGCCCGGTTGCAGCGGGCTTTGATTAATTTTTTTATCGACCGGGCAGTTGAAGCAGGTTATCTTGAAATACAACCACCGATTTTGGTGAATGAAGCTTCAGCCTACGGTACCGGGCAATTACCTGACAAAGAAGCCCAAATGTACACGATTGGCCTGGATAATCTCTATTTGATTCCAACAGCCGAAGTACCACTGACAAATATCTTCAGGGATGTAATTTTGCAGGAAGAACAACTTCCTGTAAAAGTAACAGCCTATTCAAATTGTTTCCGTCGCGAAGCCGGCTCATGGGGAAAACATGTGCGGGGCTTAAATCGCCTCCATCAATTTGACAAAGTTGAAATTGTGCAAATAGCGCATCCCGACCAGTCTTACGAAATCCTTGAAAAAATGCGCGATCATGTCGCCTCGCTATTACGTCAGCTGGAACTTCCATTCCGAATTCTAAAACTGTGTGGTGGTGACATGAGTTTTACTTCGTCGCTCACTTATGATTTTGAGGTGTATTCGGCCGCCCAACAAATGTGGCTTGAGGTAAGTTCTACTTCTAATTTTGAGAGCTTTCAGGCAAACCGGATGAAACTGCGTTTTAAAGATAAAAGCGGAAATATCCAATTGGCGCACACCCTCAACGGAAGTGCCCTTGCCCTGCCAAGAATTGTTGCTGCTTTGCTCGAAAATAACCAAACTGAAAATGGAATACGAATCCCGAAAGCATTGGTTGCCTACACAGGCTTCGATTTTATCGATTAGTATTTTTGCTGTTTTGTTTGTCGCATTGTTCATTGGATCATGCAACACTACCCCAAACAAAGATGCAGTGAAATATGCAAAACTGATTGATTCGATAACATCTGATCTGAATATTTATTACGTTGATTTACAAGCTATTGATGATGATAAAATTTATCATTTGCAAAGTGAGATCACAAAATATAAAAGTGAGACTGAGTTCGTCGAAAATGAAAATATCCAATCCTCATTAGAAACTGCAGATAGGTTTCTTTCAACTTTTTCACATGAAAAGACATTGTGTCTGCAAGATATTAAACTAAATATGAAGCAGTTGCAGGAAACAAAAAATGACGCATCTGCTATGACTGTGGCTGTAGAAGGAAATCAGCTTCAATTGCAGAATATGAAACAATTCGATGATGCAAAATTTAAAGCAGAATATCTGATTAACCGTTATCATGCGCAGGAGCTTCTGATTGAAACATTAACGATTGCAAAAAATAAAAAAGTTGAGTAGCCTGAATAAACAGTATAAAATATTTGTTCACGTATTGATTGTGTGCTTTTTATCGATGCACAGCACTGCCATTACTCAAAATATTCAACCGGCTGTAAGACAAGTTCAGCAACAACGATCAATTGATGAATCACTTGCGATTGAGTTTTTCAGGGCTCAGGAATTTGATAAAGCACTTGAATTGTTTGACAAACTTTTCGAACAGTACAAAACCCAGTACTACTTCTCAAATTACGTTAACTGTCTGGTTCAACTGAACAGGCTAAAAGAAGCTGAACAGGCTGTTAAACGACAACTTCGGACAACTGGTAATGAAGTTCAACTATCCGTTGACTTAGCTTTTATTTATCAGTTAATGGGCGAAAATAACAAGGCCTCACGAACATTTGATAAAATAATTGAAGAACTGCCTGCTGACAGAAATCAGATTAGTATCGCGGCCAATGCATTCAGAGCACGAAACCTGGATGATTATGCACTTAAAGTATATGAAAAGGGCAGTATGATGCCTGAAATTAATTACCCCTTTTATCTGGATAAGGCCGGATTGTACCAGATGACAGGCGATTTTTCGAAAAGCATTGATTACTATCTGTTACACCTCGATTTTCAACCCGATCACATCGATCTCGTAAAAAATAGATTTCAAAATCTCTTACTTTCAGATGGCAATCAGAATGTTTCAGATTTACTGCGATCCAAATTACTCACACGGGCACAGGCTGAACCAGATAATGAGTCATATAGTATGTTATTGATTTGGTTTTCATTACAACAAAACGATTTTGATCTTGCCATGCGTCAGGCCCAGGCGATCGACCGGCGATTAGGCGATCGGGATGCTCAGGTGATCGAACTGGCAAGCATTTGTATAGCCAACCAGCAATTCGAAACAGCATTGGACGGATATAATTATATCACCAAAAAAGGAAAAAACAGCGCGTATTTTTTTAATGCGCTTTCTGGCGCGCTGAAATCGAAATATTTGATTGCTGAAAAACAGCATATTTCTGACCAGGATTATTTTTTGAAACTTTCCAAAGAAATTGAATCGGGTTATGAAATGATGGGATTGAACCAAGAAACCTGGGATCTGGCGATCATACAGGCGCAATTGCTCGCCTATAAACTGGATCGGACAGATGATGCAACAGCCTGCCTCGAAAAAGCCCTTACTTTGCCATTACAGCCAAACGAAACAGCAGAATTAAAAATGTATCTTGCTGATATTATGTTATTTAAAAATGATGCATGGGAAGCAACACTCCTTTATAGTCAGATTGAAAAGTCGATGAAAAACGAACCTATTGCCCATGAAGCCAAGTTTCGAAATGCCAGGTTGCGCTATTTTATTGGTGAATATGCCTGGGCAGTTACCATGTTGGATATTTTGAAAGCGGCAACATCAAAGCTCATTGCGAATGATGCACTCGGGTTATCAATGCTCATTCACGATTTCATGATTGAAGATACAACAGGCTCAAGTTTAAAAGCATTTGGGAAAGCCGACTTATTCATTTTTCAGAAAAAAGAAAAAGAATCATTGTTAATCCTTGATTCACTTATGCTCGATACAAAATCAGCCGCGCTTCAACCCTATTTTTTAATGCGTAGAGCAGAAATTTATGATAAGCTTGGCCAATATAATACTGCTGACAGTATTTTCAGGGAGGTATATACCCGTTTCAATGAAAGCTATCAGGCTGATGATGCCATCTTACGCAGGGCAATGATCAATGAGTTGAAAATCAACAATCAAAATGAAGCACTAAATTTATATGAAATGCTTTTTGAACAATATCCATCGAGTATATTTGCCAATGATGCCCGTCGTAAATATCGCTTGTTGCGGGGAGATATTCTTTAATTAAAAACGAATGATCAGACCAAAAAAGCACCTCGGACAACATTTTTTAACCGATCAGAATATTGCAGTTAAAATCGTTGATCAGCTATCGAATGAGGTAAACGCAGTAATTGAAGTAGGAGCTGGTACTGGCATGCTCACAAAACACTTGTTACCACGCTATTCCGACCGGTTCTGGATTGTTGAAATTGACCGTGAATCTGTTGCTTATCTGCATATTCATTATCCACAATTATATGATCATCTGATAGAAGGCGATTTTTTAAAAACTGACCTCAGCACCTTTACTGATAATAAGCTTGCCATCATCGGAAATTTTCCATATAATATTGGCAGTCAAATCCTTTTTCATATTCTGAACTATAAAAACACCGTCTCCGAAGTAGTCTGCATGATTCAAAAAGAAGTGGCCGAAAGAATTGCATCACCTTGTGGAAACAAAACCTATGGTATACTGAGTGTTTTGTTGCAAGCCTACTTCGATATTGATTATTGTTTTACTGTAAATGAAAACGTATTTAATCCGCCTCCAAAGGTGAAGTCAGCAGTAATTCGATTAAAGAGAAATGAAATTTCATCATTACAATGCAATGAAGTTCTGTTTAAAAAAATCGTGAAAGCCGGATTTAATCAACGCCGAAAAACGCTTCGTAATGCATTACGGGAAATGATTTCAGCTGAAATAATGGAGAATCAGGTTTTTAATAAAAGAGCAGAGCAACTGAACGTTCAGGATTTTGTAGCATTGACGCAACTGATCGAAAATCATCCGAAATTTCCATGAGTTTACCTGTAGTTTTCAGGAATATATTACTCGTTGCCGGAACAGGCAGAAATACCGGAAAAACGACGCTTGCCTGCCGGATAATCACCCACTTTTCGCAAAAAACAGAAATCATTGGCTTGAAAATCACCAGCATTTACCCTGACGAAAATTCATATCATGGATGTAAGTATGCAGCATTGACTGGAAATTTTGAAATTTGTGAAGAAGCATTCATTAACCCGAATAAAGACACTTACAGGATGAAGCAAGCCGGTGCATCAAGGGTTTTTTTCATTCGTGCCAAGGATGATTGGTTGGCAGAAGCCATGGATGCTTTTTTTCAGCAAATTGATTGTAAATCGATCATCATTTGTGAATCGGCCAGCCTACGAAATTTTATTCAACCAGGAATATTTCTTATGATTCGCTCTAACAACGAATTCAACATAAAGGAACGGGCAAGGAAGCTTTTTCCGTTGGCTGATTTCCTAATCCCTTCGGAGAAAATTGATTTTGATATAATTATTCATTCGATCGGGGTGTATGAAAAAGGCTGGATGAAAACATCGTTATCTGTCGCAGAAGACATATAAAACAGCAAATACCTTTCTTGATTATAACACCTCAGATGAACAGGGCAGTGTAAAAGTGAAAGTACTTCCTTTTCCTGGAATACTACTTACAGTAAGTTTTCCCTTATTTAATTTAATGAATTCCTGACATAAAATCAAACCCAATCCTGTTCCTTTTTCATTCGCTGTGCCGGGCATCCTGAATTGCTCATCAATTTGAAACAGTTTTGAAATGTTTTCTTCACTTATTCCAACTCCGGTATCCTCAACTGAAACAGACACTGTTGAGGCTGATTCAATGGCTGATATGGCTATCATACCATGTTGCGGGGTGAATTTTATTGCATTTGAGATCAGGTTACGAAGCACTGTATTGATGGTGTTTTTGTCGGCCCAGACAGTTGTACCCTCGGCAATTGCTGATTTGAGACGAATATATTTTTGGTTGGCCTGACCTGATAACAGTTGGATATTGCTGTTTATAAGATTATTCAGATCAACTTTTTGCGGATCTATAACCAACTGACCTCGCTGGGCAGTTGCCCAGGTTAATAAATTTTCGAGCAGGTTATACATCCCTACTGTACTTTTATGCATTGCCTGGATTGATTCCTGTAACTCGCTGGGCTCAAAATCCTCCAATCCATCACGCAACAACTCGGTAAATCCTAACAAAACATTGAACGGATTCTTCAGATCATGGGCGATAATGGAGAAAAATTTATCTTTTGTTTGATTGGCTAACAGCAATTCCTTCTCCGTTTTGACCCTAGTTTCTATTTCGGCCATGAGTTCCAAATTTGTTAATTTCAGTTCTCTTGTGCTTGCCTCAACTTCGGCCTGTAATTGTTTCTTTTTATCACGGAGGTTTTTCATCCTAAAATAAAAAATGGCTGAAACCAATGAAATCAAGGCAAAAACCACCAGGACTTTGAACCACAATGTTGCCCAATAGGGAGGGTCGATGATGATTTTCAGACTGATACCTTCGTTATTCCAAACATCATCGTTATTTGATGCAATGACTTTGATAGTAAAAACACCGTATCCTAATCGAACAATATTTACCTTGTTTTCATTTCCAAGATTGATCCATTTGTCATGTAATTCAACGATTCGGTAAGCGTACTGATTTTTCTGCGGTTTGTAATAATTGAGTGCCGCAAATTCCAATGTGAATGATTGGTCGTAATAATCAAGTCTGATTTCTTTTGCTCTGGTAATTGGCGGATCAATAACTGCCTGTTTATCACCAATTTTCAATTGAGTAAAAATAATTTTCGGGATTTTTTTATTATCCTGAAGATCCTGGGGACTGAAAATACTTAGCCCGTTAACACCACCAAAATACAAGGTTCCTCCGTCATCTTTATAGTAGGCTCCGCTGTTGAATTCGTTTGCTTGCATACCATCACGCTGATCATAGTTTCTGAATGCTCCGGTAGTGGTATTGTAACAACTTATTCCTTCATTGGTACTCATCCAGATGTCTCCATTTTCATCTTCCAGTATTCCATAAACAACATCATTGATTAAACCATCTGTAGTGTTTATTTTTTTAAACCCGTTAGTTTTTTCATCAAATAGATTCAACCCGTTATCTGTCCCGATGTATATCTGAGAATTTTTCGACTCAAACACACAGTAAATAATATTCGAGCTTATCGATTGACTATCGTCCTTATCAAACCTGAAATTATTAAAAATGAGGTTATTATCTGTCATATAGGCAAGACCACCGCCCAAGGTACCAATCCATGTCCGGTTTTTCGAATCGTTATAAACAACCCTGATTCGGCCTTTTGGGACAGAAAAACTATTCGAATCATCATGGATAAAATGTTTGCTTCGTCCGGTTTTTTTATGAAATAGATTCAATGCCGTTTCGGTTCCGACCCATAATTCTTCAGGACTTTTATCCTGAATGCAAAAAATACCTGTTCCAACAATACCCTCTTCATGCATTGGGTTCTTTGAATAATAGGCACGAAGGTCAACACCATCCTTTTTCCTTATTTTATGGAGACCTCCCCCTTCGACACCCACCCATAAAATTTCGGTATCAAGCTGATCGGGATGAATAAAATAGGCATTACCAATTTCAGGAATATCAATAATTCTTTTATAATTGCTATCAAATGCGTCCAAACCTCCATAACCACCAACCCACAATATTTTCTCCTGATCACGATATATCCGGCGTACACTCCTGAAGGTCAATCCTGTTGAACCTGAACTTGCTGGTGCCAGGTGCTGTATTTTTTTATTTACCGGATAATAATAATTTATCCCATGACCATTATTTCCTATCCAAATGCCGTTACTTTTATCACAAAAAAGTGTTTTTAACCCACTCGAGTTTATCCCTTTTGGGTTAAAAGGACTATAATTAATATTTTCTATTTTGTTGTTATTCAGATTTATAATCTGAATTCCTCCACTGGAAGAGGCACACCACATGATTGAATCGTTAACAATAATCAATGAACGTAAAAAACAAAAAGCCTGATTTTCGCTTTGAGGAGATGGCAGGTCAATCTTTTGCATTGATTTTCCGTCATGATCAAGTTTAAGGAGATAATCACCAAATGAAGCAGCCCATAATTGACCAGTTTTATCTTTGATAATCTTCAGAATTGTCCCCTGATGATCAGGCTCTCCCGGCCGGTACCAACGTTTCTGTATTGGAATTGAACTTATACTATTATCTTCCAAATTTAGTCTCAGTAATCCGCCAAAATCACTGCCGATCCATAACTGATCAGCCTCGGCAAGCAAACAATAAATATTACCAACATAAGCAGATCCAACTCTGAAAGCACGCAAATCGATAAACTCCAGCGATCCGTCGATGAGATTTAGCTTTGCTATACCAATATTGCTACCCGTCCAAAGAATGTTATTTATCGTATCAATGGAAATACAGTAAATGTTTTCACCGATATTGATTTTGGCAGGATTTTCTATCATCTCATCAAATGGATGAAATGTACCATGAATTTGATCAAAAAAACTCAACCCATTACCGTTCGTTCCAACCCAAAGTCTGGATTTCCAGTCCTGATTAATGGATAAAATATGGTTGTTTGGGAGGCTGTTTTGGTCGTAGTGATTTTTCCGGTAAACAACCATTTGCTTTCCATCGTATCGATTTAATCCATCATTGGTGCCAAACCACATAAATCCATCATGGTCTTCAAAAATGGCATTGATGGTCCCCTGACTCAGACCCTGGGCTTTGTTTACTGATTCAAACCGATAATCAGATTGTGATTCTGAAATGAAAGGCAGTAAACAAAAGAAAATAAAACCGAAAAAAAATATATTTCTCATTGTTTCACTATTGCAACACACTTTTCATGTTGAACAACCAAATCCTCGGTAGTTATTCAGTGCTAAAATACAAAACAATAAAATCAAAAACACTTTAGAATGAAGAATTAAATATTATTTATTGTTCACTAAGTCAGGTGATGACTCAAAGGAGTAATGGTTCAGGATTATTTCATTTCAAACCATCAAGGTTTCAGGATGAAATCAGCAGTATGCTTTTCCAGGATATAGTTTTCCGGCACAGCAAATCTGCGTCGATTTCAGTATTATTCTAAAACTTTATCAAACCGTTTTATAATCTGTCTGACAGTATATACAGATGACAACCAGCCTATTACAAAAACTACCCCAAACACTTTTATAATGTCCGATACCTTTAAATCGACCGGATAGGCATCAATGATGAAAGTTCCGGTTTCGTTGCCTAATTTTAATACACCAAAATATTGTTGAACCAGCACAACGATGATTCCAAGCAAAAGGCCCAATATCCCACCGGTTAGTGTTATTAAAATACCTTCTGTGAGAAATAATTTCTTAATCAGTTGTGGTGCTGCGCCCAGTTTGCGCAAAATGCCGATATCTTTCCGTTTATCAACAATAAGCATTGTCAATGAACCAATTACATTAAATGTTGCAAGAATCAATATGAAAGTCAGGATAAAAAAAATGGCCCATTTCTCTGATCGCATAATCTGGTACAGTGTTTCCTGCTGCTGAAAAGTGTTCTTCACTGTGAAACCCGTTCCTGTAGCAGATTCAACACTTTTTTGAAGGACATCTATATCAGTACTTTCAGTTGCAAACAATTCAACGGAAGTGAGTTCGTGCTGACTTCCTAACATTTCGGAAGCGAAATCTATCGGGACAATTATATGTGTTTCATCCATTTCCTGCTTAGAGTTGAATATCCCCGAGATGGGCAACGCCCGATAATTGAATGCCTGTTCAAATGAAAAATTTGACGGGTCGCCACTTTTAGGTACATAAACGGTTAGTAATGCCGCCGGATTTCGGGCATTCAAACCAAGAAACCAGCCAACGCCTGCTCCGGCGACCGCATAGGATCCTGTTTCATTTTCCAGCATAAAGTTGCCACTCACCATCAAACTATCAAAAATACCGGTTGTCATATAATTCAAACTCACACCCTTTAATCTGCCGATATGTTGCTTATCGTTATATCTGAAAAGTGCATCATCTTCAATCACCTTCACAGCAAATTCAACCCCATCAATTGTTTGAAGTTTTTCAACATCGAAGGCATCTTCCTTAAAAAATTTCCCGGTTTTTGGTTCGATGACCAAATCAGGTGAAACAGCCGTTACCATTTCGGTGATCACCTTTTCAAATCCGTTAAAAACTGATAAGACTACTATCAGTGCAAAGGCGCCAACACCCACACCTACAACTGAAATTAGGGTAATAATATTGATGAGATTGTGGCTTTTTTTGGCCACCAGATAACGTTTCGCAATGTAAAAGGCTACATTCACATCTTCAGGACTTCAGGTAATATTTGCGTAAAGTTATGAAGTTTTCCAGGCAGTGGCGATAACACCTGTTCCAGTTTTGTGCGTCATATTCACATCCAGCACATTCAGTATCAGGCAGAGTGGGTATACAAGCAGATAGTACACCGGCAGAATTACAAAGAATATTTTTGAAACATTCAATAACTGAATGGGATATTTCATGGAGAGTTTCCAGGAAATTTTGCCTGGCATACCATATTGGTAATGAATTTCAGTTTTTGTGAAGCCTGCTGAACGGAGTTTCGTGTCTAATTCAGTTATCCCGTAGCCATCACGCACATGCTCATCCACAAAACCTACTGCACCTTCTTCGTGGTCATGCTCATGCACATCCGAACCACCCTGATCAGAAGGGGTAGAAATCAATAACATCCCGCCTGGTTTAAGCGCTGAAAAGTAGTTTTTTAATACCAGCACATCCTCTTCAATATGCTCCATCACATCCACACACAACACCAGATCGAACAGGTTGGTGAAGTTGAGTTTAGTTAAATCAGCTACCTCAAAATGCGTATTTTTGAAACCAATCTGTTTGAAAAACGTGTTGCAATCTGCAATCTGTTCATCTTTTACATCAACACCCAAAATCTTCAGGCCCGGGTTTTTCCTTCCAAGGTAATACACATATTGACCAAAACCTGAACCGGCGTCCAACACGCTTTTGGTATTGTTTGCGGTGATAAGCCAATTTTTAAGTTGTTTTTTTATATGCCAGGTTCTTAACAAAAGTATGTCGAGCAGGCGGTAAAACAGTTTTCGTGTGAAAGGAGATTTATTAAAAACAGCACCCAGGCTGCGCTTTATAGGATCGTATTGCATTGTAAACTAATAGTTTGTAAAGTTTTAAAGTTTAGAAAGCATCAAGTTGGTCAGTTTAGATATTTTGAAGGTTGAATTTTCAAAACATCAGCCGTTTTTCAACAGATTATCAATGTTTTCAAGGTAATCGAGTGAATCATCCAGAAAAAACTGTAGATTCGGAATAATCCTCAATTGACCTCCAACCCGTTTTCCAAGATGCCCACGTATTTCTTTTGTGTGGGTTTTAATTTTCTCAACAGACTCCGTTTTCTTCGTGGTAGCGAAAATACTCAGATATACGCGTGCAATCGACAGATCCGAAGTGATCACTACTTTGGTTACAGATACCATCACACCTGGCACGACTGACCGCATTTCGATCTGAAATATTTCGCTCAGATCTTTCTGAAGTAACTTATTGATTTTTTGCTGACGTTGTGTTTCCATGGCGCAAAGGTAGGGTTTTTAGTCTTCAAATAGGGTCATATCCATCAAAATCAGTTCGCTTTGGCTCACTTATCAGTAAAAAAATCTCAATTCTTCTGCTATCAGGGACGATCATAGGAGGTCAATAATGAAATTGCCGTTATCCCGATGATGCCAAATTAACTTACTTTTGTGAAGAAGTAAAAATCATCTATGATACAATCACATATCAAAGAACTTGCCGCCCGGTTTTTCCATGAAACCGTTTTCTATCGGCAACATCTTCACCGACATCCTGAATTAAGCTTTCAGGAACGAGAAACAGCTGCTTTTGTCGCCTCAAAACTGAAAGAATTTGGCATTCCTCATCAAAAAGATGTGGGTGGTCACGGAATTATTGCATTGATTGAGGGACGGAATCCATCGGAAAAATGCACTGCATTGCGCGCTGATATGGATGCTTTACCTATTCAGGAGACATCAACTAAATCGTATTGCTCGGTAAATGATGGTGTTATGCATGCTTGTGGACACGATGTACATACAGCCATGCTGTTGAGTACTGGCCGGATTTTGCATGAAATGAAACAACACTTTAACGGGACGATTAAACTGATTTTTCAACCGGCGGAGGAAAAGCTTCCCGGTGGTGCTGTTGAAATCATTCGTGCAGGCGGATTGGAAAATCCCAAACCGGATCAAATCATTGGTCAACATGTATTGCCTTCGATTGAAAGTGGAAAAGTCGGATTCAGATCAGGTGCATTCATGGCGTCGGGTGACGAAATTAATATCCGTGTTATTGGCAAAGGTGGTCATGCAGCCATGCCCGAAAAAATAAATGATACCGTACTGATTGCCTCACAAATTGTGGTGAATCTGCAACAGGTGGTGAGTCGGTTTGCGTCTCCGCTCATCCCGACAGTGCTTTCCTTTGGCAAACTGATTGCCAACGGCGCACACAATGTCATTCCATCTGAGGTACTGATTCAAGGCACTTTGCGAACTTTTGACGAGGCATGGCGGTCGAAGGCAAAAGAACATATCATACGCATTGCCCAGCAAACAGCGATTGCCGGTGGTGCAAAAGCTGAAGTATTTGTTGAACAAGGCTATCCATTTTTGTGGAACGATGAAGCAACCACTCACATTTCAAAACAGGCAGCCATTGAATATCTTGGCAAAGAAAATGTGGTGGATTTAGATCAACGGATGACTACTGAAGATTTTGCCTGGTATTCACAACAGATACCAGCCTGTTTTTATAGAATTGGAACCCGAAATTCCGCACAAAAGATTTACGGCGACCTGCATACCTCAACCTTTGATATTGACGAAAACATGCTCGAAACAGGAACAGGATTGATGGCATGGATTGCGCTGAAACAATTGTCAACTCTTTAAATTCCCGTTAATAATGAATTCCTGATGCTTGTACAAGGCAAAAACTATAAAACAATCTGGATGGAAGGCGCTTCTGTTTTTATGATAGAACAGAATAAACTGCCATTTGAATTTGATATTATCGAATGTAAAACCTATCAGAAAACTTGTCAGGCCATCAAAAACATGACTGTCCGGGGCGCCGGGGCCATCGGGGCTGCCGCAGGGTATGCCATGGCGCAGGCTTTTCAGGAAGCTTCAAAATACAAAGACGATGCCATTATTGAAAAAGCGAAAATAGACATTGAAGCTACCCGCCCTACTGCCCGAAATTTGTTTTATGCTACCGAAAGGGTTTATTATGCAGGAAAAATATCAACTGCAAACGCATTTACTGAAGCAGAAAAAATTGCTGATCAGGACATAAGCGATACAAGGGCCATCGGTAATTTTGGAAATGAACTGATAAAAAACAAAGCAAATATTCTTACGCATTGTAATGCCGGCTGGCTGGCATTTGTAGATTACGGGACCGCCCTTTCGCCTGTCTATACTGCCTTTTATCAAGGAAAAGAAATATTCGTTTATGTGGATGAAACCCGTCCCCGCGGACAGGGCGCACGTCTGACTGCCTGGGAATTGAATAATGCAGGAATTTCGCACCGTATAATCGCTGACAATGCTGCTGCCGGTTTGATGGCACAGGGGAAAATTGATCTGGTTATCGTTGGCGCTGACCGAATCGCCGCAAATGGAGATACTGCCAATAAAATCGGGACACTCGACCGCGCGATCCTCGCTAACTTTTTTAAGATTCCATTTTATGTTGCTGCACCCTCCTCCACATTCGATATTGAATGCCGCTCGGGTGACGGGATTATCATTGAAGAAAGAAGCCAAGACGAGGTATTGTTTCAGGAAGGAATGGATGAAAATAACAAATGGCATAAAATCAGGGTAAGTTCACCGGGTTCTTCTGCCTTTAATCCGTCGTTTGATGTTACACCTGCTCAACTAATTACCGGAATCATCACCGAAAAAGGCATGATAAAACCGACTACAGAAGCGGTTGGATCTTTATTTAATTCTTTGTAAATGAATGAAATAAATATAATCAAAAAGGAAATCGCCTATTTCATGCGCAGGCTGTATAAGCAGGGGTTGACAACCACTTCGGGAGGAAATATCAGTGTAAGAATCAGCGCTGAAGAACTTCTGATTTCACCTTCACAGACAGACAAGGGAAGGATGAAAGCAAGTGAAATCATCCGTATGAAAACAGATGGAACCTTTGAAAATAAACCCTTTAAACCAAGTATGGAATACGGTTTCCATATTGAAATATATAAAAACAGACCTGATATTCAGGCAATTGTTCACGCCCATCCTGCATTGGCAACAAGTTTCGCCGTGAGCCACAAACCCATAAATTGCGATCTGATGGGCGAATCAAGAGCAGTATTGGGAACCCCTGTTTTTGCCTCTTATGCCCTGATGGGAACAGCATCGTTGGCGGCAAATGTTGCTGATGCGTGCAAAAAAAGCAATGTCGTGCTGATGGAAAACCACGGAATCATAACTGTTGGAAAAAATTTACTGGAAGCGTTCGACAGAATGGAAGTGCTGGAAAACACGGCAAGGATTAACATCCTAGCTGGATTGCTTGGAGGAGCAAAAACACTCAATGAAACCAATCTGAAGGCGATTGATGATCTCCTGTTTTCTAAATAATCGATTTTTTGAGATGGATAGTACCTAACTGGTTAACTACATAAATAACAGTTAAATAAATATTTATGTACTTTTACAGCTGATCTGAAAATAAACATGCCCAAAAATTACCAGCTTACCGATTGGTTACCAACGACAAAAAAAGAAGTCGAGCTTCGGAACTGGGACGAATTGGATGTAATTATGATTACCGGGGATGCCTATGTCGATCATCCCGCATTCGGGGCAGCCGTCATCGGACGGATTATTGAACGTGAAGGATTTAAAGTCGCCATTATAGCCCAGCCAAACTGGCGCGACGATTTGCGCGATTTTAAGAAATTAGGCCGTCCACGTTTGTTTTTTGGTGTCACTTCGGGTAATATGGATTCGATGGTGAACCACTACACTGCCAACAAGCGCCTGCGTTCGAATGATGCCTATACACCCGAAGGAGCAAGTGGTTACCGACCCGATTATGCCACAACAATTTACAGCAATATTCTAAAAAACCTTTATCCTGATGTTCCTGTTGTCATCGGCGGTGTCGAAGCATCATTGCGACGTGTCACGCATTATGATTACTGGTCAGACCAGTTGAAACCATCCGTGCTGGTCGATTCAAATGCCGATATTGGCATTTATGGTATGGGTGAACTTGCCTTACTCGAATTGTTGCACGGACTGGATTCAGGAAAATCAATCAAGGAATTAACTGAAATCAAACAGACATTTTTTCTCATTGATAAATCATTGCCTGTCGAAAAATCAATCTGGGGCGAAATTAAATTGGCCTCGCATGAAATCTGCCTGAAAGACAAGAAAACCTATGCCGGAAATTTCCGTCATATCGAACAGGAATCGAATAAAACGCACGCGGCCCGACTGATACAGGAAGTTAGTAACAAACGGCTGATCATCAACCCTCCTTTCCCAACTTTCACTGAGGAACAAATGGATGCTTCCTTCGATCTGCCTTTTACACGAATGCCACATCCTAAATATGCCAAAAGAGGCGTAATTCCAGCCTATGAAATGATCCGCCATTCGGTGAATATGCATCGTGGTTGTTTCGGAGGTTGCAGTTTCTGTACAATTTCAGCGCATCAGGGTAAATTTGTTGCCAGCCGCAGTAAAAAATCAATCATGGCTGAGGTGGATCAAATCACCAACATGGAGGATTTCAAAGGCTACATCAGTGATTTGGGCGGTCCATCGGCCAATATGTACAAAATGAAAGGAAAGCACCAGCGTATCTGCGACAATTGCAAACGCCCGAGTTGTGTCTTTCCCGAAATCTGTTCGAACCTCGATACGGACCATCATCCATTGATTGATATTTATAAAGAAGTTGATAATCATCCACTTATAAAGAAGGCTTTTGTTGGCTCCGGGCTTCGGTACGATTTATTTTTGAGTGATGACAAAGAGAAAAACAAGGAAAACGGCTACGATGAATACCTCCGGCAGTTGGTTACACGCCATGTAAGTGGCAGGCTAAAAGTTGCACCGGAACACACTTCAGACCGTGTGTTGAAAGCCATGCGAAAACCATCTTTCAAATTGTTTTATAAACTCAAACGTAAATTTGAACAGATCAATGCAGAACTGGGTTTAAACCAGCAGCTTATCCCCTATTTCATATCAAGTCATCCTGAGAGCACGCTTGAAGACATGGCCCACCTTGCAGCTGAGACCAAAGAACTGGGTTTCAAACTCGAGCAGGTGCAGGATTTCACACCTACTCCAATGACCGTTGCAACCGAAATTTATTATTCAGGTTATGATCCTTATACCCTCAAGAAAGTCTTTACAGTGCGCGCCAAAGAAGAAAAAATTGCCCAACAAAAATTCTTTTTCTGGTATAAACGCGAAAACCAGGCATGGATTAAACATACACTAATGAAACTTGATCGTGAGGATTTATCAAATAAACTTCTGAAACCCAATAAAACAGTGAGTCATGGACCGATCAGAAAAAGATAAAATTACATCAGGTCAACTGCTTCATTTACAAGTTTTTTCGACATCCGTATTTATCATTTCCTATTTACTTGTTTTTATAGTTTCAGGACTGGCATTTTTATACATTTCATCTGACCTTGACGTTCCTGCCAGTTTAATTCTGGGGAAAACTCAGGTGATCATGGCTGAATCATCACGTTTCTGGACGAGCGATTCGATTATAAGTATTTACACAACTGTTCCGGTAACATGTTTCATTATCGGAGTTTTTAGCTTGTTTGCATTTCATTTAAACACCAGGCCATCTTTTACATTTTTAACGGGGACAGTCTGGACTTTTATCCACGCCTTTAATCTTTCCCTTGGGGCAATTGCCATTGATCTTTTTTCTCATACCGGTTTCTCGAAAGCTGCCCGGGAAATGGGCATCGAAACAGTCATGACCGTCCTGATTATCGGAGTGAGCTTATTTTTTATGTATAAACTTGGTATTTTTGCCGCAAGAATTTTCCATGATAGATTATTCAAAGGGTTTACCAACGACAAAAATACTGCAAGTCAGCTATTTATAAGATTCCTCCTGCTTCCCTGGTTTGTTGGCACCTTATTGCTCCTCTTATTATCATTTCCTGAAAAGGACTACAAAAATTACCTGCTTCCACTTAGTTCGCTGATTTTAATTCTGCCAACTTTTTTTTATGAGCCAAAAGTCACCAAACAGAAGCCTTCGTTGAAGAAACTGGAACCAAAGCATTTGATTTTGGTCATGTCATTTTCAATCGTTGCCTTAGTGGTTTACTTTTTCGTGCTGCGGACAGGTATTTCATTTTAATTTTTTTTCACTGGGCTCAGGATAACTTTAACCGCTTTCCCTTTTCGAAAAAACAACCTGATACTTTTTCGATTGTGAATAATTTATAATTGTACTTTAGTTGCAATAAATTCGTCTACTATGAAATATTCGTTACACATTGGTTTGAAAGCAATTACACTTTCAATGCTGGGTCTGTTTTTAATTACAGCCATGCAGGCTGCTCCAAAAAAAGAAAAAGGAAAAGAAATACAATCCGACACGCTGAAGAGTGATGTCTTTGGTGGATTGAAATGGAGAGGAATTGGTCCGGCTTTTGCTTCAGGACGAATTGCCGATTTTGCCGTGAACCCCGCCAATAACAGTGAGTATTATGTTGCTGTTGCTTCAGGACATATATGGAAAACCATTAACAACGGTACTACATTTTCTCCGGTATTCGATAACAATGGCGTGTACGCTATCGGTTGTCTGGCAATGGATCCAAACAACAGTAAAGTTGTATGGGCAGGCACAGGGGAGAATAACCACCAACGTGCATTGGGTTATGGAAATGGAGTGTACAAAACCGAAGATGGTGGAAAATCATGGAAGAATATGGGGCTGAAAGAATCACGACAGATTGGAATGATTCAAATCGATCCGCGTAATTCTGACATTGTGTTTGTTGCAGCCGAAGGATCTGTTTGGGGTCCGGGAGAAGAGCGTGGCCTATATAAAACAACAGATGGTGGAAAAACATGGAATAAAGTATTGAACATCAGCGAAAACACAGGCGTAAACAATGTCGTTTTCGACCCGCGTAATCCGGATGTAATGTATGCCAGTTCGGAACAACGCCGGCGACATTTTTTCACAAAAATTGGGGGTGGCCCCGAAACAGCCTTGTACAAATCGGTCGATGCCGGAAAAACATGGAATAAACTTACCAATGGTCTGCCCGGTGTTGATATGGGCGGTATGGGCATTGCCATCCCGAAATCAAATCCGGATATTATTTATCTGATCATCGAAGCTGCAGATAATGCCGGAGGATTCTTCCGATCAATGGATCGTGGTGCTTCCTTCGAAAAGATGAGTGATTATACAAGTCTTGGACAATATTACAACGAAATCTATTGCGATCCGGTTGACCCGAATACCGTTTATTCTGTTGAGACTGTTTCAAAAGTTACCCACGATGGCGGCAAAACATGGACTGATCTTGGTTTAAACAACCGGCATGTGGATGATCATGCTTTCTGGATTGATCCTTCCGACACCAAACACTGGATGATTGGGGGCGATGGCGGTATGTATGAAACTTTTGACAATGGTGCCAACTATATCCATAAAACCAATCTCCCGGTTACCCAATTCTATCGGGTGAATGTCGACAATTCTGAACCATTTTACTGGGTGTTTGGCGGAACACAGGATAATAACAGTTTTGGTGGTCCGTCGCGCAACACAAACAGCGGCGGTGTCACGAGTGCCGAATGGCTGGTGACGCTTGGTGGTGATGGTTTCTGGCAGGCGATAGAGCCTGAAAATACAAATATTGTGTATTCGGCCTATCAATACGGAAATATCTATCGTTACGACAAAAAAAGCAATGAAAGTGTCAAAATAAAGCCTGAGCCCCGTAAAGATGAACTGCATTATCGCTGGAACTGGGACGCTCCGTTTATTCTGAGTCCACACAAGTCTACAAGATTGTACATAGGAGCCAATAAATTATTCAAGAGTGACGATCGCGGGCAATCATGGGAAGTGATTAGTGAGGACCTGACCCGAAATGAAGACCGGAATCAGTTCAAGGTAATGGGAAAATACTGGCCGTCAGGTGCAGTGATGAAAGATGTTTCTACTTCGCAGTGGGGAACTATTGTTGCGTTGGCCGAATCACCTTTGAAAGCTGGACTGTTGTATGTCGGAACAGATGATGGCATCATTCAGGTTACTGAGGACGATGGTAAAAACTGGCGTAAAATTGATCAGTTTCCGGGTGTACCAGCCTACACTTTTGTGAGTGACATTTTTCCATCGTCACTTGACGAAAATGTCGTGTTTGCTACCTTCAATAATATTCAAAATGATGATTTTACAGCTTATGTTTTAAAAAGTACTGATAAAGGAAAAAGCTGGTCATCAATCAGTTCGAATCTTCCAAAAGAAACAGTCCATACCATCGCCCAGGATTTCGTGAATCAGGAGATCCTGTTTGCAGGAACCGAATTCAGTTTCTATTTCAGTGCTGACGGTGGTAAACTCTGGACAAAACTTATGGCCGGAATGCCGGATGTTGCCGTTCGTGATATTGCTATCCAACAACGTGAAAATGATTTGGTGATTGCCACCTTTGGCAGGGGATTTTTTATTCTCGATGATTACAGTTTGTTGCGGTCAATCACTGCAAAAAGGTTACATGACGAAAAAGCAATACTCTTCCCGGTGAAAAAAGCCTTAATGTATGTTGAGGAAGGGTCACGTTATGGCGAAGGATCGATGCCTTATCATGCGCCCAACCCGGCATTTGGCGCTACTTTCAGTTATTACCTGAAGGAAGTTCCTGAAACAGCGAAGCAAATCCGTTTGAAAAAAGAAAAAGAGCTTTTCGAAAAATCAGCACCCATCCCACAACCTTCACGTGATGAGTTGCGCAAGGAACAGGACGAAACGGCCACTTACCTCATTTTCACCATCCGCGACGAACAGGGAAATACCGTCAGAAAGATTTATGAAGAAGCCAAAACCGGCATCAACCGCGTAAACTGGAAACTGCGTTACGCACTGGAATCGGCACAAAACAGTAATGAATTCAAACCAACAAATAATCAACAAGACGGTTTTCCTGCCCTTCCGGGAAAATATTCTGTTTCTATGGAAATGAACCAAAACGGAACCGTCACCTCACTTGCAGAACCTGTTGTTTTTGAAGCTGTTGTATTGAATAATTCTTCACTAAGCGAGCAAAATACCACTGAAATGATTCAATTCATGCAAAAACTTTCAGATTTGTGGCGCGTAACAGATGGGGCCGAACGTTTTGCCGGTGACCTGAAAAACAGGAACGAAAACATTCGTCAAAACCTGCAGCTTTCCAACGAAAACACATCCGCTTTGCTGGAACAGACCAAAATTATTGCAGGTCAGCTCGTTGATATTAATTTTACCATGAATGGTTCACCTGTGAAAGCAAGTTTTGAGGAAGTTCCACCCGAACAGGTATCATTGAATTATCGTCTGGGGTCTATCCTTGAGGCTTGTTGGTCAAGCCTGACAACGCCTACGCAAACAATGAAAATGAATTACGAAATCCTCAGTCAGGAGTTACCGGTTGTGTTGGAAAAACTGAAAGAAATAGACAAAAACCTCGGCGCAATTGAGGTGAAAATGGATGAAATGCAATTTCCTTATACCATTGGACGTATACCACAACTGAAGTAATCAGCGATTTGAGAAAACACATAATATATGATAAGATATTGATTCGATGATTGTTGCAATGTATAAAAATAAATTGATAGCACAAAGCATGTCTGTTTGATACAAATTCACATATATTTGTGAATGATACTGAACCGGGCTAAGTAATTCATTACAATCTATAAAAACTAAATAATTCATCAACACAACGTAAACATTATGGAAAGAATCACAGTAATCGGTGCCGGAAATGTGGGTGCTACATGTGCTAACGTAATCGCGCACAAGAATTTATGCAAAGAGGTCGTTTTGGTTGATATCAAAGTTGGGACAGCAGAAGGCAAGGCCCTTGATATCTGGCAAACAGCACCTATCAATCACTTCAACACCCGTGTGGTTGGTTCAACGAATGATTATCTGAAAACAAAAGGTTCAGGTGTAATCGTAATCACTTCGGGATTGCCGCGTAAACCGGGCATGTCGCGCGACGATT
Organism: uncultured Bacteroidota bacterium; assembly: GCA_903891085.1. Lineage (GTDB taxonomy): Bacteria > Bacteroidota > Bacteroidia > Bacteroidales > F082 > CAJBPB01. Next base: position 9,715 of record CAITDJ010000104.1, on the reverse strand, counting down.
TGATTAAAACCAATGCCGCAATCGTAAAAGATGTAACCGAAAAAGCTGTTAAGTATTCACCGGATGCAATCATAATTATTGTTTCAAATCCTTTAGACGTAATGACCTATGCGGCATATCTCGCCAGTAACAAACCTTCACGCAAAGTATTCGGAATGGCGGGCACGCTCGACACCGCCCGTTATCGCGCATTTTTAGCCGAAGCACTCGATGTTTCTCCCGGTGATGTTCATGCCTTGTTGATGGGAGGTCATGGTGATACCATGGTACCGCTACCGCGCTATACTTCAATTGCTGGTATTCCTGTTACTGAACTTCTTGGAGATGAAGAACTCGACAAAATTGTTGACCGCACAAAAAAAGGTGGTGGTGAATTGGTGAACCTGATGGGAACATCGGCCTGGTATGCTCCGGGTGCTGCTGCCGCGCAAATGGTTGAAGCCATCGTGGATGATCAGAAAAAGATTTTCCCGGTTTGTACCCTGCTTCAGGGCGAATACGGATTAAAAGACGTTTATCTTGGTGTTCCGGTAAAACTGGGCCGCAGTGGTATCGAAGAAATCATTGAAGTGGAGCTCAATAAAGATGAAATGAAACTGTTGCATGAATCTTCCGATTCGGTAAAAGGAGTCATGAAAGTACTGGATGACATGAAATTGTTCTAGATTTTCGATTATTTTTGCGAAAAGAGGCGGTGAGATTCATTGGCCTCTTTTTGTTTTTTATGAAATACGGTGCCTCAAAACGCGCTTAAATCATTACTTTTGCATTGATTTCATCTACTGTCATGAGGAAAATTGTTGTTTTTACGGGAGCTGGTATGAGTGCCGAAAGTGGTATAAAAACTTTCAGGGACTCGGATGGGCTTTGGGAAAATCATCCTGTCGAAGACGTGGCCACACCACAGGCCTGGGCGAGAAATCCAAGATTAGTGCTTGATTTCTACAATGCCCGGCGAAAACAGATGCGCGAAGTGGAACCAAACAAAGGCCATGCTGCCCTGGTTGAGCTGGAAAAATGCTTTAATGTACAGATAATTACACAAAATGTTGACAATCTGCATGAACGTGCCGGTTCAAGTAGTGTTTTACATCTTCATGGTGAACTCGATAAAGTCAGAAGTACAAGAAATCCGAAACTGATATTCACGCCTGAGCATTGGGAAATTAAACTGGGTGATGTGGGTGAAGATGGTGCACAATTGCGTCCGCACATTGTATGGTTTGGTGAGCAGGTACCCATGTTCGATGTAGCCATTGATATCACACAAACTGCTGATATAATGATTGTTGTTGGCACCTCACTGGTGGTGTATCCGGCAGCGTCACTCATCGAATATGTGCCGGCCAACGCGCCGATCTTTCTCATCGATCCGAAAGCCGAGCCACAATCACGACGTAACATTGAAATTATCCGCGGAACTGCTGCGGAAGAATTACCTGAATTTGTAAAGAAACTTATCTCAAACGAAATTACATCGAAAAATGCGTAAACTGATATTCTTACTCATTGCTGTTACACTTTTTGCTTCTTCCTGTGGCGAAAAACAAGTGGTAACCCAGGCTCAGCTCGAACAGGTGGCCATTGAAAAATACCTGAGCGACAATCAGCTTGAAGCCCAGACAACCAGCAGCGGCCTTCATTACATCATAAAATTAACAGGCAGTTCAGAAAAACCAACTTCCGAAGCATCCATCACCGTTGGCTACATCGGTAAACTGCTTAATGGAACCATTTTTGATCAAAGCACCAATTTTCCAGGTGACTTAAGTCAAATGATTGCTGGATGGAAGGAAGGAATACCCCTCATCGGTGCCGGTGGTAAAATTAAATTACTTATTCCGTCATCGTTGGGTTATGGCAATCAGGCAAAAGGAAAAATTCCGGCCAATTCGGTATTAATTTTCGATGTAACCTTGCATAGCTTCACAAATCCATAATATACACTGAATCTATTCTTTAGCAAATGAGTGACCCGTTTCAATCCTTACTCGACAAAGCAAGACGTTTTTGTGATTATCAGGAACGGTACCGCAACGAAGTGATTGAAAAACTCACTGCCTTGCAAGCCGATAAAACCGATATTCTGAAGATTACAGACGTGCTGGAACAGGAAAACCTGTTGAATGAATTACGATATGCCAGGGCTTTTGCAAAAGGAAAACTACACGCCAACAAATGGGGGAAAAATAAAATAAAGGCTGCTTTACAATTAAAAAGAATAAAAACTGAATTCATTCAGCAAGCGTTAGCGGACCTAGATGAAGTTGAATACCTGAATATATTGAACCATATCATCGAAAATAAAAAGGTGAAGGCGCCCGATGAACGATTGGAGAAAGCAAAAAAAGCCCAATATGCCATCCAAAAAGGTTTTGAGTCAGGATTGGTGTGGGAGGCAGTTAATCGGAAAACATGAATAAAGAGATTTTTTGTGGTTGGAAGCGGGAAGTAGGAAGTGGGAAGATGGAAGTGGAAGTCCGAAGACCGAAGTCGGAAGTAGATCATTAAAAAAGGAGTTATGATATTTACAAATAACAAAAAGATTAATCACAATTTTGATTGTTCTAAACGACTCCGGTCTTCGGTCTTCGGTCTTCCGACAATAAAACTTAAATAACACTTAAATATTCACACAATACATACCATGATAACAACCGAGCACCAGAAAGAGTTGCGGAAAAGGCTTGAAGCCTTATGGAGGTACCTTTGACGTTGAACGCAAACAGGTCGAAATAGAAGAACACGACGAGCGCACCCATGCGCCTGATTTTTGGGATAATCCCAAACAAGCTGAACAACTGTTGAAAACCATTCAGGATAAAAAACGCTGGACAGATGGCTATGCACTTGCCGAAACACTTCACGATGAAATGACACTCACCCAGGAGTTTTTCGAAGCAGCGGAAGCGACGGAAGAAGAGGTGGAAGAAGCTTACAACAAATGCCTTGCACAGATTGAGGAACTTGAGTTCTGGAATATGCTCAGCGGTGAGGAAGACAAACTCTCAGCCATTGTCAATATCAATTCGGGTGCGGGTGGCACCGAAAGTCAGGATTGGGCCGAGATGCTCATGCGGATGTATCTGATGTGGGCCGAAGACAATAAATTTAAGGTGAAACAACTCGATTTACAGGAAGGTGAAGTTGCCGGCATCAAAAGTGTGTCGCTGGAATTGGAAGGCGAATACGCCTTTGGTTATCTGAAAGGTGAAAATGGCGTCCATCGTCTGGTGCGGCTATCACCCTTCGATTCGGCCAACCGCCGTCACACCTCTTTTGCCTCGGTGTATGTGTATCCTGTGGTGGACGATAATATTGACATAAAAATAAATCCTGCCGACATTTCGTGGGACACCTTCCGTTCGAGTGGTCCCGGCGGACAAAATGTGAACAAGGTGGAAACTGCGGTGCGTGTGCGCCATGCACCTTCGGGATTGGTGATCGAATGTCAGGAAACACGCTCGCAGGGACAAAACCGTGAAAAAGCGTTGCAAATGCTTCGTTCGCAATTATACGAAATTGAACTGCGCAAGAAACAGGATGCCAAAGACAAGATTGAAGGCACCAAGAAGAAGATTGAATGGGGTTCGCAAATTCGTTCGTATGTGATGCATCCGTATAAACTGGTGAAAGACAACCGCACCGGCCACGAAACTTCAAATGTGCAGGCAGTGATGGATGGAAAAATCAACGATTTTCTGAAATCGTTTCTGATGGAGTTTGGGCGGGATTAAGTCGATATTTAGGTTTTATCATGCTCAATAATTCAGGAGGTCAAAAAATTAATCTTCAACAATGTTCCCGTATTGGGAATTTAGCTATATCTTTGCATTGACAATCTTTGAGATGGAGAGAGTATTTTCGAAAAGTACGTTAAGAGAATTCTGGGAAAAACATCCGGATTCTGAGCAATATTTGAAGACTTGGTTTGAAACGGTAATGAATTCTGTGTGGAATAATCCAAACGAAGTTAAACAGACTTATTTGAATGCCAGCATTCTCAAGGATAGCAGAATTGTCTTTAACATAAAGGGCAATTCATATCGATTGGTAGTGAAAATTAATTTTGAGAAACAATGGATTTTTATCAAATTCATTGGGACTCACACTGAGTATGATAAAATTAACGCAAACACAATCTAACAGCTAATAAAATGAGCATTAAACCCATAAAAACCGAGATTGACTATCGGATGACTCTTAAAAGACTTGAGGAAATTTTTGATGCAGCTGTTGGAACACCCGAAAGCGATGAAGCCGATATACTCGGGCTTTTGGTGGATGCATATGAAAAGAAACATTTCCCGATAGATGCGCCCGATCCAATTGAAGCCATCAAAATCAGGATGCAGGAAATGAATCTGAAACAAGTGGATTTGATTGATGAATTGGGCGGTAAAAACCGGGTATCAGAAATTCTTGGCCGTAAACGAAAATTGACCGTCGAAATGATTCGAAAGCTTACTATAAAGCTAAATCTTCCGTCAGGTCTGTTGATAAATGATTATCAATTAAGCCGATAATTATTTTTTATCTTATTTATTTCCCCCAGTTGGCGCGGATTTGCAATCCGTGCCATTCAAAAACCGATCCGTGCATTTCATATTCTTACAAAAATATCAAATATAGCAGTTTCTCTAGCAAAGAAAGGACCTGCGAGGTTTGATGATGATGCGTCACGGATTGCAAATCCGCGCCAGCGGACCCAGCGGCGATGAAATATACATTGTTTTACATCAGTGAATCTTATTTCTTCTCTCTCACCGGAGGATGCTGCAACGATTCCTTCAGACATTCATGAACGATCTTCAGAATCTGCTCCATTTTAGGCAAATCAACAATGTCAAAATCATCCTGTGGCGTGTGGTACTCTGCCGGAAATCCCGCATGAAAGGTGAGGATTGGAACTTTCATGTCGGAAAAAGGCCTGTAATCGCTGCCTGTGGCACCGGTCACATCCCAAACTTCGAGCACGAACGGACGTTCAAGTGTTGAATTGACCCTTTTGGCCAGGGTTCTCAGGTCTTCATTTATCGTCATGGTTCCGATACTGAGTCCTGTCCCGGATGTATCCTGTGAATCACTTCTTGAGATCATATCCATGTTGAGGACAAGTGACACCTGGCCAGGAACGATCGGGGAGTGAAGTGCAAAATAATTGCTTCCCAATTTCCCTCTCTCTTCGCCTACCCATGCAGCAAAAATGAGATTACAGGCGGGTTTTTCCGGGTAATTCGCCCAGGTTTTTGCCAGGGCAAGCATCCCTGCTACTCCCGAAGCATTGTCATCGGCCCCGTTATATATTTCTCCCTTACTGATTCCAAGGTGGTCATAATGGCCGCCGATAATAATATTCCGGCTTGTGTCCATTCCGCGGATCATTCCCAATACGTTCCGGATGATCACTTCCTGTGATTTGATGGTAACTGAAAACCTGAGTTTTTCTCCCTGAATATTCATAGAAGCAGGTAACAGGTTTTGGGCCACCTTGTTTTCAAAACCGTTAAGATCGATCATCGAACCAGCCATGAGCCGTCGGGCGGCATCAGTACCCAGTGTGAAGCAGGGAATATTCAGTTTTCCGGGATCACCCGGCAGGTAATGCCTTGGATTTTCATCCGCCGCATCCTCCGACCGTAGGGTATTTATCTGGCTCGTTAAGACCTTCGGATCAATAAAAATCACTGCTGCAGCACCCTTCCTTTCGGCTGTCTTCAATTTCTTTTTCAGGCTTGCAAACTCCTCTCCAAATGCACTTCCCAGTTTTATTGACGCCGGAGAATCACCATCGCCATGACCCGGATAGCCTTGTAACAAAATAACAACCCGGTCTCTGACATCCATACCTGCATAATCATTGTACCCTTTTTCGGGAGCTTCGATACCGTAACCGGCAAAAACAAGTTGCGCTTCGGCTTCCCTTCCAAAGGGTAATGCCTCAATTTGATAATCGGTGCCGTGAGCAAATAAAAGCACCGATTCCCCCTTGGGAGTGCGACGAACCAGGGATAGTGAAGATTTATCAACCAGACACCTTATCATTTTAAAGTGTTGCAGATAGCTACGCCCTGGGGTGGTTACAGATCCTGATTTCACATTCATTACAGTGTCACCGAATGGAAGTAACCCGTTCAACTGCATCATGGATGCAATATAATCTGAAGCCATTAACGCACCACGGGCGCCTGTAGCCCTGCCCTCCATCCAGTCGGAAGAGAGGTAGGAGAGAATGCCTTCGAAATCACACTGCTGCGGCGCTGAAACAGGACCGGGGATGGGTTGTGCCTTGATGGCCATGCAGGAAAACATGAGAAAAACTGACAACAGGATTGAATTTTTCATGGCTTATTCTGACTAAGGTCAAATTTCAATATTTATAAACAGTGAGTTACTAAATCCAACCTCTTCAGGGCCCACTATTTTTTTCATAATCTATAATTAATCCCAAACCCAAGATTTACATATCCATAAGGTAGTCTATGATCAGTATTTGTGAACTTAAAAATCATGGTGCCTCCCAATTTTATACTGAATTTTAATTTATCTCCACCTATCTTTATAAATCCAACAGGTTCAAATAATAGACTTTTATCGTGGTATGTTTTATAAGGCCCATTTTCAGAAATCCAGTCATAATAATTTCTATCAGTCAGGTTTGAATGTAAATATCCTGTTTTAATTCCAAATCCAATCTCAACATTTGAAGTTTCACTTGCAATCCTTCCATAATTTAGTTGCCCAAAATACAATTGATAATCACCATATAAATCACCAGGATTTGCATCTATATATGCGCTGCCGTATCCATAACCAAATCCACTGTATAATTCCATGACTTTTTGGTTATCATATTTTTTATATATCCCGATTGCTCCTTGAAAATAATATCTATCATCAGAGCCAATGCTTCCAAATCCTTGAATGGCTATCTTATCTGTCAATCCATAAGAAATGGTGGCATGAGCCGATGGAATTATTGAAATTCCTGCATCTACTCTCAAATCGTTTTTCTCGCTAATTAAAGGAATATCGGTTGTCTGCGTATGATATACAATACAACTTGACATCATTATTGAAATCAAAAATCCAAAAGTTAATACCTTAATTTTCATGTATGTAGATTTTTTAATAATGCCCTAGTTGGCGCGGATTTGCAATCCGTGCCATTCAAAAACATTCCTTGCATTTCATATTCATACAAAAATATCAAATAAAGCAGTTTCTCTAGCAAAAAGAATGGGACTGGCAGGTTTATTTATCATACGGCACGAATTGCAAATCCGCGCCAGCGGGGGATGTTAGACAGCGACCTTGCAGAACTTTATGGGGTCGAAACAAGGCGTCTAAATGAACAAGTGAAGCGTAATATCGATCGCTTCCCCGAAGATTTTATGTTTCAGTTAACAGAATCCGAATTTAAAAACTTGAAATCGCAAATTGCGACATCAAGTTGGGGCGGTCGCCGCAAACTACCCTTTGTTTTTACAGAACACGGGGTATTGATGTTGTCGAGTGTTCTCAATAGCGATTTAGCAATCAAGGTGAACATCCAAATAATGCGTGTTTACACCAAAATACGCAATATGCTTGCAACTCATAAAGATTTGTTATTAAAATTTGAACAGTTCGAAACCAAATTAGCTGACCATGACGTCAAGATCATGCTGATTTTGGATTATATAAAGTAATTTGAACAGGCCAAACATGATGAACTTGATCAACGCAATCGCCCGAAGATAGGCTTTAAATCACAAAAATGACCCCCTGGGTTTGGAATAGCTTCCAAACTATTTCGTTCAAAGGTTTCGGTATTTGAAAAGTTTGGCCTTTCAGAGCGATTTCCTTTCAGGCAATACTTCCTAAACGCGGGCTACAAAGTTTAATTACGGACCTATCTGCACATTTTTTTATATTCCGTGTTATTGCCATATGCTTTTTTTCCATTGTTTAATTGTCAGATTACGAGTATTATTTCTTGAAATACTTTTGTATTATCCCCCGTAATTCATCTTTTTTAACGGGTTTTGAAACATAATCGTTGCATCCCGCTTCTATTGCCTTTTCTCTGTCGCCAGCTAGTCCATAAGCTGTTTGAGCAATAATGATCACATCTTTGTTAAATTTACGGATTTGTCGTGTGGCTTCAAGTCCATTCATATCGGGCATGAGTATATCCATCAATATCAGATCGATGTCTGGATTTTGGTTTAAAACTTCAATGGCTTCAATACCGGTTTGTGCTATAATAACTGATTTGCTTAACTCTATTACCGCTATCGATAGAAATTTTTCCGATGTTTCATCGTCCTCGACAATTAAAATTTTCAGTTTATTAGCATAGATATCTGCAGAATCAGCAGGAACAGTATTTTTGCTTTCGATCTTTTCAATTGGTTCATTGATGTATGGTAAAGTGAAATAAAATGTTGAGCCACTATCGTCTTCGCTTTCTACCCAAATTTTTCCACCTAACATTTCAACATAGGCTTTTGAAATGGATAATCCCAAACCCGCACCCTGGTATGCTTGTTTATCTGCGATATCAGCCTGAATAAATCGTTCAAATATGGCTTTCTGCCTGCCTTTTGGAACACCAATTCCAGTGTCTCTCACATAAAATTCAAGATTATCACCCTTTTTATAATAGCCAAATTCTATTGAACCTTTGTCGGTATATTTAACGGCATTTTTAACCAGGTTGATAAGAATGGCAAATAGTTTTTCGCTGTCTGTATTAATGATGGCTTCCTTTGCAGGTAAAGTGTTTTTAAAAGAAAACTTAATCGATTTGGCTACCATTTCAGGTTGAAAGAAAGTATAGATGTATTCGATTTGCTCATTGATATTCGATTCCTTTATTTTAAGGTTCATAAGTCCAGCTTCAATTCTCGAAATGTCAACGATATTGTTGATGATGTTGAGCATACGGGCACCGCTTTTCTCTATGATTCTGATATATTCTTGCTGCTTGTCACCAGTAAGCCTGGGTTCTTTCAATAATTCGGAAAAACCTAAAATACCATTCATAGGCGTTCTTATTTCGTGGCTCATATTGGCTAGAAATGCAGATTTGAGGCGGTCGCTTTCTTCGGCTTTTTCCTTGGCAAAGATTAGTTCCTGTTCTGCTTTCTTTTGTTCTGTAATATCCCAATTAGTACCTATCATGCGCACAGCTTGCCCGTCGACATTGCGTTGAATACTTCCAAGTGCCCTGATAATATGGATTGAACCATCGGGCCATACAACCCGGAACCTGGTATCAAATTCTTTGTCGCCATCTATCGCCATTTGTATTTCCACATCTACCCACGCCACATCTTCGGGATGAAGCCCTGACCGCCATGCCTGGTAAACACCTCCGAAATCATTTTTGTTTATTCCGTAAAGCGTAAACATCTGATCATCCCATAATAGGGTATCGTGAACAATATCATAGTCCCATACGCCCACACCGCCAACACGTACAGCCAGGGATAAGCGGGCAGATAAATGATACAATTCTTCTTCCGCTCGCTTGCGCTCGGTGATATCTGCGTTAAAGCCATACCAGGTAATACTGCCATCAGGCAATTTTTCGGGTGTTGATCTGGAAAGAATCCATTGGATTTCTTTGCCAGGTATCTGCACCCTGAACTCACAGGTAAAGTAGGTCAAATTTTTGGCTGAGTATTCAATGTCGGCAATTACCCTGGCTGCATCGTCGGGATAAATT
>CAITDJ010000103.1 GCA_903891085.1 uncultured Bacteroidota bacterium | reverse complement strand
CTATCGGATCAAGCTAATCCTGAAAGGTTGCTCTCCAGCAGAGCCTTTTTCCGCTTCACTTGATGTGGCAAAGTTAAATCCACTTTCTGAATTTCAACTAAGAAAGTGTTAGGTGTGGTCAGAAAATGGGGAGTAGTAAAGAGTACCTTATATTATCGCTTTCATTTTTTTCATATTATCTCATATTTATGTTTGATTGACTGTATATTTTATAACGACGCATAACGTTTGGCGGTATGAAAAGTTGCCGATTGCGGGCAACTATCCTGTCCAGCTACACCGAACTTGATGCGTGGCAGAACGCTCGAATAACCACTTAAACCCCAATGTTTTATACCGCGTGTTAGCCACATGTGCATTTTTCCTTTACCACACAATAAGTAACAATTAATCCCAAATGAATTTCCCCATTCCATCATTGGTTAGTTTATTAATATTCTTTTTTATTTTTTCTATATTAATTTTGTTCCCATGAGATGGATAGATTTGTTTTACTCCTATATCTAAAAATTTCTGCCATGTAGAATAAAATTGTGATAAATCAGTAATAAAGGGTGGAGCATATCTTGTTCCTAAAATTCTTAAATAATCAGCAGCGGCATCACCACAGTACAAATTCATATTTTCATCCAATAGACTAATACTGTCAATTGAATGTCCGGGTGAATAAATTGCGATTAAATTTACTCCTATAATCTGTTTTAAATTAACGTCTTGATTTGGTAATAATATGTCAGTATCTCTAGAAATAAATGGGGGGAAACTTAGAGTCCACTTCTTATTAATAAGTCTATAAAATTCAGCCGCCTTTTTCATTCTTTTACTACACCAAGCACCGCCAAAGGCTCTTGTATTTACACAATTTTTTAGCAATTCAACAGAATATTCGTTTAAGATTATTCTAATATCTGGATTTTGTCCAATTAAATCATTTAATAATCCGGCATGGTCATCATGATGATGAGTTAAAAATAAAAACCTTATTTCATTTAGCTCAATTTGATGATTTGATAATTCTTTGAAGAATTTGATTTTATCCTCTGCATATCCCGTATCAACAAGTAAATATCCTTGATCAATTGATATTATGTAACAATTTGTCTTGCTTAGTTTTATTGTTTTTATCATCATAATAACACGCTATTTTTATAAATATCGCCTAACTTTTAATTGATATTCTTCATATTCGTTACTAAATCTTTTTAACATAAAAGCCTCTTCTCCCTTTATTATCAAATGATAGGTAATTAAACTGTAAATTCCTAAAATTATAACTAACCAATGTAAAGTGAAAACTATAGAAGCAATTGTAATTAAATCAAAACCTACATACATAGGGTTTCTACTTATTTTATATATTCCATTAGTTTTTAATTTTGTGTCATCCGTTGGCAACCCTAAACGAATTGATTTCCCTAAGTTTATAAGACTAATTACAGTAAATAATAAACCCACAAAAAGTATAATTACTGATGCATAATTATTGTAACAAACCAACCTTCTTTCGATTAAATTTATATCAAATAGCATCAAAGACAAAATAATCCATGTAATATATCCAGATATTTTTCCTGTATAAAAGACTATCGGGTTAATCGTTGTTAGACCTATTAATTCCATGTTAATTTGTTTTTATTTGCATTGTGGCTAACCGCTGACGCTATGGCAAGTGCGGGATTAAATTGTTGCTCAACTGTCAGCCAATACAAATGTATGTATAGTTTGCAAATGTTTCAATGAGCACGTAACCCGCATTTGTTATTGGTTTGTTAGCGGTTTGTTGTTCTTTTATTGTCATCAACATATTCCAAAATGTCACCCGGTTGGCAGTCTAATGCGTTGCAAATTGAGTGTAAGGTACTAAAACGAATAGCTTTCGCCTTCCCCGTTTTTAAGATAGAAAGGTTAGATAATGTCAAATCAACTCTTTGAGAAAGCTCATTCAGTGAAATTTTTCGCTTTGCCATCATCACGTCTAAGTTTACAATAATTGGCATAGCTTAAATTGTTAGGTCATTTTCAGATTTAATATCTATGGCATTTTGCAAGAGTTTTTCAAATATTGCAGCAGCAGTTGCAACTACGATAGAAACAAAAGTAGTCACAATACAAATAGCAAGAAAACCCGAAGGGTCGTCTTCTTTACTGTGAAATAGTCTTATGTATAGTCCCGCTAACACTATTAAAATACTTAGTGCGAATGCACAATACTTTATGCTTTTCAACGTCTTAACAGCGTTTGATGAGAATACTTTATTTTGACCTATGTATCTAAGCAATTTGAACGCCTTGTACAGTGCAACAAAAAAAGCGATTGATGCTGCGTATCCATATAAGATGAACGGGTCAAAGAAAATACTAAACAAGTCATGGTTTGTGGCTCTTCCCTCGGTTAAGGGAACCCGAATCAAAATGGCAAGTGCCACAATGCCAATAAGCACGATGACTGCCTGAAGAAATATTATTGAAATTCTTTTCATATTGAAGAATGACTGTTAGATTCCATCGCAAATATAATATATATTTATTGATAAACAATAAATATATAGTGATTTTAGAAAAATAAATATCTTTGTCTTATCAAACTGATTTACAAATTCAGCATTTGAATTGTCAGACTGTTAGGATTAATTGTCTCGTCAGCTACAATGACGTGCGGCCGCTACACACAGCAACGGAAAATCCTCTGGTGAGAACCACAAACACCTGCTTTGTTGTGTTTTAGCGGCATGTTATCCAACGTAATAAGTTTTTTACCTGTTTTTATTATGGTGAGCGATAATCAAGGTATTATAAATATGAACCTCCTATTTGTGCATAAATTTGTCAACCCTGTTTTGCGCATTTGCCCGGATATTGAAATAGTAAAAGGGGTAATCAAAGCTATGGTAAACTCCCTTACCGAAAGGTTTGGTGTATTTATAAAGGTCGTTTGAATCGGCTGAGGAGCAGATCAGTACACCTTTGTCTATATCAACTCTGGCATCAGCATATTGAGGCACCGGCACAAAATTCAATGTTACCAAATCGGGCATGAGCGAACCCAAACCCTCAGCAGTTGTTGCCTCTGTTTCGGTTCTCGTCCATGTAATCGGATTCATAACAAGACCTATTATATTTGAAACAACCGGATTGTTTGGTGGAATAACACTCGGTGCCTGGGTGTTAAATGAGATGATTACACCTGTATCATCGGGGCCATGTGCGAATTTCAGATGAGGATTATTGGCCAGATAGCTTGAAGTTACCGGATAACCGATTACGTAGGCGGCAATCATTCGCTGATATACCTCCGGGTTTTCTTTCAGGTATCCTGAAAGCATATGGATTAGAACATTTGATCCTTGTGAATGCCCTGCTAAAATATATGGGCGCCCCTGATTGTAGTGCAGAATATAATAGCTAAAAGCAGCTATGGCATCTGAGGTTGGGATACCTCCGATTACCTGCTCCCGCAGATCTTCCTGCAATTTCAAAGTATATCCGGCATCGGCCTGACGGTAATAGGGTGCGTAAACATTTGCAAAAGTTTCAAATGCCGTTGCCTGACGTTTAAATGCGGGGAGTGCTCCTGCCAACATGGAAGGGTTGTCGATGTTACATATATTTGGATCAGTTGAATCAACCTTCTGCCAACAAGTCGGATAAAGGTAAAAAACATCTACTGGCATTATTGGCGCAGGTATAGATAGCCAATGTGCAGCTTTAGAATAATCAGTTGCTATGGTAACTGGTTGGGACGCGTCATCTTTTTTGCAACTACAGCAAAAAGTTGAGATAAATACTAAGGTGATCAAAGAATTAAACCTGAATTTGTTTTTAGTTCTCATGCAGTTTGTCTTTAATGAAAATTCTAATCTTTTTTTCCTGGGATATGCCATTTCAATTATGTTGAGTAACGTAGGAAGCTAAACGCGGGGCGGATTATTCGGCTTCGCCTCATGAGATAACTTCGTTTTGTAGCGGGCGGTTTACTTTCAATCCCGATTTTACATTGGGACTGAGAGCAAAGATATATTCAGAAAACCACTGCTGCCACGCTTGCCGGTATATGATATTATGGGCAGTATTTCTATCCTTTTTCATACGTCAAGTTAACAACTCCTGTCTCAAACTTTTCAACATTTGATAATATCCATCTAGTCTCTTTGGGATTATCAGGAAAAAGAGAAATTCCTTCTCCAATTATCGTTGGTATCAAAGTTAATATCATTCTGTCAAGCAAGTCATTATTGAGAAAATAAGTTATTAATTGTCCCCCACCAATTAGCCAAATATCTTTTTGGCTTTGTCCTTTTAATTTATTTATATGGTCTGCTATGTTGGACGAGATTATATAGGTTTCAGACGTTGTCGCTTGGAATTCCTTGTCTGTTGTTGCAATGTAAGAGTCCATTCCTTTATATGGCCATTCAACACCAAACCCTAAAATTTCATTAAATGTATTCTTCCCCATAATCGTTGTTCCTATGCTTTTCAGAAAGTCAGCATAGCCGTGGTCAATTTGGTTCGGATTTGCTAGTGCAAAAAGCCAATCTAAACTACCGTTTTTCCGAGCTATTTTGCCATCAAGTGTTGTTGCAATGTAAAGTGTCGTTTTACTCATTTATCAGTCGTTTATAGCTCTGTCTAAGCATGGCTTAATATTGCCCAACAGCGTTTTCGGGCTTAACGAAGATGGCGATTTTCACCATCCCGATAGCTATCGGGATTGATGCGGATAACTATACTTTGTTTAACCACAAAGGTGTCTGCTAAGCACTGAACCGCCACTTTTGCCAAACTCGAGTTGTGTATAGTTTATTTTGTTTCCAATTTCATATTATTTTCTAATGAGGTTTAGTGTGTAATTCTAAGGTACTCCCCATATGTCAGACAGAATTTATAGATAGTTAAGACTGCTCATTATACTCGGAATAAAACTGGAAATAACTTTTTGACCTCTTCCAAAAAGGTCAAAAAAAGTTATTCTGGTTTTATGCCGCCATGTAAT
>CAITDJ010000102.1 GCA_903891085.1 uncultured Bacteroidota bacterium | reverse complement strand
TTCACCGCCTCTAAGGCTACCTGAGTTTTGAATGACCCGGTAAATACTCTTCTACTTCTTTTCATAATACTGGTAAATTTATTAGTTTTTTCAACTTAACCAGTGGTCCGAATTTTGGGGAGTATTATAGACTGCTCAGAATATCCTGCAAGCCTTTTACGCCGGTCATTTTTATCAATTCAGCATTGCAGTATACCAACTGACGTTCCTTGTTTAATACCGAAACAATATAAGGAAGTGCATTCACTATTTCGTTTACCTGACCAAAACTGCTGAATGTTTCAAAATCGGATTGTATTGAGTCGTCGCTGGCGCGCTCAGGAGGCAGGAAGTAAGTTTCCATTAGTGAAAGATTAAGTGAATGAGATTTTCACGATTTCTTTGTCAAATATACAACACAGATTCCCAATAATGGACTAAAAATAAAACTGATAAAGAAGAGCCATTGTTTTCCCAAGCGACTCTTTCCGGCGAATTGTTCCGAAACTACCAACGAAAGACTATACCACAAAATAAATGCTAATCCTAACCAAAGTCCGTTCATTTTAATAGAGATAGTAAATAATGAATAATACAGGTATAAGAACCCCGAGCAAGGTAATCCATGCCCCACGAGCCGAAATACCGTCAGCGCCTCTGGGAATGAGTATTCCGCTCAAAGCAAGTATCACCAGTGCACCTGCAAAAATATCGGAGAACCAGGTCCAGTATTTTGAAGGATTATAATGCAGATAATTCATCTCGCGAAACATAGGGCGGCGGCGGGTGGTCTCAATATAGCCTTCGCCTGTTTCGGTATCCAGCATCATCATACCGCCTGTTAAATAAACTTTGAGTACGCCGGGTGAGGGATAATAGTGTTTGCGGTAACTATCCTCTTCTCCAAAGGCTTGTAATAAGTCAACTACTTCGTCTTTGTTGAGTTTATGGTCGAATGCTTTTCCAGTAATTTCCTTATCAACAATGATATAATTCGGATTCCAATCGCTGCGATGGTTGATGGCAATACCCGAGAGTGCATAAATCAAGGTCATACCGAAAAACAAATAACCAAAGTCACGATGGATGGCACGATTCCATTTACGCCACTTAAATTCCATAATATAAAGCGATTAGAAAAATGAAATGTTTGAAATGGGAATGGTTTTATTCTTTTTCGACGGAGTATGAAGTGCAAACGATGGAGAAGAATGACAATTTATTCACACCTTTATCGGCCATTTCCTGACGGAAGCCATTGATTTGTTCCATTCCCGGATCTTCTTCCTTGTGCTGACCAGCAGCTTTTTCTTCTTCGGTCATAGGTGCACCACCACCCAAATGTTTTTTCTCTTCAATACCAGCTTTGATCTCCTCTTCCCACTCAAGTAAATAAGCTTCATCTACAACCACTTCATCCACAATGCCATTCACAACAAAATCGAGACCTTCGTTTTCACTATTGAAAGCGGCCATATTTTCACCGGTAACTACTTTCACACGACCTTCTTCTTCGGTGCTGATAATGAATAATTTCTTACCGTCACCTCTGCAAATATGATCAGCAGTTCCTTTGATTGTAACTGGTTTTCCAACCAAATCAGACGCCTTTGATAAAAAATTTCCAACTGTAACCAGGGTTGGTTCATCAGGAGCCAGGGTGGCGACCTTGCTTTGATCTTTGTTTGAAGGCTGATTACATGACCAGGTCATCATAAGTATCATTCCGGCAAAAAGCAATTTTTTCATAGTATTTTGTTTATGGATTATCTCGAGCGAGCAAAGGTATTAATTTCAGCTTAATAGGTTCACATGCTTATGATACAATTTAAAGTGTAAAACCTTACACAGCGAAACAGATAAGTTGCAAGTGAAATGTTATCAGCGAGGCGCCTTTTCAATCAAGCCTGATAAGATAAGTCAGAATACATGTCATATTTCAATATTAATCTTCAAGTATCAAATCCTCGTCCGGAATATTTATTCCATCGTATTTTCGTTCAACACCATTTACATAACCAATTGAAATTAAAACGTTTCCAAGCTCATCAAACTTTCGCCATTCACCGTTTTTGAGACCCATCAGGTAGTCACCTTGTTCGCGGATCTTACCATTCGGATAATAGAAAATATGGGTTCCATTCGGATTATCATCTACAAATCTTCCTTCAAATGAAAGCGTACCATCCGAATAAAAAGTTTTCCACAAACCGTTTCGCATTCCATCTACATATTCGCCTTCTGAGCGTATGCCGCCAATCACCGACATCCATTTTCCTTCTTCTTTTCCGTCAATAAAATCGCCCGATGTAATTATTTTTCCCAATTCATCCTTTTCTGTTAACAAACCGTCATTCAATCCATTGCGATAATTTTCCACACGAAGTAATGCACCATTATCATAAAACCATTGCCATTCTCCTACCGGTTTTCCTTTACCATCGTAACTGCCTGTTTGTTCGAGGCTACCGTTGCTATGATAGAATTCCCAAACTCCGACTTTGAAATCATCGGCATAATTTCCTTTTGCTTTCAATTTACCGTCGGGATAATACTCGGTCCAGTTTCCCCGACGCAATCCATTGGTTTCAATAATTCCTTCGGCGGCCACCATTCCACTTTTCATAATAAACGACTTCTCAACCTCTCCGGTTTCATTGTATTCACGTCTTACACCTTCGGCAACACCATTGCGGTAAGTTGCTTCTATTTTCACTTTACCGGAAGGAAAATAATCACGTTTCATTTCAAGACGGGCTACTTCTTCCGAATCAAGTTGTTTCAAATCATCTACATACTTTTCAATGCTTTTTAAATTTCCCTCAGTATCGTAATATTTAAAAAATCCGTTTTTTAAGCCATGTTTATACACACCTTCCAATTGAATTATGCCATTTGCATAGAACCATTTCCATATTCCATGTTGCTTATTTTCAGCATCGTAACGGTTAATTTTTTCACGGCCTGTAATAAAACCTTTTTTGTAAATCATCAATTCGGTAATATTTCCAATGGTATCATATTCCCTGGCAATACCTTCCTCCAAACCTTTTTCGAACGAAATAGATTTGATCAGTTTTCCTGATTGTGTATAATGATTTGTAAGGCCTGATTTGATGTCGTCAACAAAACGTTCGTGCACTGTTTCGTCGGGAAGATAGGTTATACGTTCCCCATTCTTCCTTCCCTTTTTATAACTTATTTCGAGTTTCAGTTGACCGCTTTCTTCGTAAAATTTCCAAACACTGTCCAGTTCAAAATATCTTCTGTTTCCTTCCGATTTCAGCTTTCCGTTTTCGTAATAGGTTCTCCAGTATCCATCAGGTTTACCATTTACCAGATAGCCTTCACTCGACTTGTTTCCATTGGGAAACGTAAACGTGGTAAACTGTTTATCTAACTGATTCTGTGCAATTAATGAAACAGAGAATATGAAAGAAATATAGATTAAAGCAATTCTCCGCATGGTTTATACTTATTTTTCAGCGGGCCCCGAAGTTACTATCCTGCCTTCAATAATGCGTTCTTTTTTGTCATACACAAAAATGTTATCCTTTTTTACTTTCAATAAAGCCTTCTCACCACCTGGTTTGATGTAATAGGTGAGTGTATCGTAAGATACTTTTCCAAATTTATTCTTCCATTCAATGGCAGAAACCTGGTAATTTTTTTCCTGATTCATGATGAAACGAAGTTTACGGTTTTCACCATTTTCGAATGAAATATCCAAGGCATTTGCAGTATATGATTCGCAAACTCCGGGAGTTTTTTTATTCAATGTAATTATCTCCACAAATTCACCGTTTTCAATACTGATTTTTCCTGATGCTACCTTGGTTTCTTCATAACTCAGATTACGTTGCAGTATGATTTGGTGAGAATTATAGTATTGGATATCTTTCAGATTAATGCCGTTACTTTCAATTTTGGACCGTGTTTGTTGCGTAAAATAAATAGTTTTAGGCGAACAAGCTGTAAGCAATAGAATATTGAAAATGGCAAGTTTAATAAGTTTCATATTGTTACTTTATTAGTCCAAGATTTAACGATAATTCCAACATTCTTTCAATGGGTTTTCTTGCCTTATACATCACGTCTACAGGTAAAAAAATCTCCGGTTTTTCGTAAAGCATGGCATTATATAAGTTTTCGAGAGTGTTCAATTTCATATATGGGCAATCGTTGCAACTGCATGTTTCATCACCCGGAACCACCATAAATATTTTTTCAGGTGAGTTTAGTTTCATCTTATGCAAAATTCCGGTTTCGGTTGCTACGATATATTTTTTAGCCGGATCGTTAGAAGTAAACTGTAATAATGCTGTTGTTGATCCAATAAAATCGGCCAATTCGAGAACTTGTGCCTTGCATTCAGGATGTGCGATAAGCTTAGCATCAGGATGTTGTGTTTTCATTTTGATAATTGACTCAACCGATAGTATATCATGCACTTCGCAGGTTCCATCCCACAACACCATATTTCTTCCGGTCATGCGGTTGATATATCCTCCCAGATTTTTGTCAGGTGCAAATACTATTTTTTCATTTTTTGGAAATGATTCCACCAACTGAATGGCATTGCCTGAGGTGCAAATCAGGTCAGACATTGTTTTGATGGCAGCCGAACAATTTATATATGAAATGACTGTATGATCAGGATATTGCTTCAAAAATTCTTCAAATTTATCAGGCGGACAGCTATCAGCCAGCGAACAACCTGCATTTAAATCGGGTAAAACGACTAATTTTTCAGGATTTAAAATTTTAGCAGTTTCAGCCATAAAATGAACACCAGCAAAAACAATCATGTCAGCCTTTGTGTTGGCAGCTTGTTGTGCCAATGCCAAACTATCACCGACAAAATCAGCAATGTCCTGAATTTCAGGTACCTGATAAAAATGTGCTAAAATGAGCGCATTTTTTTCTTTCCTTAGTTCCTGAATTTTTTGAACAAACGTCATTTTCAATGTAAATTTGGCTTCAAATCAATCTTACTTCACCGAACAAATTTAAAACAAATTCAACCCGAAAAGATTTCTCCTTTTGATAGATGATATATATTGTTTTAATAGAATTTAAAAAAATGCTATTGTTTATAGCGTTGTTGATAAGCCTCATAAAAAATGATGAAATAATTTGTTTTTTTGAGATATGAGCAGTTATTAACATTTAATAAACAAAAAGCGACGTTTAAGGTTTTCATTTCCAATAAAATTCAGTTTTCAATAAAAATATATCAAATCGAAATTGTTCATAAATTATTGTTTGTATAAGCATAAAAAATGTTCATTTCCTTGTTGAAAAAAACTGAAAAATCGTACCTGATTGTGAATAGTGAATACCGGATGATGGATTACCGGCGTTGAATGTTTAGTTATTGAAAGTTAGTAACAATTTTCGATGGATATTAACAAATATTTGTTCAAAACCTAAAAATGCCAGTAGTATAGACACTTACATTTTTCACTCAATTTGCTGAATGTTTTTAATTGATTCATTATTAGAATTCAACAAAAATGCCTGAAAAAATTGAGTAATTTAGCAAAATAATTTATCAACAATGGAACGGGTGAATGAAATTATTCCTATTACAGCTGATCAGGGTGGGTTTAAAATGAAATCTTATCTAATTGATAAGATGACAGCTATGGGATATAATATGCTTGATTTTGGAACGAATTCTGAAGCAAGTGTCGATTACCCTGATATGGTACATCCGCTGGCAAAAGCGGTGAATGATGGTGTTTATCTCATGGGTATCATTCTTTGCGGAAGCGGCAATGGTGCGCAGATTACAGCCAATAAGTATCCCAATGTTCGTGCTGCTCTTTGCTGGAATGTTGAAATAGCCGCATTAGCCAGGAAACATAATGATGCCAATATCATTTCACTTCCAGGCCGTTTCGTTAGTAATGAAACGGCCATGGAGATGGTAAAAATGTTCCTTGCTACTGATTTTGAAGGCGGAAGACATGAGCTGCGTGTTGAAAAAATTTCTAAAACATTAAAATCTGAGTCATAATGACTGAAAAATACAATGATTTTCAAAAATCTTCAGACAAGGTGGCCTTTGACAAGGAGCATCGTGAAAAGATAAATTTTAATATTGGTCGCTATGATCAGGCTTTTTCCAAAGGAAAGCAACGTTATACCAATCTCGATCTTGCCCGTCAGCGGGCCGCTGGAATCAAACACAAATCATTGGCCCAACTCGATAAACTGTTGGTTGAGTTTGAAACAAATTTCATTCGCAACGGTGGTAAAGTCATTTGGGCATGTGATGCAAATGATGCCTTGAAAGAGATTGTAAAACTTCTGGAAAACAGAAAGATAAAAAAAGTTGTCAAATCAAAATCAATGACAACAGAAGAGATTGAATTAAATCATCACCTCGAGAAATCAAAAATTATCCCGATAGAAACCGACCTTGGAGAATATATCGTTCAAATTGCAGGCGAAAAACCTTATCATATTGTTACACCAGCCATGCACAAATCGAAAGGTGATGTAGCAAAGTTATACAATGAGAAATTTGGCCTTGCACCCAACAGTACACCTGAAGAAATCACCGCTTTTACACGACTGAATTTAAGAAATCAATTTATTTCGGCAGGTGCCGGTATCACCGGTGCAAACTTTATCCTGGCTGATATCGGAGGTGTTTCGGTGACTGAAAATGAAGGTAACGGCCTGATGTCGATGGCATTTCCAACCCTGCATATTGTTATCGTTGGCATCGAAAAGGTTATTCCTTCGATGGATGACCTTGATTTATTTTTGCCATTATTGGCAACCCATGGCACAGGACAAGCTTTGACCGTGTACAATTCAATTGTAACCGGGCCGGCAAAAAACGGTATCGGGCCATCCGAAATGGTGGTTGTGTTACTCGACAACGGACGTACTGATTTGTTGGCCAAAGAACGTCAGCGTGAAGCACTCGGATGCATCCGGTGCGGGGCATGCCTGAATGTTTGTCCGGTGTACAAAAACATTGGTGGATACACCTATGATGCTACCTACACTGGTCCGATAGGTTCGGTAATTATGCAACATTTGAAACCGGTGAAAGAGTTCAGTCATCTCAGTTTTGCTTCTTCACTGTGCGGAAGTTGCACACAAGTTTGTCCGGTGAAGATTCCACTGCACGAGTTACTGTTGTTAAACCGAAGTGAATCAGTAGAGGCAGAGTTAACCAGCTCTTCAGATCGTTTTCTGATGAAAAATGCCACTAAAATCCTGAATAACCGCCATTGGCTTGATTTTTTTGGAGGAGGCAATAAAAACCGCTTTTTACGTAAGTTTGTGACAAAGTATTGGGGAAAACGCCGGGTGCTGCCGGTAATGGCTCCAAAATCGTTTAGTCAGATGTGGATGGAACAGGAAGGAAAGAAATAAATAAAAGGTGAGAGGGTTCTCACCTTTATATTCATTACAGGAACTGATATTCAATCAATTCAATAAACATTACATTACTTTTTTTGTGTTGCCAGCAACTCAGCCACTTTATTGCGGAGGTCTTCACCACGAAGGTTTTTAGCAATGATCACTCCTTTTTCATCCAATAGAATATTTTGAGGAATCGATTGAATGCCATAGAGTTTTCCGGCGGCACAGCCCCATCCCTTTAGATCCGAAACATGTGTCCAGGTCAGCCCATCGTCACTGATGGCAGACAACCATTTACCCCGGTCGCTATCGAATGAAACACCAAATACATCGAATCCCTTACTCTTGTAATCGTTGTAAACAGCAACCACATTTGGGTTTTCGGCGCGGCATGGTCCACACCACGAAGCCCAAAAATCGACTAACAACAGTTTGGCCCCAATTTTTTCGGAGAGAGCAATCATTCCTGTATCAGCACTTTCCAGCTTAAAATCGATGAAAGTCTGGCCAACAGATACCCGTTGTAATGTTTGTACACGGTTCATGAGTTCATCAAGGTATATTGATTTTACCGTTTGATCAAAGTTTTTTACCATGGCTTCAAGCTCATCCAATTCGAAGAGGTAACTGTTGCGGCTTAACAGATAATGCGAAACGATGTCTTTGTTATTCAACATCACATGGTCGACCAAAAATTTCGTTTTAGCCCTTTCGGTGCTGTCGTAGCGTTGTTCGGCTATTTTTTGGGCATTTACATCTGTTATGGCTTGCGCATCCTTATAGGCCTGATAAAAATCAGCCATCACATCGTCAAAACCCAGGTATTGATCGTTGAATGCCTTTAAACGATTTTGTGTGGGCGAGCCTGTGATGACTGCGTCACGAATGTTTGACGGATCAATGGAAATACTAATAGCCATAGGTTCGGCAAAGAAAAGTACATACCCTTTAACGCCTTCCAGACTCACAAAATAAAACTCATTACCGGGTGCATCGCCACTGAGTTTGGCTATGCCATTTTCAACCAAGGTGGAGTCGATACCAATCCAGGTATCATTGACCCTTTTCTCGACCAGCACTTGCTTGCCTTCAAAATCCTTTACCTCTACGGTTATGTTGAATTTACTTTTTTCTTCTGCCTGTTTACACGAAAACATGGTGCCAACAAGCAAAACAACGAATAACAGATTTCTTTTCATGATAAATTATTTGGTGATTAATAGACAAAACTATACATAATTCGATGTGGGTTTTATGAAAGTGCCGAAAAAAATTGAAAATTTGTTGCTGGTTTTGCCTGGTTCACTTTATTCAATAGAAACTCACAACGCTAATCTCTCCGATTTCTTGGTGCCCGATTTAAACATCAGCATGAGCAGCAGAATAAACAGTTGTGTGAAAATCACGCTGAATAGCGCACGCAACAGTGTATTGCCCAACTGTGCGATACTAAACGATTCGAGAAAAAACAATGCCAAATGGTGGATAATAACCAGCCAAAGTGAATAAGAAAAGAACCAGCGCATACCCATCTTTGACAAACTTGGCTCAAACAAATTTTCCGATTCCTGCGCCCCGCTTGACATCCGTATGATGGTTGGCCGCATGAATGCCATCAGTACAGTAGCACCTGTATGCAGGCCGGGTGTTCCCATGAAAAGATCAACCGAATAACCCATCACAAAACCGGCAGCCAGCAACACCCACCCTTTGATACCAAATGGCAATAACATAATGTAAAGGATATACACATAGGGATTGATGTAACCGTTGATGCGTATATAATTCAATACCAGAACCTGCAATGCCAGCAGGCCTAAAAATCTGAAAGTATTCATCAGATATCTATTCATCGGGCCGCAGGGTATTAAGTGAATTCAGTTCAAATTTATTGTTGTTTTTGATTACAAATACCGACTTCAGTTTGTTGAAGTCCGTAGCAAACAACATGGTAGCCGCATTCATATCACCGGAAGCCGATTCAAGGGGTTCATCGATGGTTCCGACGATAATTCCTTCCGGAAAAATCAACGAGTTACCACTGGTAAGCAAGGTATCGCCATGTTTCATATTCACGTATGTCGGAATATCCACAATATTGCCGATACGAAAATCAGGTCCGCTCCAGGTGACGTTGGCCAGCTGATCAGTATGCTTGAATTCGATACTGATATTGGCATATTTGTGCAACAACGAAATGGCAATAGAATAATTTTCGGTCACGCCGGTAACAATTCCGGCCACCCCTCCGGATGACATGATTCCCATGTCTTTGGCCACGCCATGGCGCGAACCCTTGTTGATAATGATATAGTTATTTCGCAAATGAACCGTATTACTAATTACCCTTGCCGGGATATAATCAAAATCGGGTTTTGCATTCAGCGTATCCACCGGATATTCGAACTGCCTGTATATCTCAAGTTTACGGCGCAACTCGGCGTTTTCCTTTACCAGAAGGTCATTTGTGTGCTGAAGGGTAAAATAATCGGCAAAGTTGGCGCGGAAAGTGAAGAAATAACCCGCCACACTACTCGATGAGTTAATGATTTTTGAGCGTTGGTACGTATGACTTTTGGCAAGCATCATTACTGCAAACACTTCAAGTACAATAAACAGCAACAGGAAGTTGAATTTTTGCAGAAATCGAAGCAGGTTGTACATAACGACAATTCGATAGCCTGCTTATTTCAGCAGGAATGGGAATTTATCAAAGTTCTTGAGTGCAATACCTGTTCCACGGGCAACGGCACGCAAAGGATCTTCGGCCACGTGAACCGGAAGTTTTGTCTTGGCATGGAGTCGTTTATCCAACCCGCGAAGCAACGAACCTCCACCGGCCAGGTAAATACCTGTGCGGAAGATGTCGGCCGAAAGTTCGGGTGGTGTCATCTCAAGTGCGTTCAGCACAGCGGCTTCAATTTTGACAATACTTTTATCCAGACAGTGGGCGATTTCGGTGTAATTCACCCTGATTTCTTTCGGAATTCCCGACAACATATCACGTCCATGAACCAAAAAATCATCCGGTGGATTATCGAGGAAAGGCAGTGCTGCACCCACCTCAATCTTGATACGTTCTGCGGTGCGTTCGCCAATATGAATATTGTGCTGACGACGCATATAGTCTTCAATGTCTGCATTAAAGTCATCTCCGGCAATACGAATCGATTTGTTGTTGACGATACCGCCAAGTGCAATAACGGCAATTTCACTCGTTCCACCTCCGATATCGATAATCATATTTCCGGTTGGTTCGAGTACATCGATTCCAATACCAATGGCGGCTGCCATGGGTTCATGAATCAGTCGCACTTCCTTGGCTCCGGCCTGTTCGGCGGAGTCTTTCACAGCGCGTTGTTCCACCTCGGTAATACCAGATGGAATACAGATCACCATTTTGAGTGCAGGCGGAAAAAACCTGCTTTTGATGCCGATCATCTTGATCATTTCGCGCATCATATATTCGGCCGCCCTGAAATCGGCAATCACACCATCGCGTAAAGGCCTGATTGTTCGGATGTTTTCGTGCGTTTTGCCATGCATCATCATGGCTTTTTTGCCCACAGCGATAATTCTGTCAGTATTGCGTTCTATGGCCACGATGGAAGGTTCGTCAACTACAACCTTATCATTGTAAATGATGATAGTGTTGGCCGTCCCGAGATCGATGGCAATTTCTTTCGATAAGAATGAAAATAATCCCATATCGTTCCTTTTCTTTTCTTGCTTTTGTTAATGTTTAAAATGACGGA
The DNA here is from genome assembly GCA_903891085.1 of uncultured Bacteroidota bacterium. Classification (GTDB taxonomy): domain Bacteria; phylum Bacteroidota; class Bacteroidia; order Bacteroidales; family F082; genus CAJBPB01. Next base: position 24,185 of record CAITDJ010000102.1, on the reverse strand, counting down.
TACCGGTGAAAACCATACCGATACCGTGATTGTTACAGTAATCAATCGTGTCCTGATCGCGCACCGATCCACCGGGTTGCACCACAGATGTGATTCCTGCATTTGCTGCAATTTCGACCGAATCGGCAAACGGGAAAAAGGCATCTGATGCCATCACCGCGCCACATAGATCGAAACCAAATTCTTTTGCCTTTGCGATAGCTTGCTTAAGTGCGTCAACCCGCGATGTTTGTCCAACACCGGAGCCCGACAACTGCTTGTTCTTCGCCAGTACAATGGCATTTGAGCGGGTATGCTTCACGATTTTATTGGCAAAAATCAAATCGGATAGCTGATCTTCTGCAGGTCGAACCGTTGTTACATAATTGAAATCTACCACCGATTCAGTCCTGAAGTCTTTTTCCTGCTCTAAAATTCCGTTCAATATTGATTTGAATTGCTTTTTTTGTGTTTCAAACCCTCTACGCTGCAAAATTATTCTATTTTTTCGGGATTGGATGATTTTAAGCGCATTTATTTCAAAACCGGGCGCAATAACGATTTCGAAAAACAAACTGTTTATAATTTCGGCCGCTGCCTCATCGATAATTCTGTTACAGACAAGCACACCGCCAAAGGCTGAAACAGGGTCACCGGCCAAGGCTGCTTCGTAAGCATCTTTCACCGTGGCACGACTTGCTATACCACAGGCATTGTTGTGTTTCAGGATGGCAAAAGTGCATTCATCGAATTCATCAATCAGGTTAATGCCAGCTTCAAGATCAAGCAAGTTGTTGTATGACAATTCTTTACCGTGAATCTTATCGAATATTTGGTCTAAATTTCCATGAAAAATTCCCTGCTGATGTGGATTCTCACCATAACGAAGTACGGATTTATCTTTGGCCATTATGCGTAGTTGTTCGGGGTTGTTTCCCGACATCCACTGATAAATGACTGAATCGTAATACGAACTTATCCCGAATGCATAGGTGGCAAAACGTCTTCGATCGGCCAAATCTGACCCTCCATCCTGATTTGTAAGAACCTCAATGAGTTCAGCATAATATACTGAAGAGGGAACAATTAACACATCTTCATAGTTTTTAGCACCTGCCCGTATCAGTGAAATACCGCCAATATCAATTTTCTCAATGATTTCAGAAGGATTATTTGTTTTAGCAGCCGTTTCTTCAAATGGGTACAGATCAACAATCACCAGATCGATCGCCGGAATATTATAGGCTGTCATCTGTTCAATATCGCTTGGTTTTGATTGTTGACCGAGGATACCACCCAACACTTTCGGGTGAAGTGTTTTTACCCTGCCACCCAAAATGGAAGGATAGCCGGTAAGCGATTCAACGGTTTCGGCATTCACACCAAGAGAACGAATGAAGTCGTAGGTGCCGCCTGTAGAATAAATTTTGACATTATTTGCCTCTAATAGTGTAACGATCTCATCGAGACGGTCTTTGTAATATACTGAAATTAAGGCGGTTCTTATTTTTTTCAAGCTAGTCAAGTTTGGGATGAAATATTCTGCAATTTTAAGAAAAAACCAGGTCGGATCCAATTATATTTGGATAAATCGACATACAGGCAGTTGCTGTTTGCTGGTCACTTGTTGATCGTAGCCGTTAAACGGCTGTTGAAGATCTCGGTAATCTTAACATTATCCTGATGAAATATATGTACTTTTACCTTTGATTTGGTTCTCAAAAAATGATACTATGGTTGTTCTGGCACGCTTAATTATCGAAAGTTTTCGTTTTGCCATCTCGGCACTGGTTGTTAATAAAGTGCGGACTTTATTGTCGTTGTTAGGCATCACGATAGGCATTTTTTCCATTATTTCAGTCTTTTCGGTTTTCGACAGTCTCGAGAAGGAAATTCGTGATGAAATTGATTCATTGGGCGACAATGTCGTTTTCATTCAGAAATGGCCCTGGATGATGGGTGGCAACGATTATCCCTGGTGGAAATACTGGCAACGTCCTGAGGCAAGTATGCGTGAGATGCATGAATTGGAAAGCCGCATGAATTCGGCCGAAGGTTTTGCTTTTATGGTGACCGTTCAGCGCGATGTTTCCTATCTCAACACAACGGTTCAGGGTACACAAATTAATATTGTTTCGCACGATTTTGCCCGGGTGATGACACTCGATATAGCAGAAGGACGGTATTTTACGCAGCTTGAATCACAGAGCGGGAGAAATGTTATTCTGATTGGTTCCGAACTGGCCGAAGCCCTGTTTCCGAATACCGACCCAATCAACAAATCAATCAAAGTGTTCGGTTTGCGTATGACAGTTATCGGGGTGATGAAAAAAGAAGGTGAAAATATTTTCGGAAACTCTAATGATAAAACAGCATTTGTACCGGTGAATTTTGCCCGTAACGTGATCGACCTGCGAGAAATGGGATCTTCTATTATGGTTCGCGGAAAAAAAGGCATCACCAACGAACAATTAAAAGATGAGTTGGTAGGTAACCTGCGTTCGATAAGGAAGTTAAAGCCAACTGCAGAAGAAAATTTCGCAATCAACGAAATGGATATTATCACCAAAGGATTTGATCAGTTTTTCGGTGTAGTGGCGATTGTTGGCTGGATTATCGGCGGATTTTCGTTGCTTGTGGGTGGCTTTGGGATTGCCAATATCATGTTTGTTTCGGTGAAAGAAAGAACCAATCAGATAGGTATCCAAAAATCGTTGGGGGCGAAAAACTATTTCATCCTGCTCCAATTTTTAATTGAAGCCATTTTCCTTTCGGTGATGGGAGGTATTGTCGGTCTGGGTATCGTTTTTGGTCTGAGTGTATTGATAAGTAGCACGACAAGTTTTCCCATGTTATTATCACTTGGTAATATTGTACTCGGATTGTCGGTGTCGGCATTTATCGGGTTGGTTTCGGGTTTCATCCCTGCCTGGACCGCCTCCCGCCTCGATCCTGTGGAAGCCATGCGTTCGAATTTTTAGAGAGATTGTCAGTTCTTTTACTATCTGACAATTGGGGAGAACCTTAATTATTTAAGGTTTTCAACCCCCCGTTTAAATTATCCAATTTACAAAACCAAATTCAGGGTATGAATTGTTTTCAAAAGGGACTTCTTCCTATAGTGATGGGGTGGGCCGTTCCAATCACACGCATCATCATGAGGCGCTGGTATTAATATTCAGTGTTTTCATGAAATTTTCGCGATAACTCAAGCCTATTGGAATACGCTCTTCTCCAATTTTTATCCTGTTTCGCTCAATACTTTCAATTTTATTCATGGCCACAATGAATGACTTGTGAACACGTATGAAATTATCAGATGGCAATTGACTTTCCATGTGCTGGAAATTTTGCAACGTCATTGTTTTAGACGCTTTCGTCACAATCCTCATATAGGCACCTTTTCCCTCAATGTATAAAATGTCAGAAAAACTGATGCGTTCCATCCGGTATTCAGTTTTTACAAACATATAATCCTTCTGCTGCCTGTTTCCTAAATTGTTCTGTACTTTGTCTATTGCTTTTGAAAAGCGCTCAAAAGAAAATGGCTTTAATAAATAATCTGCCACAGAATAATCGAAACCGTTTACTGCATATTGACTATAGGCCGAAACGATAACGATTTCCGGTCGGTTTTGTAAAGATTCAAGCAATTGCAATCCAGAAAAATGTTCCATTTGAATATCCAGAAAAACCAGATCGACAGGCGTTGTTTTCATAAATGAAACAGCCTCAATTCCACTATTGAACGATGAAAGAAGGTTCAATAGTGGAATTTGCATTATGAATCCCTCCAGCTTTTCAACGGCCAGCGGGGTATCGTCAACCACGATGCAATCAATCTTCATTGGTGTTTATTGATAAAGAAACTTTATACGTACCATTTTCTTCTTCAATCTGTAATGTGTGTTTATCAGGATAAATTAATTCCAGCCTTCGCTTTATATTGCTTAGGCCGATACCGCTTGAATTATCCTTTGTAATGTTTTGGGTTTTATCAACCAAATTTACACATACAAAGTTAACCATATTGTTTTCAATGGAGAAGCTGATAAGGATTGCGTCGGGGACATTTTTATTGTTGCAATGCTTGAAAGCATTCTCAACAAACGGGATATACAACATGGGTACAACCGTCATTTTATCAGGACTGCCTTGTACGGAAAGTGTGACAAGTTCCTGATTGGCAAATTGTATTTTTTGTAAACCGATATAGTTTTCAATATATGTAAGTTCCTGTAATAATGGTACTTTGGCAATATTGGTATCATAAATCATATATCGCAAAATTTCTGAAAGCTTCACCAGGGTTTCCGATGCCCTTGCCGGATTGCTCTTGATCAGACTATCAATATTATTGAGCGTATTAAAGAGAAAATGCGGATTGATCTGGTTTTTTAACAAAGCCAGTTCACTTTGAAGATTTTGCTTGATCAGTTTTTCATTGGAAATCCAGTTTTCGACCAATCTGAAAACTACCCCGGCAAAGGCAAATGCTATGGCATAAACATATGTCAGAGTTAAAAAATACGGATATTCAAAAGCAACCCTGATCGTAAAAAACCTGAAGATGGTAGTAATAACTATGGGAACAAGCAGGATAATAATCAGGTTTTTCCATTTTAAGTCCGGGCGGCCATTGCTCAAAAATTTGGGCTTGATTAAGAAATAGCATGCATAAAATATCCCAACAGGAAGGATGGTGTACAAATAGAAATTGAAAATGATGCCGATCAGATTCGATCCGGAATAGAAATCGGCACCCTTATCCGGGGGTTCGACTAAAAACTGAAAGCTTTCTACAAAAACTGACCAGAAACTTTTTTGACTTTCTGCAAACATATGGCTGAAAAATCCAAATTCACCCGACCAGTTTGTGATCAGTATAGACAAAGGGAAAAACAACCAAAAAGCTGAATGCAGAATAATTCTCACTGACTTTTTCATGACTTTACATTTAAATGGTTTAACATGAAGCAAAGATCAGTCACGATGGATCGATATAAAAATCCGTTTAACAAACATAGTCAATTCATGCATGAATAGCTATTTTTTATACATATTCATTATGCAATGTTGCTGCATTACATATAGCATGATTTGCGGATCTTTTAATAAAATGCAGAACAGATTATCCTGATTAATGCAAAGTGAAGGCAAAATAGGTATAATATGAGCCTTGAAGAATCATTCTATCATATTATGCTTTTCTTGTTTTTAAATTTCAATGATAAGAAAACACTTCCCGTAATGACTGTGGCAATAAAAAGTAAGGAATATTCGATGGGAATTTTATAAATATCAATTAGAATCATTTTTAAGCCTACAAAAATGAGGACAATAGCAAGACCATAGCTCAGAAGCCAGAAACGGTGCACAACTCCTGCCAGGGCGAAATACAGGGAACGTAAGCCGAGGATGGCAAAAACATTGGAAGTGTACACGATAAACTGATCCTGGGTAATCGCGAGAATGGCTGGAATGCTGTCGACTGCAAAAATCAGATCAGTCGTTTCGATGAGAATCAACACCAGAAACAGGGGAGTTGCGAATCGTTGGCCGTCCTTTTTAATGAAGAATTTATCTTCATGAAGCGTGGGGGTGACAGGCATAAAGCGTTTGAAAAACCTGATAAGCGGATTTTTATCAGGATCAATTATCGTATTGTTGTGGTTGAACATCTTATAGCCTGTAAAAATAAGCAAGGCTCCAAAAATGTAAATCGTGAAATGGAACTTCTGAAGTAGCGCGACACCTGCAAAAATAAAAAAAACACGCATGATCAGGGCCCCGATGATACCCCAGAAAAGTACTTTATGCTGATACTTTGTCGGAATCTGGAAGTAGCTGAAAATCATAATAAATACAAAGATATTGTCAACGCTCAGTGCCTTTTCGACCAGATATCCGGTAAAGAACTCGAGGGCTTGTTGCTGTCCCCGCCAGTAATAAATAATCACGTTAAATATCAGTGCCAGAAAAATCCAGATAAATGTCCAGCTTAAAGCCTCTTTGACGTTTACTTCATGACTTTTGCGGTGGAAAACGCCTAAGTCGAGCGCCAGCATAAGCGCGACAAAAACATTAAATGTGATCCAGAAAATAATAGGTGTATCCATATTGCTAATTTTATTCATTAACAATATTTCCTGAAAAATGTTTAGTGGTTGATCTTAATTTGCTGTGTATTAAAGGATTTTTACCGGCACATTCTACTTCTAATAACGCAGGAAATCTTCATCCATTAAACTTACTGTTTCCTTTTCAAAATTGTAAAGTTTTACGAGTGTTTGCGATGAAGCATCTGTGCTTTGTGGTATTATGACAACAAAATTCATAGTAGTATTACCCGGATTGCGATCAATCCATGTTCCTGAATTTACATAAATACATTGCTTATTGTCTAAATTTTGAGAAGCAACGATTTTAGATTCGTGCGTATGTCCAAATACAACAATTCGTTTATCTGAATCAGGGTTCATAAAATACTGCAAAATTGCCTGATAATCGGTCTCGTTATTTGAATCTACAGAATCGATGGCACGTGCCGTTTCTGCATGGACTGCCACATTGCAATAGGTTTGTCTGGCTTCCCAGTTATCTTGAATACCATTATAGAAATTCACATTAAGCAATCCGCCTGGAGAAAATTGATAAGGAATAAGATCGTTTACGGAATATATGCCAGAGAATCCATTAACATTTGTTACAATAATATTCTCATCAAGTTTATTCGTTATCGGATATTTATTCACTGTCGTAAACCACGTTTTCCAATACCGAAATAATAAGTCCTGGGACTCACCGCCTGAAATATTTGGGCTAACAACCGGTGTGGTATCGCCCGGTGAAGGCATTCCCTGTTTAACACAGAGTGCAGCTATTCTTGTATAAAAATAACCAGGAGGCATTATGGTTCCCGGAGCAACATCCTGATTTGAAAAAGGGTCAGGTGCACAGAAGAAATTGTAACGGTGACTATGCTCAATGGCTATTTTCGGATAATCAGCAGGGGAGTAGGTGCCCAAACCCAACACATCATCACGTACCTGATGTATTCCCGGAAAGATACTTTCAATATTTGCAGCGGTAATGGTTAAATCATAATTTCCGGGTACATAAGTGACCAGAATATTCCCTTCATGAATGATGCTGTTTATCGCATCAAATACTCCTTTGTTGGATGCAGCAACTCGTTGTACAAAATCAGCCTGATCCTTTCCCAGATAAGTATCTATTGTAGCAGGTACAAACCATTCATCGATCAGATCTCCGGCGATCACAAGCTCCTTCACATTTGGAGAAGCCTGCATCTGTTTGAGCAATTTTTCAAGTGCCGGAAGGTTATTCTTGCATTCGGCATAATCAAGGTTTGCACCCAGATGGAGATCGCTTATAACAACAAGCATATTCCGCTCGCTGCCTCCATTGCTGAATGGGTTAATAACAGGAACAGCCGGGTCTGACTTTTTGCATGAAGCAAAGACGCTTAAGCATAACAACACAAAAAACACAGCGGATAATCTCAAATTAATTCTCATAATACTTATATTTTGACAGTTCTTCCTCGTGCATAGCTTCTGGAATTCGCTCCGTTTTTTTAATTGATTTCCGGTCTTCAATTTTATTTTAATTTATGATTGTACTATTTATCTCATTGATGATCAGTCTTTTTCCTATTTGTGCCCTGTTATTATGTTTGGCAACTCGCTTATTTGTGCTGTAATTCCGTATCAAATATTCCGTGTTGGGTGTATATGATCGGTTTTAATGTTCTTAATTTCTTCAAAGATCGACAATAAATAATAGATTACCAATAGATTTGCGAATTATTACAGTTCTTTATTCACTCATAAAAGTATATTTCAGTAGGTTTCGGGCGCTAATGGCCCAATTATTCAAGGATGTTCCTCAAATCGGTTTCTGATTCAAATGAATGTGTTGTTTACGAATGCAGCAGCAACAGGAGCCACAAATGACCGCACACGCTATATCGTGTGTCAGAAACACGTATTTGTTAGCAATAGAGTTAAGCAATAATCCAAAAAATATGGCTTCGATTAAGGCAAAGGAAATGTACATCAGGAAGATTTTTCTCCGTACAATCCCCCAAACAGCAACCATTGCCGGTAATGTGGTTGCTGGTCCTGATTAAAAATGCCAGGGCTGCTCCCTGGTTCATCCCTGATGCCAACAGGCCGCTGATTAATGGCAGGGCTGTCATGTTACTGGTATAAACCGGTATTCCTCTGCTATCATTACTGAGAAAGCACTGTTCCCACCTAAAAGATTCGATATAAAATCTTGCGGCACATAAAATTGGATAAGTGCATTCACTAAAAAAGCAAGCGTCATAAACTTTGTCACCATACATACTGTCACTTGACTTTGTCCATAGGTCTGCCGTTGTTAACCGACAATTTACCATTGATAATCTTGTAACTATAGGTTGCAGAGGCTTGTCCCTCAGGCTTTAAGGTGTAAGTGTCTTCAGAGGCAACAATCTCCCCTTTATGACTAAAGGATAAATCCTGACCATTGACTTTTCCCGATGCAGCGTAGGAATAGGTGTTATTCTTATTCACCACAAATGTCGCCATGATAATTTTATCGTCGGTTTGGTAACCTTTCCATGTACCCACCAAACTAGCAGGTATCGTCTTTGAAACAGCTTTAGCAGCAACAGGTTTGGCGCCTGCATTTTCCAACGATTTAACGATATCGTTTTTATTCGCCTGCGCTCTATTGGCATAACTCAATGGCGAATCGCCCACTTTATTTATTGCATTCACATCGGCTCCACTCTTGATAAGCAGACTCACAAGTTTGATATTCCCTGCTTCCGAAGCCAGCATAAGTGCCGTTTCGCCGGCGGTATTGGCTAAGTTCACATTGGCACCGCTATTAATTAAAACTTTACAATTGTCAACCGCAGCTTTCCAGCCTTCGCTTGTGCCAAGTTTTGCAGCACACATGATCGCAGTCATATCCTGCTGATGCAATACATTCGGATCTGCCCCTAATTCCAATAATTTAGTGATGGTTTTAAGTCGCGATTTTTTATCGACCGGACTAAACACCATGGTTAAACTGGCTAATGGTCCTGCCCATGGCGATTCTTTCGATACTTCATTTACATCGGCACCACTCTTCACCAAAAGTTCCAGCATATCCGGATGATATCCCATGGCAGCATAACCAATCGCGTTAAAATACGTTGAATTATATCCATTCAGTATGGCTTTCTGTTCGATTAAATACTGTGCAGCATCTAAGCTATTGCGCTGTGCTGCTGTTTGTATGGCATTAATTCCCTGTGAAGTTGCCAGATTGATATTTGCACCATGTTTAACCAAAAGTTTTAATCCTTCCACATTATTAAATTCAGCAGCAACATTCACCGCGGGTTTATCGCCATGTGTCCGGGCTTTACCCAGATGATTGACATCCACCTTATAGGTTGTAATAAAATATTCGGCCCAGTTGACCTGTTTTGGTTGTAGCATCGCTGCATTCAGAGGCATAGAATTTTCAGAAGTTGGGCCATATTTATTGGCTTTGTATTTCATGAGAATATCCAAAATCGTAAAGTCCTTATCGTCAATTGTTGCAGGAATCAGCCCCGGAAAATTATCATCATGTTTGACATCTTCCACATTCGCACCCCGTTTTAAAATGGCTTCCACCGCTTCGGCATGCTCATTGTCAACAGCACAGTTTAAAGCAGTAGCATTATACATACCCATGTAATTAACGTTTAATTTGGCACTGGCGTTGTTTAATATTGCCATGGTGATCGCTTTTGACTCCTCCGTTTGAACTCCAAAAGTTGCTATGATTAAAGCCGTAAACTTGTTGTTGAATTCGCTGTGATAATTGATGTCGACCCCCATTTTGATGAGCCGGACAACATTGTCCAGTTTTGAGTTGTAACTGGCTGAGCTAAGCAAGGCAACCAATGGGGTTGTGGCCCATGAATTGTCACCATCAGGCTCTGAAAAAATTAGTGTTTTCACATTGATGTTAGGGGTATCCAGCAATACTTTTATGATGTCGTTGTCCACTTTGAGGACACCACCGCATGCTTTGCCCAACAAGGAGACACCTTCGTATACCTCATTCACATTTGCACCTGCATTCAGCAATGCTTTTAGCTGCTCAACATCACCTTTTTCAACTGCAGCGAATGTTAAGGGTTGAACTCCTGCTGTTTGAGCGGATGTTGCGATGGATAAAAGTGATACACAGCATATCACAAGGAAATTTTTCATGTACTTCATCATGGGTGTCAGGGTTATTTGCAGGTGTTTTAAAGTATGATAATTACTGATAACTAGGTGAAACAGTTTTTTAATTCTTTTACGATTGAACAACGCATGGGTAGTGCTATTGCGAACAAAAAACAAGCTCGTTCAAAAGTACAAAACTATTCTCAGCGATACATTAGAAAAAACCTGAGCGGAAGCGATAGAAAATTTACCCTTTCGAAGATTATTAACTCCGAATTCCCCCCTCCCCACTTCCTTCTCCCCCAAAATAAACTCCCCATTATGTTAGGTTTATCAACAAATTATTAACTTTACCAATTCAATAAACAGCGGATGCAAAGCAGATGGGTAGTAAAGCAAGATGGTGATGTGCAGGTGGTGAAACACCTGATGGAGGTGCTTTCGGTGGATGCACACCTGGCCAATCTGCTTGCCCAGCGCGAGGTGCAGAGCTTTGAAGAGGCAAAGGCGTTTTTCAGGCCCGAAATCAGCCAGTTGCACGATCCTTTTTTAATGAAGGATATGGACAAGGCTGTCGAGCGAGTGTTGCGTGCCCTGAAGGGCAATGAAAAAATCCTTATTTACGGCGATTACGATGTAGACGGCACCACTTCCGTAGCCCTTGTGTATTCGTATCTGAAGAAATATTTTAAAAAGCGCATCGAGTTCTACATCCCCGACCGCTACAGCGAAGGTTACGGCATCTCCTACAAAGGCATTGACCACGCCGCCGAACATGGGTATAGTCTGGTGATTGCGCTCGACTGCGGCATCAAGGCCGTCGAAAAAATTGCCTATGCCACCACCAAAAACGTCGATTTTATCATCTGCGACCACCACCGTCCGGGCGACGAACTGCCTGCAGCCGTGGCTGTGCTCGACACCAAGCGCCCCGATTGCAATTATCCTTTCAACGAGCTTTCGGGTTGCGGGGTTGGATTTAAGCTTATTTCGGCCCTCGCTATCGTGCAAAACGAACCTTTCGAACAGGTTTTTCAATATATCGACCTTGTGGCCATCAGCATTGCCGCCGATATTGTCCCTATCACAGGTGAAAACAGAATTCTGGCCCATTTCGGATTAAAAGCCATCAATGCAAAACCACGGGCCGGCATCGAAGCCATTTTAACTTACTCACAAATCAAACGCCGCGAAACACCCGATGAAGAAAAGGGATTGGTGTTAACGCGTGAACTCACCATCAGCGATCTGGTTTTTTTAATTGGACCGCGCATCAATGCTGCCGGACGCATCGAAAGTGCCTGCAACTCGGTCAGGCTGCTTATTGCCGATAAGATGGAGCATGCCGTAAAACTGGCTGATGCCGTTAACAACCTCAACACCGAGCGCCGCAGCCTCGACGAGCACATCACCGAAGAGGCGCTGGCCATGATTGAGGCCGATGCCGATCACAAAGAAGCCAAAAGCACGGTTATCTACAACAAAAACTGGCACAAGGGTGTGATTGGTATTGTGGCTTCGCGACTCACCGAAACCTATTACCGGCCCACCATCGTACTTACCCATGCCAACAACCTGATAACCGGTTCGGCACGCTCGGTGAAAAACTTTGATGTATACGATGCCATCGACCAATGTGCCGGATTGCTCGAGCATTTTGGTGGCCATAAATATGCTGCTGGCCTTTCGCTGAAACCCGAAAACCTGGATGCTTTCCGAAAGAAATTCAACGATTTTGTGAGTGCCACCATCGGCGATGAAATGCTTGTTCCCGAAATTGAAATCGACGAACGGCTCGATTTTGATATGATCACCGAAAAGTTCTATCGAATTTTAAAACAGTTTGCCCCATTTGGTCCGGGGAATATGGCGCCTGTTTTTCGGTCCGATTTTGTGGTTGACACAGGAAACTCACGGGTGGTGGGCAAAAACCACCTGAAACTGGAACTCATGCAGCAAACCTCACGCAGCAGGGAGTTTTCGGGCATTGCCTTCCAAAAAGGATATATGTTCGAACAAATAAAAAATGGAAACCCTTTCAGTATCTGCTACCATATCGAAGAAAACGAATGGATGGGCAAATCGAACCTGCAGTTGAATATCAAGGATATTAAGTTTGGTTGATGAAAAGTTTTTTTTCATGCAACTACCTATTGTTGCATAATTATCCTAAATAGACAGTACCATTTCCTATATTTCCTATATTTGATTATTAATTGAAATAATCATGTTTACCAAAAAAATGATGCTTCTTCTTTTCACAGGATTGCTTGTTATTAATGCCTTGATGTCGCAGGTTGTCATCAATGAAGGAAGTAATAGAAATTACCGCTTGTTGCCTGATGAAGACGGCGAATACCCCGATTGGATTGAGTTGTATAATGCCGGTGATGAAGCTGTGAACCTGTTGAATTATTCCATCTCCGATAAACAATCAAACCCGACAAAATGGGTTTTCCCTGAGGTTATTTTGCAGCCAGGCGAATTCAAAACAATTTATTGTAGCGGAAAAAACCGCCGGCCCTACGAGGGATTTGCACAAGTCGTGAGCGAAACGACTTTTACACCGGTTACCGGATGGAACACACACTGGTTCGACCTTGGTTTTTACTGGGATGGTGTTTCCGGAATTCTGATAAACACATGTTCCTACAATTCGGTGGGCTACACCTCCAATTCAGTGTTTAATCAGACAGTTACACCTTACTTATCAAGCGTATATGCCGCCGTGGATGGTAGTCCCGATGCCTGTGCTTCATCCTACGGAACCCCAGTGTACTTGCGGCCTAATTTGAAGCTGAACGGCCACATCATCGGAACCGGAGAGGTTCAGAATTCAAACACCTCTTTTCCGGCACCTTATGGAAACTGGTACTGGTGTGCACGCAATCAAATGCTGGTTCAGGCATCCGAGCTTACCGAAGCAGGTCTTGTCGAGGGTATTATCTCGCGTATCGCCTTTGATGTGGTATCCACCGACCCGAATACAGTTTATGATTATTTCGACGTAAGTATTAAGATGACGGATGATAACTCAGTATCATCCATGTTTATACCCAGCGAACCCAGCGTGTCGCTGCATACAAATTTTAAAATCTCAGAGGATGGAGAAACGGTTTATTTGTATTCACCGGCACAGGTACTTCTGAGCAGTTTGTTTGTCGATTGCCGTGACCTCGACAACAGCCGTGGTTCTTTTCCCGATGCCTCGGCGGATATTTTTCTTTTTCAGAATGGCACTCCTGCGTCAAGCAATAATGTATCGGCAACCTACACCGAATATTTGAATCCTCCGGTTTTTTCAATGGTTTCAGGATTCTACGAAAATCCAATCACCGTGGATATTACCAATCCGAACGGTGAAGGATCAACCTTACATTTTACCACTGACGGAAGCGAACCAACAGTCGATTCACCGCTTTTCAACGGCGATCCGCTGAATATCAGTAATTCGGCTGTGTTAAAGGCAAAGGCATTCCAGAGCGACAAACTTCCAAGTCAAAATGAGGTTGCGACGTATTTTTTTGGGGTTGACCACACAACACCCGTATTGTCGGTTGTTACTGAAAACAGCAATTTGTATGGTGAAACGGGTATTTTCGACAACTGGATGGAAGACTGGGAGCGGGCCTCCTATGTCGAATATTTCGATTCGACAAATCAACTGATTTTCTCGCAACGGGCAGGGATTCAGATGGACGGCGGATGGGGAGGCAGCCGATACCAGCCTCAGCATTCATTCAGGGTTGAGCTGGCCGATGGTGTGCTTGGTGAAAATCCGATCAACTATCAACTGATTCCAAACAGGCCTGAACGGACAACCTACAGTAAATTTTATCTGAGAAACGGAAGCAATCAATACCTGGCGCTTCCTTACAAAGATGCCTGCCAGGTGGCTGCGATGAGCAACGGGGCAAACAACTACTATTCAGCATGGCGGCCCATAAGTGTATATATCAATGGCGGTTATTTTGGTTTGTACGAATTGCGCGAGAAAATGGACCTGGAGTATTTCGAAACCCTTGATGAGGCTGATCCCGATGATGTGACCATTCTTTCGCAAAGCGCCTGGTATGGTGGTGTGTTGCGGGCAGTAGAAGGGGAGGTTGATCCATTTTATATTTCATGGCATGCGTTTAATGCGCTCAACCCGGCCGAATCGGGTTATTGGGATCAGGCCGATAATTATTTCGACCTCACCTGGTACACCGATTATATCATCGGCGAATCGTGGATGGGTAATACCGACTGGCCCTGGAACAATATTAAAATATACCGTTCAGATAAAACGAATTTCAGGTGGAGGTATTGCCTGATCGATCAGGAACTTGCCTTGTTACCCAATGGCTGGACCGATTATAATTTTGATCATATCGCGTTTATGATGGGTCAGGATCAGGCCAATCCATACATCAGTGTTTGGTTGAAAGGCATACAAAACGACAGGTTCAGAAATTATTTCATCAACCGCTTTGCCGACCAGATGAATACATTGTATCAATTTGAACGCCTGAGTGCGATAAATGATAATATGTATGCGCTGACTTTTCCGGAGATGCCGGCTGAGTTTGCCCGCTGGGGTGATCCCAATAATATTCCGCAGCAGATGTTCAGTTTCAGCTCGAATCACCTAAGCCTGCGTGACCAGTTTCTACATCGAACAGAACAGGTGCGTAACCATATACTGACAAATTTCAACCTGTCAAATCTTGTTGATGTATCACTCGAAGTTTTCCCTGCTGAAGCCGGAAAAATTCAAATCAGCACCATTACCCCGGAAAACTATCCATGGCAGGGGGTTTATTTTAACAGAATTCCTGTAAGCATTACTGCAGAACCGGAATCGGGGTACACTTTCAGTCATTGGGAAGCCAATGGATTAATCGCCGACACACTCAATCCGGTATTTCTCGATACCCTGAATACTGAAAATGTAGTTTTCATCGCGTATTTTGAAGATGAAACTACAGGATTACAGCCGATAACTGGTATTTCCGGCGAATTATTCTTACACCCAAATCCGGCGGGTGATGTGATTTATCTTTCTGGACGCAGCCAATCAGGCTCGCAATTCCAGATAATCGATATGAAAGGAAATATTCTCAAAACAGGCATGGCAAATATTACACAAGCCGGGACTGCTATTGATATCAGCTCTTTACCACCGGCTGTTTATCTGTTGCGTATCACCAATCAGCAGCAATACAGCACGCCACTCCGGTTCGTTAAAGTGTTGACGAGGCATTAGGTAAGATGATTATTGAGTGTTTTTATTAAAAAGAATTTCCAGAAATTGTGATTAGCGATTATTTTAACCGGACAATTTCATAAAAGCGGCCACGAAAAGCAAATGAAAGCCGAGCAATTCTTCCGCAATCTGATAAAGCAAGGCTCTGATCAGCAGTTGGAGTTGATGGAGGAAGTTCATTATGATCAACTGGCCAAAACGCTTTGTGCTTTTCTTAACTCAAAGGGCGGTTCAATACTTGTTGGTGTTGAAGATAATGGGAAGATTGTTGGGTTGAAGGATCCGGAGATGCAGGAATCGATGCTGAAACAATTTCTTTTCAAATCCATAATTCCGGTAACACCTATCACTGTTTCTACCGAAGAAATCGGTAATAAAACCATACTGCTTGTTAAAGTATGGCCCGGAACAACACCTCCTTATTTATACGAAGGCATCATTTATACAAGAAATGGCTCTCTGACAGAAAAGGCTGTTCCGGATGATATTTCAAAACTGGTCATCGAACGGCAAAAAACAGAAACGCATTGGGAGAGGCAATTGTCAACGGAGACAGGGATTGAAGCGATGGATGAATGGGAAATACGCAAAACCATCAGAGACCTGAATAGTTATGGCAGGGGAAAAGCTTTCAGCGAAAAACAACCGGAAGATTTTTTGGCATATTATGGTTTATATTACAACAACAGATGCACAAACGCAGCCCTTGTGCTTTTTGCCAACGAACCATGCCGTTACCTGCCGCAATGCCGCATTCGTCTTACTGTTTTCGAAAGTTCAAAATCGTCGGATAATTTTGTGTATGATCGCGTGCTGGAGGGTAATCTTTTCAGAAACATCGAAGAAATATTGCTTTTTTTCGACGTGAATATTGCTAACAAAAGTCGGTTTTCCGAAAAAAGCTGGCTCCGCGAAGACCTTGTTTTTCCGAAAGCAGCCTTGCGTGAAGGACTTATGAACGCATTGATACACCGCGATTATACTTCTATTTCGGGCAGTGTGATGGTTGCCTTCTATCCTGACCGTCTGGAGATTTCCAATTCAGGAGAATTA
Source organism: uncultured Bacteroidota bacterium (assembly GCA_903891085.1). Lineage (GTDB taxonomy): Bacteria > Bacteroidota > Bacteroidia > Bacteroidales > F082 > CAJBPB01. The sequence goes on along the minus strand of CAITDJ010000102.1, from coordinate 7,676 downwards.
TATGGCGGATATACACCAGCCGACTTTAGCCGGACCCATCTTTCGGTTCCCCGTAATCCGGATATTGCCCACATTTGTTTCATCAGGCAAATGATCGAAAAAATAGGCAGGGGAACCCTAAAAATGATTGAAGATTGTGAAAATAAAGGTTATCCAATGCCAATATGGATCAGTAAATCAGGCGTGACAAAACTATATTTTCCGGCAGTCACAATCACAGCAAAAACGGATGAAACGGCAAACAATACGCTGGATGATATATCGATTGAAGCGATTGGAGAATGTTTTACGGGGTCGGTGAAAAAAAGGCTGATCGCCATAGTCAGTTTTGTGCGGCGTCATAAACACACCAAAGTGACAGATTTGATGAAAGAATTTAATGTTTCGGAACGCACAATCAAGTCGAATCTGAAAAAACTCATCGATGCCGGTCTGATTGTTTACATAGGAAGTAAAAAAACTGGCGCCTATAGTGTAATCATAAAAACAACTGATAATATTCAACCCTGATTTGTTCGGAATCATTCTCTTTCAATGCACGATAAACGGCACGATAAACGGCATGATAAAAATTGAATATCGATTCCCGGTCAGAATACATTTATACTTCCTATGCTCTGAATGTCGATCTAAAAATGAGAATTTAAGCAAGGAGCAGTCATTCACTTTAACGTTACTATGAAAATGATTCGCAACGACAGGGTTTTATAAATACCCAATGCCTGACTATTTTATTTTCTTTAACTTAAACCCATACCACAAATAGAGCACTCCGGTCACCAGGGCCAGTATTCCACTGAAAACAATGAGTATTCTCGCTGCCGCAAAAGGATTAAACAGCATGATCAAGCCAAAACTGATCGTGAACAGAATATTGGCAATAATAAGACCCTTATTTGACAAAGAATCATTAAAGCTGATAAATGTAGCCAATTGAAATATTCCTGTTAATAATGCCCAGATACCAAGCACAACAACAACAACCTGAATGGTTGCAATCGTCTTAAAAGTAATCACAGCACCGACCGCCAAAAGCAATACCGCAACAGTTAACATGCTGCCATAAGGCATTTTAGTCCTGTACCTGGCGATGGCCGAAACAAATAGAATTGCACCCCCCAGCAACAGCAATACCCCGGTATATTTAATCATAAGTTCTAACACTTCTTTAGGAATCAGTAGGGCGAGTAGACCATAGACAATGGCAATAGCTCCGTTGAAAATAAAGGACCACCAGTTTTTTACAAAAAATGTTTTCATAGTTATGTTGGTTTTAAGGTTAAAGAATTTCAATAATCACTTTCACGATAAGAAAAAGTCCAAAAACAATCAATCCTATTCCGGCTATTTTGTTGAAGATGCCAATCATCCGATCGGTTAAAAAGCGTTTGATATTATAGGCTGCATAAGCTTTGCCAATATCAGTTGCCAGCACGGTGAGCAGTGTCCCCCCAAAAAAGTACACGAGTTCGTCTTCATTCCCTGAAAAGCGTGTCGAAATCCCAACCACCACACCAACCCAAAAAATCCACACAAAAGGATTAACAATATTCATAAAAAAACCTTTGGCAATGAAAACGAACCAGCGTGGGCCTTTCACATGAATAGGCAAATCGTCATCATCAGTCTCAGCAACCAGTGTTACGACCTTGCGGCTATAGGTAACCAAACCAAAAATAATCAATATCACACCGCTCGAAATGCCAAACCACAGGTAATTGCTTGGTGCAGTAATAATTTGAATAGCTCCCATCAAACACAATACGACCATTACCATATCATTGAGAAAAATTCCGATAGCAAGAAGCACTGCTGAACCGAATCCACGGTGAATGCTTGTCTGCACCAGTGAAAAGAAAGCCGGACCAAAACCAAAAAAAGTAGCTAAGGTCAAGCCTAGTATTATACCTTCTATTATCAGTGAAAACATATACTTTTTTTAATCAAACATGAATGCGTTTCTTATTTAAAATATGCTATCCAACACCCAACTGATGCGTGTTTTTATCGTAACCCATTTCCTTCAGATAGGATTGCCAGTCTTCGAGCCGACGGCCTTTCAACACGCGTGGAAATTTATTTGCACTGCCTTCCTTGCCGAGTTTTTTCATATAATCATTGAACACATGCATCGGTATAATGCTGATGAACAACTCTTTGATCGCTTCAGTGCGTTCAACCATATAATCGTCGTTGAGATTATTGAGGTAACCATCAATTTTTCCAATCGCGAGCAAAGGATCGATGTTGTCATCGGTACCTAAATACCAATGGTGGGCAAACATGCTTCCGTGTCGGATTCCGGCTACTGTGAATTCACGGATATCGAGGTCAAACTCTTCCTGCAGCATTTCGATGGCGCGGTTGATGTTTTCGCCCGACAGGTGCTCACCACAAAGACTCAGGAAATGTTTTGTTCGTCCGGTGATGATAATCTGGAATTTTTCAACATTAACAAATTTTATAGTGTCACCAATGAGGTAGCGCCATGCACCGGCATTTGTCGACATCAGCAAGGCATAAACTTCGTTTGTTTTGGCTTCGGACAGCGATACGGTAAACGCATCAGGTTTGATATTGCCTTCTTCATCAAAATTCTGCTCATTGAAAGGCACAAATTCAAAATAAATACCGTTATCGACAACCAGTTGCAGTATGCGGTCCTCAAGGCTTGTCTGATATGCGATCATCCCTTCTGAGGCAAGGTAACTTTCCGAATAGATTATGGGTTTGCCAAACAACTTCTCGAAGCTTTTCTCGTAAGGAGCAAAAGAAACTCCGCTATGGACATACACCGACAGATTCGGCCATATATCATGTATCGAATTTAATTTATAGGTTTCGATAATGCGCTCCATTAAGATTTGCACCCAGGCTGGCACACCCACAATGACTCCAATATCCCATCCCGGAGCGTTTTTGATCATTTCGTTCAGTTTCGTTGCCCAATCAGTCGCCTTTGAAATCTGACGTCCGGGTTTATAGAAATGCTGAAACCAAAAAGGGAGGTTACCTGTGGTGATCCCCGATAAATCACCGGCATAATAGGTTCCATTGTATTGTAAATGGGTGCTTCCGCCTATCATCAGCATGCCCTTTTCGTAGAAATGATCGGGAAAATTGAATTTTGATGCCGAAACCAATTGCCTGATACTGGCTCTTTTGATAGATGTAAGCATATCAGAAGTAACAGGAATAAATTTACTCGACGACTCTGAAGTGCCCGAACTGAGGGCGAAATATTTTGTACGGCCCGGCCAGCTTACATAGGTTTCACCATTTAATGCCCTGTACCACCATTGTTTGTACATGGTGTTGTAATCAAAAACAGGAACATTCTTTCTAAAACTGTCCACCACATCATCAGCGGCAAGTATTTTCGTGAAATCGTAGTATTCGCCAAAAGCAGTGAGTTGCGCTTTACCAAGCAGTTTTTTCAATTGATTTTGCTGGGCCACAATCGGATTCAGCATCTTCTTTTTTATTTCGACAGGCACATTCCGAAGTTCATAGGCCTTTTTTATGATCGTTCCGAGGATGGGCATTGTTTTTATTGTTTTGTGTAATGCAAATGTAAAGATAATTTCATGATTGAGAACCGTCGGGTGAAATTGAAAAGTTGGAAAACAAAGTGATTCGAGGTGACCAAATAAAACTTCCTCCAGCATAAACTTCCTCGCCGGCTATCCGACAATTGTTTAACTTTGAATTTAATTCGACTCTGATCTGGTCGGGATAGTATAGAATAAAGTTGAACACCTTAAAAGCTGTCTGCATGAATAAAAAACTACAGATTTTGATTTTTGCTGCCCTATTGCCGATACTTACGGTGGCTCAGGATAATGAAAATGTTCAGGTTAAAAAAGGCTGGAATTTTGGGGCGCTGCCTGCTGTTTCTTACAATACCGATTTGGGTTTTCAATATGGCGCCCTCGCTAATTTATTTCACTACGGCGATGGCAGTCGTTATCCGGTGTACGATCATTCACTTTATCTGGAGGCCTCGAGATGTACGAAAGGAAGTGGTTTGCTGAGGTTTTTTTATGACAGCGACCGTTTAATCCACGATATAAAAACATCCTTCGACCTGAGTTATATGCCTGAACAAGCAATTAGTTTTTTTGGTTTTAACGGCTATGATGCTGTTTATAATAAAACATGGAATGATGATACCGATCCTGCATATAAAAGCCGGGTTTTCTACAGGCATAAACGCGAAATGTGGCGCATGATAACCAACCTTAGCGGCAAACTTCTCACTGAAAACATACGTTGGTCGGCCGGACTTGATTTTTATTCTATAAAGCCATCTTCGGTGGATGTTGACCGGTTAAACCGCGGAAAAAATGAGGAAGATAAACTACCTGCCTTGGCCGAACAACCCGGATTATTTGAAAAATACAAACAATGGGGATTGTTTCCGGCCAATGAACTTAAAGGTGGAACCTTTACGGCATTAAAAGCAGGATTGGTATATGACAGCCGCGACTTTGAACCAAATCCAATGCATGGCACTTGGACAGATATTATTTTATATGCTGCCCCTAAAGTCTTGTCAAATCTTGATGAAGGTTTTGTGCAGTTGAGCGTTACCCACCGGCAGTATTTCACTGTGGTAAAAGAAAAGCTTTCCTTTGTATACCGCCTGTCATATCAGCAAAAAATTGGGGGGCACATACCGTTTTATGCACTGCCGTTAATGATTACCACACAATTAAAAGGTGCTTTTTCTGAAGGTCTCGGAGGTGATGGTTCATTGCGTGGAGTGATGCGAAACCGGGTGGTTGGTGAGGGAATTGTTTACGGAAACGCTGAGTTCAGGTGGAAGTTTTTTAAAACACGGATATGGAATCAAAACATCTATTGTGGCATGAATGCTTTTGTTGATGCCGGACAGGTGGTGGATAAGGTTCCTGTTGATACTAATATTTTACAAATAGATGGATTAAACCTAACTGATTATTTCGCTCCTGATACTGAGAAACTGCATTGGAGCACCGGTCTTGGTTTAAAGTTGGTGATGAACGAAAACTTTATTGTTTCGGGCGAATTCGGCCGAGCACTGAACGAACAGGACGGCGATAATGGAATATATATCGGGTTGAATTATTTGTTTTAGATAGTTGAAGTTCAATGTTGGGCAGGATTGCCTTTTTCTCTGCGTTTTATTGACACATTCAGAAAAAGCCCGATAAGTAGTAAGCCAAGAATCGCATGAGAGGAAATCAGCAACCTGGTTGTTGAAGAAACCGGAACAATATCTCCATACCCAACCATGGTCATAATTACCGAACTTAAGTAGAGCTTACGCTAATAATTATCCAGTCCTTTACTCGGAATTCCGGCCATGGCATTTCTGTAATTAAGCAATTCCGGTTTGAGCGAATCAGTATTATTCACCTCTTTGTAATTTTTCACCATATTATCTTTCATTGTGGATAAAATTATCAGCTCATCATTTTCGAAATATTGTTCGTGCTGAATAGTAGAATGAAAAAATTCACCCGAATAGTAGTAGTAAATTGCCTCATACAGCGGTATTGCCAATAAAGAAAGAAAAGCGCAGGTGAAAAGAAGTTGTTTCCGGTTAATTAATTCTGTTTTTGGGTTCAGCCCATGGTTTGATTTTATATCCGTTTCATCACAAAAGTAGTCACAAAGTAACAGGGTAGGGGCGTATTAAATTTGATAAGACCATGTTAATCCTTCTTTGGTTTATCGAACATGACCTGAAATGCCCTGACGGGTTCACAATCACAAAAAAGGAGCCGCTTTTCAGATTAGTAAAAAGCGGCTCTTTGGATTGTAATATTTCTTGATGCGACTATCTATGATAGCCTGAACATAATTGGCACGGTAATTTCAACATCAACAGCCGTTCCTTTGCTTAGGCCGGGTTCCCAATCAGGCATCGATGAAATTACACGCAGCGCCTCGGCATTGAGCAGGTCACTGGCAGTTCTTATGACTTTAATATTGTCTAATTTACCGGTTTTGGTTACAGTAAACGAAACAAACACCTTACCCTGAATTCCATTCTTTTTTGCTTCTTCAGGGTATTTAACATTCTCAATCATGTATTTAGTCATGGCTTCATGCCCACCTTTAAATTCAGGCATTTTATCAGCAATCTCTTTATCCTTCACCGGTTTTTCACTTACGGGCAGATTTTGCGGATCGGTTTCTTTGCTGCTATTTTTGCACGAAAATGCCAGCAACAAAACAATAATAATGGGTAAAACGGGCAGCACTTTCAACAGTGAAAGCCAACCGGAACGAGGTTTTTTCATCATTTTAATTCGTTTAGAGATTAATGATTTGTTTAAATTATTGGCAATTTCGGGCTGTAACCCGACAACGTTTCTTATTAACAACCGTAAATAACCTTCCGCATCCGGTGTTTGCACCGACACGCCCGAATCAGCAAGATATTCGTGGTTTTCTTTCAGGGCTGCTTTTATAAGCCAACTCAGGGGGTTAAACCATGTAAGTATACATACTATCTCGGCAAATATGATATCAACACTGTGAAACTGTCGGATATGAATGGTTTCATGCATCATTATTTTATCGAATTGTGCATCGTTAACCGATTCTTTGTGTATGAAAATAGTGTTGAAAAATGAAAATGGGGCAATTTGTTTGTTGCAAAACGCGATACATTGCCCTTTTTTGTGCCCGATAACGCAACGGTGCTTCAACACGTAAACCGATAGAATACCGACAATCAGTTTCACTGATAAAATGAAAACCAATGTGAAATAAATTATTACAATAAAATTTGTTTGTGGGAGGTTGCTTTCGCCAATAAAAATATTATCAGAACCCAACTGAACCGTCTGCAAAACAGCACGTAAGGCGGTTTCTGAATTGCCCGGATAGTTTGATATTTTTAATAATGGTATCAGCAAGGATGCTACCATTGTAAAAAGCAAAAAAAGTCTGTTAAAACGAAAATGGGTTTCGTTTTTTAGTGCCAGCACAAATAGTCCGTAGAACATTACGATACAAACAGACACTTCAACCGGATATGTAATCAGTTCATTCATTGTTTTGTTTCTTTTTAATTTCCTGGTCAACCAACAGCTTCATTTCTTCGAGTTCGGTAACCGACATACTGTCGCCGGCAGCGAAAAATGAAACCAAACTTTTATAGGAATTGCCAAAGTAGTTTTTTACAAAATTTCCCAGATAAACATCCGAGTATTCATTTTTGGTGATGAGCGGAAAGTATTCGTAAGTGTTTCCAAAACTATTGTACGAAACAAAGCCTTTTTTCTCAAGAATACGGATGATGGTCGAAACGGTATTATAAGCCGGTTTAGGATCATCAAAATGTTCAACAACATCTTTTACAAAGGCCTTTTTCAGCTTCCAGAGAATATGCATCACCTGTTCCTCTGCTTTAGTCAACGATTTTATCGGTTCTTTCACAATTTGTTTTATTGATAACAGAACAAATATACAACTAAAATATTAGTTAAGCAACTATTTTTTTAGTTTTTAATTCAACTGTTTTTCAAAGCATTGATATACTAAGGTACTCCCCATATGTCAGACAGAATTTATAGATAGTTAAGACTGCTCATTATACTCGGAATAAAACTGGAAATAACTTTTTGACCTCTTCCAAAAAGGTCAAAAAAAGTTATTCTGGTTTTATGCCGCCATGTAAT
>CAITDJ010000101.1 GCA_903891085.1 uncultured Bacteroidota bacterium | reverse complement strand
AGTTACCATTGAATTGTGGGATTATAGTGGTGTTCCAGCAATGGAATATTCAATTGGCACTACATTGACCAGTCCCCACCCATGGACAATCCCCGCTACTGCCAGTGGTTCGAATTACAGAATAAAAATAATTGACGAAGGTGATCTCTCAGAAGATCTGAGTGTTGCTGATTTCAGAATCACACAACCAGTTGTGTTGACTTCTCCGAATGGCGGTCAAATTTATGCTACCGGATCAACACATAATATTACATGGACAGATGGCACCGGTAATGCTACCATCGAATTATGGGATTATAGTGGAGCTCCAGCAATGGAATATTCAATTGGCACTACATTGACCAGTCCCTATTCGTGGACTATCCCTGCTACTGCCAGTGGTTCGAATTACAGAATAAAAATAATTGACGAAGGTGATCTCTCAGAAGATCTGAGTGTTGCTGATTTCAGAATCACACAACCAGTTGTGTTGACTTCTCCGAATGGTGGCGAAATCTGGGCTACCGGATCTACCCGCACTATTTCATGGACGGAAGGCTCCGGAACGAGCACAACAATCGAATTATGGGATAATACTACTGGCCTGAAAATTACTGATATTACTTCCGGTGTCGTCGGTTATTCGTATTCCTGGGTAATTGGTGCTACTGCCAACGGATCGAATTACAGAATTAAACTCATCGATGTTGGAGATGGTTCTATTGATCAAAGCAATGCCAATTTCAGATTAACTCAACCTATTGTTGTTTCAGCTCCGAATGGTGGCGAAATCTGGGCTACCGGTTCTACCCGCACTATTTCATGGACGGAAGGATCAGGAACAAACGCAAAAATCGAATTATGGAATAATAGTACCGGTTTAAAAGTATATGATATTACGACAGGGGTTGTCGGATATACTTTTTCCTGGGTTATAGGTGCTACAGCAAACGGAATAAATTACAGAATCAAAATAATTGATCTGGGAGATGCATCGGTTGATTTTAGTAATGCCGATTTCAGAATCACTCAGCCAGTTGTTGTTACCTCACCCAACGGAGGGGAAGCATGGGCCACCGGTTCAACCCATAATATTACATGGTCTGAAGGATCAGGAACTTCAACAATTGAACTGTGGTACAACGGACTTTACCTGGATCAGCTTGCAACCGGATACGCTGGGCATTCTTATCCATGGACAATTAGCGGAATTTATGCTGTTGGAACTCTTTACAAAATTAAAATATTTGATGAGGGGGATGCTTCTACTGATTTTAGTAACAATAATTTTGCGATCACCCAATATGTACATGTCACCATGCCAACTGTTCCCGGTATCAGATGGAACCTAGGATCAACATATAATATTACCTGGAATGATAATGTACCAGGTCCGGTTATAGTTGAATTATACTACAATGGTGTATTCCATTCAGTTCTTGCACCAAGCATCCCTGATGGAACAACTTCGTTTTCATGGACAATACCTGTCAATCATTTGATGGGAAATTATTTCAAAGTGAAAATTAGCAGCATTGCTGACCCAACAATTGTTGACATGAGTGACCACTTCTTCAGAATTGACGCGGCTACAAACACCTATAACATAGCTGTTATTCAACCAAGTCTTGCAAGTATACGTTGGGTGGCAGGTGAATCATATTTAGTATCTTGGACTGACAATCTGGCCTCTCCCGTTAAAGTAGAATTGGTGAATTTCGGAGTGACACCAGCAACAATTACTACTGTTAGTGCATCCGTTGTTGGTTCAACTGTTGCCTGGACAATTCCCGGTGGAACACCATCTGGATCCCAATATAAGATCATGGTTACAAGCACAACAGAAAATGGGGTTATTGACCTGAGTGATAATTATTTTGAGATTACATCAACACCACCGCAGGGTAATATCATTGTTGAACAACCTAGTTTGGATGGTATTACCTGGCTCAGAGGATCATCATATCTTATTTCCTGGACGGATAATATACCAAATAATAATGTAACAATTGAATTACTGAATGGTCTCACTGATGGCTTGGTTGCAACAATTGCAACAAACGTACCTGGGTCGACCTATGTTTGGGATATACCACTTCTGACTTATCCGGTTGGAGTTTATAAGATTAAGGTGATTTACAATGGTATTTCTGATAAGAGTGATTTTAATTTTGCAATCTCAGATTCACCATTCGGAGCATACATTCATCTTCTTCAACCTAATGTAAATGGAATCACCTGGCTTGAGGGACATGATTACCTGATTTCATGGGAAGATAATATTCCAGGAACTGTAGATATTTATTATACAAGAACCAGCGTACCTGCATTGATTCCTATTGCATCTGATATTTCTGGTTCTACCTACGTTTGGAATGTCCCTGATGTTGTTGATGCAAGTGATTATTTTGTCAAAATCTTTAGTCATGCAGACGCGGGCATTTCAGGAATTAGTGCGAATGATTTCGATATTAGGAATTATCTTCCGGGTGGAACTATTGAAGTTCTTTTACCAAATGGAGGAGAAACCTGGACAAAAGGAAGCAGTTACTATATTTCGTGGGATAATAATTTTGACGAAAACGTAAAAATTGAGTTAGTAAATTATTCTACCGGAATAACCAGAACAATTGAAGCTTCTGTTCCTGGATCCACAGTAGTCTGGACAATACCAAACACTTCAGATTATCCTGGAGGTATTCAATATTCTATGAAAATAAGCAGCGTCGAAAATCCTGGTCTTTTTGATGAAAGTGACGCTTATTTCACAATTGTTGATCCTGCATCACTTGTTATTTACCCGAACCCAGCGGATAATTATCTTACCGTTCAGTTTAATGAGCAAGCCGCAGAAGATTATACCATTATCATTACTGACAGGTTCAATATGCAGGTAATGGAAAGAACATTCAATTCATCGGGAATGGATGAAATACAGATTTCGACAGCGTTATTATCGAACGGTGTTTATTTCTTAAATATTATTTCAGGAAACTCGGTAACAACGAAGAAAGTTATTGTTCAGCACTGATATCATACTGAATAATTACTATATTGAAAGACTCCACTGCTTGATAGGTAGTGGGGTCTTTTTTTTGTATTATGTTGATAGTTACAATAAAAATCATTCCCATTTTGAGACAATACATGAAATGGACATCAATTACAATTAAAATCCTAAACATTTATGCCAGAAACACTGTTAAATAGCAATTATTAGGATACATATAGAAGTAAGTCTTCCATTTTGAAATTATAAATATTTGCAATAATTTAATTCAACTATCTGATTTATAATAAAATAAAAATTAGTGAATAATTTCCATTCAATTGAATAATCAACAAGTGGTAGTATTAAGATTAATGTTGGTTAAAATATTCAACGATTTAAGTTTTCAAAAATGGGAATAATAATTCCATTTTGGGATTTTTTAAACACGCGCATATACTATCAATTTTCAATTTTCCCATATTGATTCATGGTTACAGGCCATTCATCCCAAAATGGTACAATATTTGATAATAAAGAAATGTTAATACTATTTTTATAGCAAAACTTAACCCAAACATACCATGAAAACGATTTTACAATTGCGTAACTTTTCCTTTTTGGCGATCCTGCTACTTGTATTAAATTTTAATACAATCGGACAACCAATAGTTTCAGTAATTCAACCAAATGAAGCAGGTATTCAGTGGGTTATTGGAGATACTTACTTAATTTCCTGGACCTCAACTTTCACCTTGGGCACCAAAATTGATTTGATTGATTATACAAATCCTTTGTTACCAATCACAACTCCCATTGTTGCCTCTGCTGTTGGGTCAACCTATAGCTGGACAATAACAGCAGGTATATTTGCACCTGGTTCAGCTTACAAAATTAAAGTTTCAAGTGCAATCTGTGGCGACTGCTATATGGATGAGAGTAATGCATTCTTCTCTCTTGTGAGTTCTGCACCAGGAACATTTATTCATGTCGAACAACCTAATGTTGGCGGCATCACCTGGTTGAAAGGTTCTACCTACCTGATATCCTGGTCGGATAATGTACCTGGAACCGTGAAGATTGAATTGTGGAAGGGGGGGGTTCTTCATTCAACCCTTGCAACAGGTGTTGTTGGTTCAACTTACCTATGGACTATCCTGAATGATGGTTCAATATTATCCGGATTAGATTATAAAATAAAGGTAATCAGCACCGCTGATGCTGGTATCAGCGATAATAGCGATGTTAATTTTGCAATTGCAGCAGCCGGTTCTGGCGGTACTATAACAGTTTTACAACCCAGTTTACCAGCCATCACCTGGGTAAGGGGCAATTCATACTTAATCTCATGGTCCGATAATATTTCCGGAACTGTTGATATCAAACTCTTTAAGGGAGGTATTGAAACAGCAACCATTGCCACCAATGTAGTAGGTTCATGTTATGTATGGCCAATAGATATTCTTACTGCAATCGGTATTGATTATAAAATTAAAGTAATAAGTCATGATGATGCTGGCACTTTGGATGAAAGTGATAATGACTTCTCTATTCAGGCATCCGCACCAGGCACTTCAATTACTGTTCTCCAACCTAATATTGGTGGGATTACCTGGCTCAAAGGCTCAACCTATTTGATTTCATGGATTGACAATGTTCCCGGAACCGTGAAAATTAGTTTGTATAAAACAGGTGTGCTTCATTCTGTTGTTGCATTAGATGTTGTTGGAACGACCTTTCTTTGGACAATACCTAATGATGGCTCTGTAGTTACTGGTATTGACTATACAATCAGGGTTTCGAGTACAGTTGATGGATCCATTCAAGATTTTAGTGATAATAATTTTGCAATTGCAGCTACTGGTTTTGGCTCCATTACAGTTTTACAGCCAAATGTTGGTGGTATTACCTGGGTAAGAGGGTATTCTTATCTCATTTCATGGATAGATAACGTTGTTGGTACTGTAGATATTAAATTGTTTAAAGGCGGAGTTGATGTAGGGACCATAGCAACCAATGTTGTTGGAACAACCTATGTTTGGCCGATTGATATTCTCACTCCAACTGGAATTGATTATAAAATTAAAGTTATAAGTCATGATGATGCTTCAATTGCTGACCTTAGCGATGCTGATTTCGCCATTCAGGCTACCCCGGCAGGTGGCGCAATTGCCGTTCTTCAACCTAATGGTGGCGAGTTTTGGTATATTGGAAATAGCTATCTGATTTCATGGGATGATAATTTCCCGGAATCAGTAAACATTGATTTATATGAGATTGATGAAGTTACCCTGAAATACTCAATTGCCACAAACGTGGTAGGTTCTACTTATGTGTGGAATACAACAGGTCATTTGCCTGCATTAGGCGGTAACTATAAAGTGAAGATTTCGAGTACACTTGTTCCAGCCTTGTGCGACTTCAGTAATGCAGCATTCTCACTCAATTGCCTACCTCTTATATCAGTATATCCAAATCCTGCTGATTTTTATTTAACTGTGAAGTTTGATGAATCCTCAACCGAAAACTTCACTTTATCATTAACAGACAGGTTTAATATGCAGGTGTATGAAAGAAATATTGATTCAGAAGGGATGAAAGAACTTCGTATTTCAACTGCTGATTTACCCAATGGAGTTTATTTCCTCACCATTACATCAGGCAAATCTGTAGAAACAAAAAAAGTAATTGTTCAACACTAATTTGGTGATCAACTCATTATAAAAAAGACCCCGCTGCATGCAGCGGGGTCTTTTTTTTACCCATAAGGCACTGATTTCCCATGGAAGTCTTCATGTTTAACATCATCGATTTGGGATCATTTCGCCTTTTTTCTGCTATTCCTAAATCCGGAATATAATTCCTATTCTGAGAATTTTTAATCAAAGGCTTGAGAATATCATTTTACGCAAACCCTTTATATGATAAGGGATGTAGAATATCTTATCAAATTTGGAATAATTATTGAAAATGTTAAACCTGAGTAAATATTCTATGTGAAAGGTAACAAGAAATCACTAATATAGAAACCATGAAAACGCTTTTACAATTTCGCAATTTTGCATTCCTGGCCATAATATTTACCTTGAATATGAATGCAATTGCACAGGCACCAGTTATTGAAGTAATCCAACCCAATGAACCTGGCATTGAATGGCAGGTTGGAACTACCCACTTAATATCATGGACCGATAATTTTACCTATCCGGTGAAAATTGATTTGGTTGATTATACTGTTCCACTATCTCCAGTTATAACGAATATTACATTATCAGCGGCGGGATCAACATATAGTTGGAATATACCTTCTGCTATTGCCACCGGAATCCGATACAAAATAAAGGTTTCAAGTGCTGCCTGTGGAGATTGTTATATAGATATGAGTAATAACTATTTTTCCCTCGTGACTTCCACATCAGGGACAAATATCCATGTTGAACAACCAAACATTTCAGGCCTTGATTGGATAAGAGGTACAACGAACATCATTTCCTGGGTAGATAATGTTGTAGGAAATGTAAAAATAGATTTGTTAAATGATGATCTAATCGCTTCAGATAATGCATCTTATGCTGGCTATGCCGGCGGATTGTGGGGAGCCGGCACCAATGGTGGTTATGGATTTGAACCCTGGCTTGTAGAATATACCGGCACTACAGGCGGTATTGTCGACAATCCAGCAGGCATCGGTATTATTGGAATGGATAATCCCTCATTTCATCTGGAATCATCCTTCGCATCTCATATCTATACAGACAGACCTTTTTCATCACCACTTCAGGTCGGTAGTATATTTAGTTTTGACTGGGCAGTGAATGCAGATAATGGAGGAAGTGGAAGTAAAGGAATTGAAATATATACAGGATATACATCTATTGCATCACCTGGCACCAAAATCATTGATATCAAATTGGGTAGCGGAAATATCATCTATATTAACGGTTTACCCATGTTCAATAACTTTGGATTAAATGTGATGAACCTTCGCTTTGAATACATTGCAGCGAATACAATACATGTATTTGGAATTGGCCGCAACGGAATTGAATCTTATGACCAAAATATTACAATATCCGGAGCTCCCAATGCAGTTCGTTTCTCTGCCGAGAATATGGCCGATATGAATACTACGCGCCGATTATATTTTAATAATTTGAAAATCACTACTCCTGATAGGGTTATTGTAAATAATATTGAAGGATCAACCTTTCCATGGACCATACCTTCAGATATTCCATTTGGGAATAAATTCAAAATAAAAATCACAAGCGAAGCTGATGAAACTATTTTCGATTTAAGTGATAATTATTTTACAATTTCAGCGCCCGGATCTGGTTCAATCACAGTTCTGCAACCAAGTTTGGACTGCATTACCTGGATCAAAGGAAATTCTTATCTTATTTCATGGGTTGACAATATTACCGGAAATGTAGACATTGATTTATACAAGGGTGGTGTGTTTCATTCCAGTATTGCGGCTAATGTAGTTGGATCATCTTATACCTGGACCATTCCAAACGGAACAGCAGTTGCAAATAATTATAAAGTCAAAATATATAGCCATAGCGACCCATCTTCATATGATTTTAGTGATAACAACTTTGCGATTCAAGCCCATGCACCCGGATCTGCTGTTACCGTATTACAACCAAATACTACTGGAATTAGCTGGTTAAAAGGATCTACCTATTTAATATCTTGGATAGATAATGTTCCTAGCCCAATGAAAATTAGTTTGTACAAAAGTGGATTATCACATGCTGTTCTTGCAGAAAATGTTACAGGATCCACCTACTTATGGACAATTGCAAATGATGGTTCAATCCCAACAGGATCAGATTATACGATTAGGGTTTCAGTAATGAATGATGGAACCATTCAGGATTTTAGTAATAATAATTTCAGTATTATTCCTGCAAGTTCTGGTATGATAGCTGTATTGCAGCCCACAGTATCAGGAATAACATGGGTCAGAGGAAATTCTTATCTGATTTCATGGATTGATAATATTGTTGGTACAATGGACATTAAGTTATATAAAGGAGCCGTTGAAGTTTCAACCATTGCAACAGATGTGGTTGGCACAACTTTTGCCTGGTCAATCCCTGTAGGAACAGTTATTGGAACTGATTATAAGATTAAGATCATTAGCCATGATAATCCCGGCATGTATAATAGCAGCAACAATTACTTTTCTATTCAAGATACTCCTGCAGGAGGCGTAATATCAGTTATTCAGCCAAATGGAGGAGAAAATTGGTTTATTGGAAATAGCTATCTGATTTCTTGGGATGATAATTTTCCTGAATCAGTAAATATCGATTTAGTAGATAATACAGGCACTTTTATTTCTTCAATCGCAGGCAATGTTGTTGGATCAACTTATGTTTGGAATACAACAGGTATGATTATTGGTGATTACAAAATAAAAATATCCAGTACAGCAGTACCTGCTCTTTTTGACATGAGCGATGCGGTATTTCATATGCTTTGTTTGCCGGCTTTTGCAACTATATATCCAAATCCAGCAAATCAGTTTGTGAACATAAAATTTGATGAAACATCCACTGATGATTACACCATCATGTTCACTGACAGGTTCAATACGCAGGTAATGGCAAGAACCATAAACACTGAAACCACAAAAGAACTTCAGATTTCAACCGCTGAATTGCCAAATGGTGTTTATTTCCTCACTATTACTTCAGGAAAAACTATTGAAACGAAAAAAGTAATTGTCCAACACTAAAAGGTTTGATATATAATAACTTAAAAAGGTTCCCGCTGCGAGCAGCGGGAACCTTTTTTTATGGCCTTCTTTGAACCAAACCCAAATTTATTCCCAATTTTTACAGTCCAAAATTTTGAGCCGAATAAGGGATAAATTTATTATTGCTGGGCGCTCTTTTAGATATTCAATTTTCACTTGTGTTATTTATATTTTCACTTGTCAAATTTTTATTTTCACTTGTGATAATTTGATTTTCACTTGTGATAATTTGATTTTCACTTGTGAAATTTATCCACACAAATTCTCTGCATTCTTACTTCCCTCGTAGTGCCGCCAAGGCAGTCCACTTCTCTCTTCCAATTTCCCACTTCCCTCGTCGTGCCGCCGAAGCAGGTCACTTCCATCTTCCATCTTCCAACTTCCGACTCCTAACTACCAAACTATACTCACCACTGACTTGGGAGCTATGGAGTAATTGAAATATTTTGAACCTTGTTTGAGTGTAAATGTTTGATATTCTGAATTATAACTACACAAAACCATTACTTTAGACCCATCTGTATTCTGAAAAGAAACTCCATCCATATTTACCAGATATTGATCAAATTTTGATGAGATACGCACTGCACCCGGACGCACAAATTTCGACATATGACCTATTGAATAGTACTCCTCATTATACGTTATTTGGTCACTGTTGGTATTATATGTCAACACGCCACGACAATCGCTGCAACCATTGTTGGTTGGACCATCATTCTGATCTAACACCAGATTCCATAAGAGAGCCACTTTTGACCAGTTTCTCGTAGTTCCAATAAAAATATTGCGCATATTCCAGATGATATTATCACCGAAATCAGTTGCCCATCCACCACCTGAAATTTCGGTGAAGTATAAATCCTTATCCGGATGGGCGTTATGTACGATATTCATGGCCGATACATTTCCTCCATAGGCATGAAAAGCTGAACCTGACACAAACTTCCTTGCATCAGTATCATTCAAAATGGATATAGCATAATCGGTGTTATCCCAATTATGATCATATACAATTATCTTAGTCGGAATACTATTTTCCTGAAAATCAGGTCCAAGGTGATTTTTAATAAAAACGAGTTGTTCGTTGGCCTGCATTTCCATGCAGGGATAGGCTGCGGTAAAATACAAGGGTTCATTTTGAACAGTAACAGAAGCAATTGGAATCCCCTCCTCCTTCATCAACTGGATGTACTTTACAAAGTAATTTGAATAAACACTGTATAATTCAGGTTTAAGTTTACCTCCCTTAAGATTTCCGTTGGTTTTCATCCATGCAGGTGGGCTCCAGGGCGAGCCCATAATGTTCAATTCAGGAGCGATAGCCATTATTTCCTTCAATACAGGAATAATGTCAGTTTTGTCCTTCTGCAATGTAAACTCACTCAAATCTTCATCCGTTTGACCGGTAGGCATGTCATCATAGGTATAATCTGACAAGGAGAAATCAGAAGCTCCTATCGTTAATCGAACGTAAGATATGCTAATACCCACCTCAGCGCTAAATAATGAATTTAATGCGCTCTGACGTATTGCAGGGGTCATTTTCTGATTGAGATTATACGCCGATGATCCTGTTAACGCTGCGCCAAATCCTTCAATGCGTTGAAAGGTAATTGAAGTATCGATTGTAATTAACGGAAAACTCCCTGATCGCGTTGCCCGTATCGACAAATCGGATTCACTGTTTAAGAGACGTAACTTATCGCCCGTTGTCAACCAAACCTTTGCTTTGCCAATATCTGCAATAACTGGTGGTATGTATGGGTCATCCGGCTCTTCCTGCTTGCAGCCGGTCCACAGAAACAGAATTAGAAGAATTGACGAAATCAAAAAAAGGAATTTACTATTCACGATGGTTTTGCCGCGCATTTTGTTTACTTTTAGGACAATCATACAATGTAAAAAAAAATTGATTTAAGAATAATGATTAACGATTTAAGATTTTTGGATTTGCGCTTTATCCATTTGATCATTCTTTTGCGCTGTTTCAACACTCTTGACAAAAATTGATATTAATTCATTACACTCATTTATTGAAATGTCCATTTTTACATTATTAGTGTATAATCTTGCACGAGAAATGATTTTCAGACATATATTGGTTTCCCGCAATTCCTTCAATACGATTTTAATTTTATGAATAAAGTCTTTCCTTGATTCACCACTTTGTGCTTCACCATAATTTAATGCCGGAGATGTCCCGGACCTCAACAATTGTCCGGACAAATGATTAGCTGCCTTTGTATTTGGCATTGACTCAACAATTTCAACAATCAATAGTGCAAAACTGATTAATCGTTCTTCAAGATCATATTTATTCATTTCGAAAAATCAATTTCTAACGATTACTTCTAAATTCAAAAATCATTGATCCTTGTTCGATATTACTCAATTTTCAATTGTAAATCACATTTGTGTTTGTGGAGGCTATGAAAAACTGCTTTGATCCATATTGGGAATAATCAACAATAGGAATCAAAGCAGTAATCAAACGAACACATTAATACCCCGGATTTTGCGTAAGTTTTGTATTCTTATCCAATTCGGCCTGCGGTATTGGCCACAACAATTTATTATCATCAAGTACATATCCGAATGGACTACCATCAGATCCGATTGCATTTGTCATTACTGCAATCGCTCTGCCTGTCCGTTTGAGATCGAACCAACGATGTCCTTCAAACGCAAGTTCCAACCGACGTTCTTTTTCAATTGCCAATCGCATATCTGCCTGATTAGCAGCCGTAGTATTTGCTAATTGAACGCGTGTCCTGATCTGATTTACCAATTCAGCAGCCCCGGTTACATCACCAAGCTCATTCAATGCTTCTGCCTTCAACAGCAGAATATCAGCCAAACGAATGAAAATATAATTTTGTGGACTGGGACTTGTGTAATTCCGGTATTTATTTAAGAATGGATATTCCTCCTGAGGCCAGTTATTGTCGGACCAACTACCCGAAACATCACTAAAAACAATGGAAGAGTTTTTCCTGATTAAGTCATTTTCACGATCAAATGCTGCAACGAGATCATTTGAAGGTATATTAAACTTTTTCCAGTCGAGTCCGGCGAACATGCTGGCGCCCCAGTTACCACTTGAACTGGTTCCTTCATAATTAATCTCAAAAATAGCTTCGCTGCTATTCTCATGCTCATTGTTCCATAATTGATCGTATTCGGGCAATAAACTGTAACCACCCGATATAACTGCATCACAATATTGTTGCACCTTGGTCCAGTCGTGTGGTTCCTGCGTGGCATATACCTTTGCTAACAAAGCATTTACAGCGCCTTTGGTAACCATATTTTTATTAAAAGATGATACTGGTACAGAAAGTAAAGCCTCTTCAAGATCTTTGATTATTTGCTCATAAACATTAACCATAGGTGATCTTGCTGGGTATAAAAGCGGATAGATTGCAGGTAATGTTTCAGCACTGATCGTAGCTACCTCAACTAACTGAAGCGGCACATCTCCCCATAACTGAACTAAATAAAAGTACACATAAGCCCTAATAAATTTGGCTTCGCCTTTGATTTCAGCTTTGCGTGCCGAAGTAAGTTCAGGATCAGTAACCTGATCAACATTGTTAATTACGGGATTCGCTTTCCCAATAGTAGAATATAAATATGCCCAATCACGATTTACATTAGCATTTATTGCATCGATATTGTAATCGTCAATCTGAAAATTAGCGGGATTATCAGCACCGGCATAAGTATCGTCTGATTGGGCATCGCCATTTACAAAATAGTCGAGTTCAAAATATTCATTTCTAAATTCACCATAAACGCCTGCTAACGCTGACTCAACCTCGCTAGCTGATTTATATAGAATTGAATCTGCATCGGTACCTTCGATAGCAATCCCTTGTGAAACAGGTTTAAGGTCAAGAAAATCGTTCAGCTTGTTACACGACTGAATAGAGATCAAGACTATTGATGCGATAAAGTAATAAGATATCTTTTTCATGGTGTTCATTTATTAAAATTCAACATTTAAACCAACAATCATCGTAATAGCCTGTGGGTAAGTACCATAGTCGATACCCATTTCAGTAGCACTTCTGCCAAAAGCATTTACTTCAGGATCGAAACCAGAGTATTTTGTAAGAGTTAATAGATTCTGTCCCGTTACAAATACAGAAAGTCTTTTAATGGCTTTGATTTTTGGATTGTTATCAATAGCTTTATATGACAATGTAAGTGACTTTAATCGAATATAAGAACCGTCTTCTACAAAACGGGATGAATTCCTAACGTTAACTAAACTACCATTCCCAAGTACTCTGGGAATTTCAGTAATTTGACCAAGAGTTGTCCATCGGTCAAGAACTGCAACTGACTGGTTTTTGCTATCGAACATTCCTTCAAGATAAATGCGGCTTGCATTAAAAATATCATTGCCGTAACTACCCTGAAAAAATACATTGAGATCAAACTTGCCATAAGTTAAGGTATTAGTAAAACCAAAGGTAAATTTTGGTTGTCCATTTCCAATCGTGGTGCGGTCAGCGGCGAGATCAAAAACACCATTTCCGTTAATATCTTTGTATATGATATCACCCGTTTGAGGATCAACTCCTTCTGAAATATAACCATAAAATGTTCCAAGTGGGAGTCCTTTTCTAACAATACAAATCTCAGGTATGTTCCCATTTTGTTCGGGCTTTCCGAAGTAATAGACATCGGTATATTTTAGGTCAAGCACTTCGTTCCGGTTAAATGACATATTGAAATCAGTTGACCATCGAAGTTTTTTATCAATATTAACTGTGTTTAAATTGAATTCAATTCCCTTATTCTCAATCGTTCCGGCATTTGTCATTATGAAACTTGGATCCATTGTATTCGGCAATTGCACGTTCAGTAGAACATCAATAGTTTTCTTAATATATGCATCAACATTTAATGTTATTCTATAATTAAGCAAAGACATGTCAAAACCAATATTAGATTGAGCAGTCGTTTCCCATCGTAAATCAGGGTTACCAAAGGTTACCTGTGAAGAAGAAGGTCCCGAAAGAGGATCACCAGGTATAAGTGAAACCCTATTATAACTCAATAATCCAAAACGGGCATAATTTGGAATGCCTTCCTGATTACCATTTTTACCCCATCCACCTCGAATTTTCAAATCATCAATAAAAGTAAAATCTTCCATAAATTTCTCAGAAGTAAGTCGCCAACCGGCCGAAAACGAAGGCATAGTCCCCCAATGATGCGCCAATTTTGAACTTCCATCATGACGGATGCTCATTGTAAGATAATACTTACTATTAAAATCATAGGTAACTCTACCAAAGAATGAAGCCAATGACCATTCCTGAATATCAGTACTTCCTGTTATTACATTTGCAGCATTGAGGGTAGTTACTGATACATCTTGTGGAAAATCATGACCTTCCAAATAGGATTGATCACTCTTATACTTCTGAAGACTGCTTCCAATCAAAGCAGTAATATTTTGATTACCAATATTTTTAGTATAGTTCAGTGTGTTTTCCCACAACCATGATGAAAAATTTCGTTTATCAGCCCGCCCTATGCCATTATTAATGCGTCCATTGTTAGTTTTAAATGGATCGAGATAATAGTTCCACTGGTGATTGGTGGCATCAACACCAAAATTTGTTTTAATCGTAAGCCCAGTAATAATTGTTGCCTCAAGATTCATATTACCAAGTATATGATTATCAATAGATTCCTGATCAGGTCCTTCCATATAAGCAATTGGATTCTCCCATGATGCCTGGAAAGGATTTGGATCGTACCAGCCACTACCATCTTTTTTGTAAATACCCAAAAATGGAGGTGTATTCAGTGCGCTCATGATAACACCACCACGACCTGAACTGGCATTGTCGGGTGTATCTTTTGTTTTCAGATGTAACATATTGATACTGGTTCCCATTTTTAACCAGGGCTTCAACTGATTATCAAGGTTCACACGAACTGAATACCTGTCAAATTTAGCCGGGGCGATGATTCCGGCATCACTTAGATAACCGGCCGAAACAAAGTATTTCGATTTTTCAGAACCACCTGTAACCGAAAGTTGGTAGGCCTGATTTTGACCTGTTCCAAATACTTCATCACTCCAGTTTGTATAACCGGTGGCATCAGGATCAAGGCTACCCGGCATAATCTCGTCGATGAGCTCACGGTATTTTTTTGTAGTCAACACTTCGATTGGTTTTCTAAGTTTTGAGAAACCATAATAAGTATTGAACGAGATGACCGGGGCGCTGTCTTTTCCACGTTTTGTAGAAATAAGAACAACACCATTTGCAGCACGAGCACCATAGATTGCAGCGGATGAGGCATCTTTAAGCACACTCATCGAGGCAATATCATTAGGATTTAATCCCTGAATATCAGTTGTTGGCACACCATCGATTACATACAAGGGTTCGTTGCCAGCCAATACTGAAGTAGCACCACGCACACGCACCGAAAGGCCTACACCCGGCTTTCCTGAGGGTTGGGTAACCTGAACACCGGCAGCTTTACCTTGTAAGGCTTCGGCTGCTGATATCATTGGTCGGTCCTTGATTGATTTCTCATCGACAGTTGATACCGCGGTTGTAAGGTCTTTCTTTTTTTGAACACCATAACCGACTACAACAACTTCATTAAGTACGGTAAGTTCTTCAATCAAAACAACCTTTAACGAAGTTTGATTGCTAAAAGTAATATTTTGTGCTTCATAGCCAATATAGCTAATTTGAAGCACATCACCGGGGGTCACATTGATTTGAAAATTACCGTCAATATCGGTAATTGATCCAACATTTGTTCCTTTCACAAGCACAGTTACACCAGGCATTCCCAGTCCGGTTGCATCAGTAACAATCCCTGACAGCACATTTGTTTGGGCAAAACCTGCCACTGTGATAAAGGAAAATAAGAGAAGTGTAATTAATTTATTCATAATCAGTTTTTTAAATTAATCAATCGTTAACAAATTTCTAACATAATTTTTTGTCAAAATCGATACTAAAATACGAATTTTTTTGAACAAACTGGTGTTTTTTTCTGGTTGTCAGCTAAATGGGCATGCTGTGTTACCGCAGACCTAAAACACAAAAAAAAGAGTGGGGCAAATACCCCGCTCTTTTTAAAAGTTTATTAGAAAAAATCAATATTGAATTATCTTTCTAATTCTGCAGTCCATGAAGCTGATCCATCATGTGCTGCTGAAATATCAACAGTTACAATCAGGAATTCAACACCACCGCTATTGCCATAAGCCATAACTTCATACTGGTTTGTAGCATTGCCACCATTAGGCAGGTTAGCAATATTATTGTTTTCACCACCATAGAAGCCCTTCATGAAGCCGATAAATGCGGCGAATCCAGGTCCATTGGTCAATGTAATGATTGCCCTGGAAGATCCAGTTGCAGGAACAAATGCCCATGTATGGGTAGCACATGATCCGAATGCAGCACCTTCTCCACTTGTTGCAGAGGTATGACTTGCAGCGATTTCAGCATCACTCCAGCAGCCGTTTGGTGTTCCCATATAGCCGTCGTTGCGCGAGCCGCCATTGGTTTTGTATTCATAACCACCACCTGCACTAAAGATGAATTCATCATCCAGCATACATGACCAGTCGTCAGGTGTGCCAACAGTTGAACCATCAAAGTTTGCCCATGGGGCAATCCACCATGCATCACTACCCATGCCACCACCAACATACACTGCATGTTCAGCAGCTTTCAGTTTCCATGCACCACCTACTAAATTTTCTTCGGTCAGTACAGTGCTTGAAATAATGATGGTTTGTGATGAAGTACTCTGTCCGTTTGCATTTGTTGCCGTAAGTGCTACGATATAACTACCATCAGCAGCATAGGTATGAACAGGGCTGGCTTCGGTAGAAGTTCCACCATCACCAAAATCCCATGAATAAGAATCAGCCAAGGTAGATGTATTTGTAAATGTTACGGTAGTACCATCCTGTACAAAACTGAAACCGGCAAGAGGCACTGGTGAAGGGATTGGAGGCTCATCGTTCGGGTCATCATAATGAACCAGAACGAATCTCCAATAACCACCATAGGTAGCATCACCCTGAGCGAAATAGTAATTTGATTCAACGATGAGGGTATCAGTTGAACCATCATACAATGAAATCAAATCGTAGGTAACAGATTCCTGAGGAACTTTAAATTCATAGTCAGTTCCAACTTTGGCAAGACCTAAGAATGCACCTAAACCATTTACCTTAAGGGTTGTCTGGGTTAATTCGAAAGTATGATTTCCATTACCCCATGCTGATACATCAACGCCATCAACATTTATCATTGGGTCAGCAGTTAATGAACATTGGTCATCAATATCATCAGGATACACTGAACCTTCGGCCCAATAATTACCTTTGGCATCAAAAACCATGCTTCCATCACGGCCAAATGTCCACTCATCATCGAGTACACAAGGGCGAAGAGCAAGCTCATCATTGTTTAAACCAACAGCCCACCAAATGGCTGAACGATCGTAAGGGCCAACTTCCAATGGATAAACACCACCTGAAACATCACGCAACACTTTCCATGTTTTTGAAGTTTCGCCTACTAATTTGGTTAACAATGCATTAGGGTCAGCGATTGTAATGGTCTCAGAATGAGAATCGGTAACAGCACCATTGGTAGCAGTCAATTTTACGGTATACGTGCCAAGTGCTGTGTAAGGGTGTAAAGGGTTAGCTTCAGTTGAAGTTGCACCATCGCCAAATTCCCAGGCTAATGTTGCATATTGCTGAGAAGCGTTGGTAAACTTTACTTTCATAAAGTCAGTGCCATCCACTGCATAAGTGAAACTTGCAATGACCTCCGGAGCGGGCTCATCTTTTTTACAAGATGTGAATTGGGCGACAAGCACAATGGCAAGCATGGCCCAACTGAATCTGAAAAAATTTTTCATGTTGGTCGAAAAAATTAAATTAGTAATTAAGGAATTAGTGAAAAAATCTAAAGTTTTTTTAATCATAAAAATCATGTCCTTTAGTAAACAGCTGTTAATAAAACACTTGAATTACAAAAAAACAAAGTAAAAAGGTTATTAAGTAATTCTAACACGTAAAAATACGAATATTTTAATGTTTTATGAAAAAACTGAATTTTTTTTTCATACTTTCTATTACAAGGGAATTTGAATCATACAATAATTCGAATGCCGATTAGTAATGAATGAAAGATTTTTGAATCAAATCCATGATACCAGAAGGATATACACCGAGATAAACGATCATGACAGCAATAAAAACCAGTGCAATGAGACCGGATGATACACCTTTACTACATTGAATTGTTTCAGGGGAATTATCTTTGTTACTAAACATCATGACTACTACCCTCAGATAATAATAAACACCAATGACGCTGTTGATAGCTAAGAAGAAGAGCAGTACCCATAAGTCGGCCTTCACACCTGATGTTGCAACAAAAAACTTACCAACAAAACCCGATGTTAAAGGAATTCCGGCCAATGAAAACATAACCAAAGTCATAAATGCAGCCAAAACGGGTTTACGCCAGTATAATCCTTTGTAGAAACTGATCTTTTCTGCTTCGCCTTCAGAGGTTGAAAGCAGCGAAATGATTCCAAAGGCACCCAACGTAGTTGCAAAATAGGCAACAAGATAGAAAGTAGCTGCCTGTGTGCCTCCATTACCGAATGAAATGAATGCGATGAGAATATATCCAAGGTGGGCAATAGATGAATAAGCCAGCAATCGTTTCAGATTATTTTGCTGGAGTGCCAGTATGTTACCAACAAACATGAAGCTGCTGCAATAACCGTTAAAACCAAAACAACAGATTCATTGTCGAGGCCATGGATAGAAGTAAACATCCGGATCATGGCACCAACCATTCCACCTTTTGAAACCGTAGCAATAAATGAGGTCACTGGAGAATTTGCACCCTGATAAACATCAGATGTCCACCAATGAAAAGGAACAACAGACAATTTAAAACCTGCACCAGCTATGATCATTGCAAATCCGGCTATTATATAAGGAGTAAATCCAATTTGTCCGAGTTTTACTCCGATCAGGGCATAACTAAACACACCGGTTTCAAAATAGACAAGGGCTATTCCAAATAATAATACGGCTGATGACATAGCTGCCAACACAAGATATTTTAAACCTGCCTCGATAGCCCTTTCCTGATGGCGTAGGTATGCTATCATTGAATAAAGAGAAACACTTAATACTTCAAGACTCATGAATAGTGATACGAAGTCGTTACTTGCAACCATAAGTGATGATCCCAACGTTGCAAAAACAAGCAAAAGATAAAACTCCTCTTTGTGATCAGATGTCTTTTCGAGATAACTATGTGACAACAAAGTAATTACCATACCAACAATAGCAAAAACACCTGTATAAAGCAACGAAAACTTATCAACTGTCAACAAGGCAATACTCAATGGAGCCTGTTGAAAATTAGTAATTACAGTTACCAATACAGCTGCGAATGTTGCCAATGTAAACAGCCAGGTAAAAAGGTGGTTTCTTTTCATTGCAATGATCACCAAAAGAATCACCGGCAGGGCCAACATCAACAGAAATGGCATGAGTTGCATCAGGTCTTGTGTTGTAATTAGTTTATTCATTGTCATATATTGCTTTGATCCCAGCTATTTGGGAATAATTAAACTAAATTTCTTTATAAATATCCTAAAACGTTCGCAATTACTGGTTTAACGGTATCGATAACGGGTTGAGGATAAAGTCCTAACCAAAAGATAACCAATACCAAAGAGCCGATAACAATCACTTCACGCCAACTCAGGTCGGGCATAGTCCACTCCTTGATTTTTGGACCCTGAAACACCCGTTGAAAAATACGGAGTGAATAAACAGTTCCCAACACCAATCCAATGGATGCAATGGCCGTGACTATCATATTTGCCTGATAAGATCCTGACAATACAAGAAACTCCGCAATGAAATTACCCAATCCCGGTAAACCCAACGAAGCGAGTGCGAAAATCAACATCATACTACCCAGTTTCGGAACCTGTGCCCACAATCCACCAAAACTATTGATATCGCGCGTATGGGTTCTTTCATATAAAAACCCGACAAGGATAAACAAAGCACCTGTACTGATACCATGTGTAACCATCTGCATCACAACGCCCTGAAAGGCAAGCTCATTAAATGCCCATACGCCCAGCATAACAAATCCCATATGACTCACGCTGGTGTATGCAACCAAACGCTTCAAATCGGTCTGTGAGAAGGCTAGTTTTGCTCCGTAAAGGATACCAATGGTTCCAATGATCATTCCGTAAGGTGCAAAAGCATGGGCTGCATCAGGAAAGAAAGGAATGGCAAAACGAATGATACCGTAGGCACCGGTCTTCAAAAGCAATCCGGCCAAAATCAAACTACCGGCTGTTGGTGCCTGTGTATGGGCATCGGGCAGCCAGTTGTGCAAAGGCACGATCGGTAACTTCACAGTAAAAGCCAATAAAAACCCACTCATCAGCAAAAATCCCATGGTAGGTTCAAACTTCGTTCCCAACAAATCAAAATAATCGAATGAATAAACTCCGGTTGTTTTACCATGGATGAAATATAATCCAAGAATAGCAAGGAACATTAACAGACCGCTGGCCTGTGTATAGATGAAAAATTTATAAGCCGCGTATATTTTTCGTTCGTGACCCCAGATTCCAATAAGGAAATACATGGGAATCAACATAATTTCCCAGAAGAAGTAAAAAAGAAACAAATCAACCGCAGTAAACACGCCAATGATACCTGCCAGAATCCATAATAAATTGAAATAGTAAAAACCTGTACGGTCTTTGATCTCTTTCCATGAAATCAACACAGATAAAACGCCAAGAAAAAGTGTGAGTAATACCATGATCAAACTCAGTCCGTCCATTGCAAGATGGAAACTGATACCAAAGGAAGGTATCCAGCTCAACTTATAATCAACCAGCCAAAGGCTTGTATTTGAGGAAGTAATCTGAACATAGTTGGCAGCAGTATAAGCAATAGCGATAACAAAAGCCACCAAAACTGCAATCAAGGAAATGTTCCTCGCGAAATGCCGGTTAAATCTGTCAGCAATCCATGCCGCAGCTCCACCTAACATTAAAATCCCGATTAAATATATGATTATCATAAGAAAAGTACAATGGTTAAAGTGATTACTAAGCCTATTGCAATGCCTGTTGCGTACCAGCGGATATTGCCGTTCTGTGTCTTTTTTATCACACTATGAAGCCAGTTTACAAGTCCGGCCAAGCCGATATTCAATTGGTCAACGATGTCATCTTTATTGATTTGTGACAGTTTGATAAATGGTTTAACAAATAATGTATCATATACCCAATCAAACGCCCAACCACTCAGCCAAAGTTTATATAATCCGGTTCCTAATCCTGTTTGTTTAAAGTTATATACCATTGCCGGTTTTTTGTACCAGAAATGCCATGCTAGATAGATTCCAAGAAATCCGGTCAGTGCTGTCAAAATCTGCAGAATAATTTCTGTAAACTCTCCACCATGGTTTAGTTGCACCTCGGGAAGAACAGGATTCAGAAAACTTGAAAATATTGTTATGTGACCAAGACTATGAGGGGTTTCAATAAAACCACCCAATAAAGAAAGTACGGCAAGCACAATCAAAGGAATCTGCATCGCATTGCCAAGATGAATGTGCACATGGGTTTTCATTTTTCCCCAGAAAGTAAGAAATACCATCCGGAAAGTATAGATTGAAGTAACGAAAGCACCAAAAAAAGCAGCTGCCCACAATATCAGGCTGCCCTTATTGGAAGACCAGGCATACCATAAAATAGCATCTTTACTGTAGAACCCGGCACTTATTAAAGGCAAGGCTGCCAAAGCTGCCGAACCAGCAAGGAATGTCCAGAAAACAATTGGCAGTTCTTTGCGCAAACCACCCATTTTAAACATATTCTGTTCATGATGCAAGGCATGAATGACGGCGCCGGCACCAAGAAATAACAAGGCTTTAAAGAAAGCATGAATCATAAAATGAAATATACCGGCTGACCAGGCGCCAACGCCCAATGCAAGAAACATATAACCAATCTGACTGATGGTTGAATAGGCCAATACTCTTTTAATATCATTTTGTACAATAGCAGCAAAACCTGCCATCAATAAGGTTGCTGCACCAATAATGGCCACCGCACTCATGGCAGATGGAGCCAATTCGAACAAAACATGATTCCGGGCGATAAGATAAACACCGGCTGTAACCATGGTTGCAGCATGAATCAAGGCACTCACAGGTGATGGACCTGCCATCGCATCAGGTAACCATGTTTGTAATGGAAGCTGTGCTGATTTACCGACGGCACCGCCTAACAGTAAAAACGCGATCCATACAGCGGTTGAATTACCGGCAGTCCATTGTGTTGGTGCTGTATGCAGGATATCCTGAATATTGAGTGTATTGAAATTCACGATTAGTAAAAACAAACCCAGTGCCATAGCTGTATCACCCACACGGGTTACAATAAAAGCCTTACGTGCTGCCGCTGCATTGGCAGGCTCTTTGTACCAGAATCCAATCAAAAGAAAGCTACATAATCCCACACCTTCCCAACCAAGATACATAAGGGCGAGGTTGTCGGCTAAAATCAATACCAACATCGAACCCACAAACAGGTTCATAAAGGATAAGAAACGCGCAAAACCTTCATCCTCACGCATGTATTCTGTCGAATAGACATGAATCAGGAATCCAACAAAGGTGATTACGAAAATGAAAATCAGGGACAGGGCATCCAGATGAAAAGCGATGGAAGGTGACATCCCGCCAACATTCATCCATGTCCATAGCTTTTGATTGAAAAAATTACCATCAGGGGGTGACAGTAAAAACTGTATTCCGATGATAATCGTCAACAATGCCGCCAATCCGACCGAACCAGCACCGACAAATGAAATTGCGTTTTTTGTAAGCTTCTTCCCGAAAAATGTCAGAACGAGGAAGCCTAAAAAAGGAAGTGCAGGAACCAACCACAAGTAGTCAATCATATCTTAGGTATTTGGTATTTCTGTTTTTAAAATTGTTATATCTTATATATCTAAATTACAATGTTTTAGAGAAACTTAATCGTGTAGTTTTCCCAACGACTTTGTATCAATCGACTTATTGATATGAAACATCTGTAAAATCAATGCAAGTCCAACCGAAACTTCGGCTGCTGCCATCGATAAAATGAAGATGAACATTACCTGTCCATCCGGTTGTACCCAGCGTGAACCAGCCACAACGAATGCCATTCCGGCAGCATTGAGCATAATTTCGACCGACATGAGCATGAGAATGACATTTCTACGCGATAGCACACCAATCAGTCCGATGACAAACAGCATGGCAGCCAGT
Organism: uncultured Bacteroidota bacterium; assembly: GCA_903891085.1. GTDB lineage: Bacteria > Bacteroidota > Bacteroidia > Bacteroidales > F082 > CAJBPB01. The sequence goes on along the minus strand of CAITDJ010000101.1, from coordinate 15,806 downwards.
AATAAACTGTGTTCAACAGGAATTGTATTCATAATTATTCTTCTCCTCCCAAAAATCTATGTTTACTTTTCTTTTTGATCTGTGCCAGATGATAAGCGCCAATAATACCCGACATGAGCATTACCGCGGCGATCTCGATACCGAGAAGGTATTGAGTAAACAATGAAATACCTACTTCTTTTGGTGTTACAATGGCTTCACTTCCTGGTATTGATTCTTTCGACAGCACTACATAAGCCAATTCACAGAAAAGCACCAGGGCAAGAATTGCAGGCCCAACCCAGGTTTTTGGTGAGAGCCATTTTTTATCCGGCCTTTCTGTTTCACTGCCAACATTGAGCATCATGATAACGAAAACAAAGAGCACCATGATAGCACCAGCATAAACAATCACTTCAAGTGCAGCAATGAAATGAGCACCCAGAACAAAAAACACCACAGCCGATGCCAGAAATGAAACAATCAGATAGAGCAGGGAATGGACAGCATTTGAGCGGGTAACAGCCAGAATAGTCGAAATTATCGCTACAATCGCCGCCAGGTAAAACACTATTAACATTATTTCTATTTTTAATTAATTATTCTTAACTTATTCTTATAGCTGATAGGCAGGGAGAAGTCAACTTATTAACATGCTTTACATGTTCACTTGACTTTTGCCAAACCTCCAAATTTTCAAAAGCGTATTTCATTTCTTTTCTAAAACTTACAAACCTATCAACCAATCAACTTATCAACTTATAAACCCACTAAGGCATCAACCCCTTCACATCAACCGGTGGAAGTTCATTTTGTCCTTCTCCCTTGTCCTTACCAGCGATAGCCATTCCTGCAACGCGGTAGAAATTATAACCATGTTGTTTCCCCTGGCCTGCAATCAATAAATCTTTTTTCTCATACACCAGATTTTTACGGTCATACTCACATATTTCGTAATCTGGTGTAAGTTGAATTGCATAGGTTGGACAAGCCTCTTCGCAATAACCACAAAAAATGCAACGCGAAAAATTGATCCTGAAAGTTACCGGATATCTTCTTCCTGTTTCTTCATCATTGCCTGCCTCCAATGAAATACAATCGACCGGACAAGCAGCAGCGCATAAATAGCAACCAACACAACGCTCCATACCGTCAGGATCGCGGGTGAGAACAATTCGTCCCCGGTATCTTGCAGCCAGATCAACCTTCTGATCAGGATATTGGATGGTCTCTCTCTTGGCAAATGTATGCGCAAGGGCCAAACCTATACTTCTTAAATGACTTAACATATCTATGTTTTTTTGTCAATAATTCGTTTAATTACTCAACAGGATTGCTCCTGTAACGAGAATGTTGATCAATGATAACGGAAGTAAAATTTTCCATCCAAATCCCAACAACTGATCGTAACGAGGCCTCGGTAAAGAAGCACGCAACAACACGATAAAAGCGATAAAACCAAAGACTTTAATTGCAAACCACGCTACTGGTGGAAGAAAATCAGGTCCTAACCATCCGCCAAAGAACAAGGTTGTTACCAAGGCCGAAATCAATGTGATTGCCAGGTATTCACCAACGAAAAACATACCGAATTTCATACCAGAGTATTCAGAGTGGAAACCAGCAATCAGTTCGCTTTCCGATTCAGGAATATCAAATGGTATACGGTGCGATTCGGCCAAACCAGCAATAAGGAAAATGACAAATCCAGCAAATTGAGGAATCACGAACCAAACATTTTTCTGTGCCTCAACAATATCAACCATGCTGAATGAGCCAGTCATCATCACAACGCCCATCAATGAAAGTCCCATGAACACTTCATAACTCAGCATTTGTGCAGCACCGCGCATGGCTCCCAGCAATGAATATTTGTTGTTTGAAGCCCATCCACCCAACACAAGACTGTATGCGCCCAATGATGACAATCCAAGGAAAAACAACAACCCAATATTCAAATCGGCAACAACAATATTTGGCGCAAACGGAATCACCGCGAAGGTGATAAGAATGGTAATCATAATAATTGCCGGGGCAAACACGAAAATTGTGCGGTCTGCAAAACGAGGGATCCAGTCTTCTTTCGTAAATATTTTCACAACATCGGCAACAACTTGTAACAGGCCGAAAGGACCTACCCTGTTAGGGCCGTAACGATCCTGCCACAAGGATAACAACCGGCGCTCGATATAAATATTACCGGCAGCGATGGTCAGTAGCGTAATCAACACGCCTGCTATGACTAATATATAATGCAAGGTTTCGTCCATATCCGACTCTATTTTTTAAATGAAACTTCCGACAATTCAGGATTCACGCCACAATAACCAACCGATATACCGGCAAGTCCTTCGGTTAATTCCTTCATTATAATCACATTCATACTTGTTACCTGGTTACCCATTGAAATTTCAACGGTATCTCCCTCGTTCAATGCAAGTTTTTTGGCATCAGCTGTACTTAATGCAACAAACGCTTCTCCACTTCTTTCCTTCACAGCCGGAGCTTTCGCACTCAACTCCTCTGAACCAAAAATCTTATAAACAGGAACAGCAACCAATCCTTTTGATGAAACCTTGAATGCATCAGGAATACTTTGATAATAAGTTCCTTTGGCAGCTGGTTCTACCAAACGAAGACCCGGATTGCCACCATGCAGCGCTCCACCAACTTCTATCTGGTATTTATTGATCGACTGAACTGAATTCCAACCTGGTGACCAATAGGATGTTGTCAGGGCTGAAGGTGCCTCCCCCTGAAATCCCTCCATTGTAAATGACATAGGTGAATCCAAATCTTCAGCAGGCTTCAGTTCATGCACACTGATATTTGCTTTCATGGCTGTACGGCCACTGTAACGATGCGACTCGCGTGGTACTTTTTGTCCTTCAATTTTATAATCAGGCGGCGGCGCGATACCATCAATTCCTTTAAATTGAGGCATTGCATTCGCGACTGCTGAAGTGAAATCGAAGAAAGAGCTAGCTTCAAACGGCTTTTCAATGGCTGCTGCCAATTCTGCAATACGTCTCCAACTTTCGGCTGTGTCACTCTCAGGAACAAATACCTGATAAAAACGCTGTGCTCTGCCTTCCTGATTAACAAATGTTCCGTCTGCTTCGGTAAATGTACCAACTGGTAGAATCACAGAAGCTTTTTTTGTTGTGGAAGTACAATTATGGTCAAGCACAATCACCTGCTCAAATTGTGACAAATAGGCATCTACTCTTTCTTGACTCAATCGACGGTACAAATCATTTTCAACAACAATCAAAACCTCCACTTTGCCAGTTTTTGCAGCATCAAATAATACTTCCAGCGGTTTGCCATTAAGCATAACAACACCAAAACTATTGCTCTCCTCAAATGTCAAACTCAAAGAAACTGATTTGCCAGCCTCTTTCAATGCAGTTGCAACATCAGAGGCTGCTTTGATAATATCTTCATTCTTGCAATGAACACCGCTTACAACAAGCGGTTTGTCTGAGGCTAATAAATCTGCAGCAATTTTACCAGCCAATGTTTTTACATCCTCGGTCAAGCCTGACGGCAATACGAGTTTACTGTTAATGTAATGTGCAACTGCATAACCCAAACGCGCAATATTTTCAGGTGCGTTGTAATAGGTTGTTGTTGCCACATCATCCAAACGGGTAGCCACTGGTGCTGCAATATGCAGCGGTCCGTGTGCCGACTGTATAATTTCCCGGACAGGTGCGTCATTCCATTGGGGAATACCAGCTTTGTCAGCTTTTGGTTTCACTAAATTCTTTATCCCCTGACGAATGGCCAATGCTAACATCGGTGCGGTTTGGGTTACATCTTCACCTAACACAAAAACAGATTCACTCAGTTCAACCTCCTTCAGGGAAGGAGATTTAACACATCCGTTTCTGAGCGTATCAACGGCCAGTTTTGCCAATTGATAATCAAAATTACTTAGTCCGGTTGAAAAGTTTTCACTTCCAACCAGTTGTTTAAGTGTGAAGTTTGTTTCGAGTGATGCCCTTGGTGAGCCTATGCCAACAATTTTCTTTCCTTTTAAGGCTTTTGCAATGAAATCGAATGCGGCTGTTTTGTTAACACCTTCCGTTGCACCCGGAATGAAATATTTTTTGATTCGTTGATCGCTGTTAACAAATTCATAACCAAAACGACCACGATCGCATAGAAAATAGCCATTCACCTGTTCGTTGTAGCGGCTATAGATGCGTCTTACAGTGCCATATCGCTCGCCTGCAATGGTATTGCAACCAACGCTGCAATGCACACAAATGGATGGTGCTGTAGTCAAATCCCATTTGCGGGTATGGTGTTTCTTTAAAGTTTTATCTGTAAAAACTCCGGTTGGACAAACCTCGACGAGGTTACCACTGAATTCACTTTCAAGTACACCATCGTTGGCGCGTCCAAAATAAACCCGGTTGCGTGAAGAGAACACATTTAAATCGTCTCCACCGGCATAATCACGATAGTAACGAACACAACGGTAACACTGAATACAACGGTTCATTTCATGGTTGATGAATGGCCCGAGATACTGGTTTTTATGGGTACGTTTCTCAAATTCATATCTTCTGGTCGTGTGTCCCGACATTACTGTCATATCCTGTAAATGACATTCGCCACCCTCATCACACACCGGACAATCGTGTGGGTGATTGGTCATTAACGCTTCGATAACATTTGACCTGAATTCCACAGCCTGTGGCGCATCGGTTGAAATGATCGACCCTTCCGAAGCTGGTTCCATACATGACATCACCACCCGGCCTACTTTATCATTCTCGTCTCTGTATTTCACAACAGCGCATTGCCTGCACGATCCAATGGACCCTAATTTTGGGTGCCAACAAAAATATGGCACATCAAAACCGGCTGAAATACTGGCTTCCAGCAGGTTCTTTTTAGGGTCTACCTCAAGTTCTTTACCGTTAATCTTAATCTTAGCCATCTTAATTTATTTCCACGAACATTTATGTTCTTTAATATGTAGCTCAAAATCTTCTCTAAAATATTTCAGTGCACTCTGCAATGGTGCCATTGCACCAGGCGCCAGCGCGCAGAATGTATTGCCCGGTCCCATAAACTTTGTGTGGAACTGCAAAATATCCAAATCTTTCATTTCGCCTTTACCTTCTTCAATCTTCCGCAAAATCTTTTCAGTCCATGGCAAACCTTCACGACAAGGTGTGCAGAATCCACAGGATTCCTGTGCAAAGAAATGCTCAAGGTTTAACACCATGCCAACAGGACAAGTCTTATCGTCGAGAACAATCATTGTTCCAGTACCAAGTCGGCTTCCGGCAGCAGCAACAGATGCATAATCCATTTTGATATCCAGGTGTTCAGCAACCAGAAAATCAGTGGATGCGCCACCCGGAAGGCAGCCTTTAAACTTCAATCCGTCCTGCATTCCACCTGCATAATCTTCGAGCAATTCGCGTAATGTGACACCAAAAGGCAACTCCCACAAACCAGGTTTTTTTACTTTTCCTGAGGCACCAAACAATTTGGTACCACCGTCGCCGGGAGTCAGACTCAAACCATTGTACCATTCAACGCCATTGTTGATGATATGGGGAATATTGCATAAAGTCTCAATATTATTCACTATGGTTGGCTGACCAAACAATCCGCTTACCTGCGGAAAGGGTGGTTTTGCCCTTGGATTGGCCCGTTTGCCTTCCAATGAGTTCAATAATGCTGTTTCTTCGCCACAGATATAACGTCCAACGCTGGTATGCAGATGCAAATTGAATTTGTAACCTGTTTTCATAATATTGGTACCAAGATAACCAGCTTCGTATGCTTCGGCAAGTGCTTTGGCAACCACATCAGCGGCATAGGTATATTCACCACGAATAAAAATATAACCTTCATCAGCCTGTATCGCGAAGGCAGTAACAATCATACCTTCAATAAGTTGGTGCGGATCACCTTCAATTAGCAACCTGTCTTTAAAGGTACCGGGTTCCATTTCGTCACCATTGGCAACAAGATATTTGTGTTCAAATTCGCCTTCCATGGGGACAAAACTCCATTTCAATCCGGTGTTGAACCCAGCGCCTCCCCTTCCCTTGAGATTTGATTTTTTAACCAGCTCAGTAACCTCTTTGGGCTGCATTTTCAATGCTTTTTTAACGGATTGGTAGCCACCAAGGGACTCATACTCCTTGATAAACACCGGTTTTCCGTCGGGGCGAATGTTTTTTGTAAGCGGTCTCTCCATTTTCTATGCGTGGTTATCTGTTGTAGGTTAAGATAAATCTTCGTTGTATATATGGATATTTTTAATATCTGATTTTATCATCGACAATCTCTAATTATAAGAATTCAAAATCTCATCAATTTTTTCAGGAGTGAGATCACGGTACAGATCATTACCAACCATCATGGCAGGCGCGTGATCGCAGGTTCCTAAGCAGGGAACCGGTAACATAGTGAACCGGTCATCTGTTGTGGTCTCACCGTATTTTATTCCGAGTGTTCTTTCAAGATGCTGTAAAACAGTTTCGTAACCCATGATATAACAACTTACACTGTCACAGAGCAGGATCACATATTTTCCGACAGGCTTCCGATAAATCAGGTTATAGAAAGTGGCAACGCTGTCAATTTCTTCGGCTGACATCTCAAGTAACCCGGCCAGGTCTTTAATGTTTTCATCCGAAACCCAACGACGGTGCTTCTGCACCACCTTCAATGCCTCGATGCAAGCGGCCTGCTTGTAAGGATAAAGATGAAACTCCTCTTTGATTTCGTGTATTTCTTCTGCTGTAAGCATCTCTATTACAATATATTATTCAACATTATCAATTCTGTTATTTATCAATATCAGCCAGTACAAAATCCATCGCCCCCAATGTGGCCAGCAGGTCGGCAACCGAATAACCTTTGGTGATCAACGGTAACATTTGCATATGGGCAAACGAAGGGGTACGGATTGAATTTCTGTAAATATTCGTATGCAAATCACTTATCAGGTAATATCCATTGTTGCCTTTCGATGCTTCAATCGGAATCATCGCTTCTCCGGCAGGCATCACAGGTCCCCAGGTAACACCAACAAAGTGGTTGATGAGGGTTTCGATATCCTGCATGGTTTGATGTTTCGGAGGAGGCGTAGTCAATGGATGTTCTGCTTTATACGGGCCAGATGGCATATTTTTCATACATTGGTCGATGATACGCAAACTCTGGCGCATCTCTTCGATCCTGACAAGGCCACGGTCATAACAATCACCGTTCGTACCGACAGGAATCTCAAAATCGAACTGATCATAACCGCTGTATGGTGTGGCTTTACGAAAATCGTGTTTTAATCCGGTTGCACGCAGATTGGCACCTGTTGCACCCCATTCGATGGCTTCTTCGGTGGTGAAAATACCAATGCCACGGGTACGTTGTTTGATCAGACTGTTCTGCATGATCAGTTTGTCGTAGGTATTGAGTCTTTTTGGGAAATAGTTGATGAACTCTTTTACAAGCTTTTCCCAGCCTTTTGGCAGATCCATGGCAGTACCGCCAATACGGAACCAACTGGGATGCATACGCGCACCAGTGATGGCCTCAACTATCTCCAACACTCTTTCCCTGTCAGTGAAAGTATAAAACACCGGGGAAAGTTGTCCCAAATCCGCGGCAAAAGTTCCATACCAAACCAAATGACTTGAAATACGGAAAAACTCGGAGAGCATAACGCGAATAACCTGCGCTCGGTCGGGTACAATTATTCCGGCTAATTTCTCAACCGGTAACAGATAAGCCATATTGTTCAACACACCACCCAGATAATCAATACGATCTGTGTATGGAATATAGGAATGCCAGGTCTGACGTTCAGCCATTTTTTCGGCACCACGGTGGTGATAACCAATCTCAGGAACGAGATCAACGATTTCTTCACCATCGAGCTGAATGATAACGCGCAAAACACCGTGTGTTCCGGGGTGTTGCGGACCAAGATTCAGAAACATATACTCAGTGTCTCCGTTTGATCTCGACATGCCCCATTCTTCCGGCACGAAAGTAAGCGCATTTAATTCTGCATCCTGAAGTTCATCGGTAAGATTATATTGTCCCATTTCGGTAGCTCTGGTAGGATGTTCCTTGCGCAATGGGTAACCTTTCCAGCTTTTTGGCATCATCAGACGGGTCATGTGCGGATGGCCATCGAACTTGATTCCGAACATATCAAACACTTCACGTTCATACCAGTTGGCATTTTTCCAGAGGGAAGTGCTACTGGGTAAGGTTGGATATTCGCCTTTCAGTGCGACTTTGATACGCAGGTATTGGTTACGATCGAATGAAAAAAGATGATACACAATGGTGAAATCACTGTCGGGTTGATCTTCCCTGTGTTTGCGCTGCCGCTCATCTATCGCAGTGATGTTATACAGCATTTTGAAAGGCAGGCTGATTTTATTTTTAACGAATTGCAGCAGCTCGACAAGCTTCGACGATGGAACCCAAATGGTTGTTATATCGTCCTGGGTTTTTTGGGTAACGAAACCCTGGGTTTCGAAAACCTGAAGAATTTCTTCGGCTATTGAAGGCATTTATTTATTCGTTTTTTCTCTCAGTTTATCAAGCTAATATTTTGACAATATGCTATTTATAACAAAATAACGAGCATACTATTTCTTTTTCTTTACTTCAAACATTTCGTCGGTAGGACGCAAAAAAGTGACACTGGTATGTGCATCGTGATTCAGATCGCGTTGTGATATCTTAGCTGGCCTTACGATTTCCTGCGGTCCAACTACCCAACTTAATGGCCGTTTTTCCTGACTGATTGTTTCTTTAAGTAACATCAAACCCTGCATGAATGCATCGGGACGAGGTGGACAACCGGGTACATAAACATCAACCGGAAGAATTTTATCCACTCCCTGTACGACACTATAAATATCATACATCCCACCTGAATTGGCACAAGAACCCATCGAAATCACCCAACGGGGAGCCATCATTTGCTCATAAAGGCGTTTCACAATCGGTGCCATTTTCATAAAAACCGTTCCGGCAATAATCATAACATCCGCTTCGCGGGGAGTATTACGTAAAACTTCAGCGCCAAAACGGGCAATATCATATTTTGGTGTCAAACTGGTTGCCATTTCAACAAAACAGCATGAAAGTCCAAAACCAAATGGCCACATCGAGTTCGATCGTCCCCAGGCAACCAATTCTTCAAGCTTGCCTAACACCAGCGACCGTTTGATCTCCTCCTCCATCGACTCACCGATACGTATCTCTCTGGGATTGATTAGTCTTTCCATTATGAATTATTTTTCTTCGTTATTTTATGATAAGCAGCAAGAATCTTTTTTCCATCGGGGCCAAAATCGAGGGCACCTGATCGCCATATATAGAACAGTAAAACAGAAAGTTCGACAATGAAAATGAGTACTGCGAAATACCCTGCCCATCCCAACTCGCGGAAAGAGACAGCCCATGCAACGATAAACGCTGTTTCAAGGTCGAAAATCACAAAAAACATGGCGATCAAATAGAAATGTGACGGGAACCGAAGACGCGAGGTTCCGGTGGCGATCATACCTGATTCATACACTTCGTGTGTTGCCCTGTCTTCATGACGCTCGCCAAGCCAATGCGAAAGCAAAAGAATTATACCAACCAGTGCAACAACCGAAACAGAATATGCAACCAGCGGCCAGTAAAGTATTGCCAATAACATTATTTTTACTTTTTAACTAATTAATAATCAAAATATTTTAATTGTGCTTATTCCTGAAATTGAAGTACGAAGTTACTAATTGAATCAATAATTTCGAGCAAAAATAGCAATTTAAGGAGAATCAATTGTTATTTTATAACAACTGAATGAATTTAATTTTTGGAATTAAATAATATACAGCACTTTAACTCACCATTAAAATTACTTGAACCCAGGTTTTTCCTTTAGTTCAGTTTCAATCATTTTTTTTAATCCAAGTGACTCAAAAGGCAGTATCCGGCCATTTTCATCAGGATAAACCCCTATTCTTACATCATCGTCCTTGAGCTCTTTCAGCCAGTTCAAAAACTCTTTTATTTCCATGCTTTCAGCCTGATAATCGGACCATTCGTCTTTTGCGACAGCCACACATTCATCTTTTGTTGGCCAAACACTTACATACGAATTTCCTTCGCCATCTTCCACCATAGCAAAAAGTCCATCTTCAGCCTGAAGCAACCAAACTACTTCATTTTTTATAACTTCATCAATAAAAAAAGTTAACCTGGCCTGATCATCTGTTTCCTGCATAATTCACATGTTTTTATTGTTCATTTCCGATTTCATCCAATTCGAGCCAGCGAAATGACTTTTCGTCAATTAGCTTAATCAGTGAGGCAATGTGTTTTGTCACCTTGTCCAACTCAATATAATCTGATCCTATTTCAACCAACCTACTTTCGAGTTGCCTCTTTTCAAGTTCAAAAGTATGTATTTCCTTCTCAAGTTGCTCAAATTCCTTTTGTTCTTTGAACGACCTTTTCTTTTTCACTGTCGTTTGGCTTGATCTGGAAATATTCAAACTTTCTTTTTGCTGATTTGAAACCAACTTTTGTTCCTTTTCCGATTCATCGAGATAGATCCGGTAATCAGAATAATTTCCGGTAAAACCCTTCACTTTTCCATCTCCTTCAAAAATAAATAATTGATCTACAACCTGATCCATAAAATACCGGTCATGCGAAACAATTAATAAACAGCCTGCAAAGTTCTGAAGAAACACCTCAAGCGTCTGTAGTGTCATCAGATCCAGATCGTTGGTTGGTTCGTCGAGAATTAAAAAATTGGGATTCTTTACCAAAATTGTCAGTAAATGCAAACGACGTTTCTCACCTCCGCTAAGCAACGAAATCGGTTGATTTTGAACTTCAGGAGGAAACATGAACTTTTGCAGCATTTGTGATGCAGTGGCGGTTCTGCCCTTACTCAACGGTATGATTTCGGCAATTTCCTTTACCACATCAATTACCGATCTATCTTCGTTAAAATTATAACTCTCCTGCGTAAAATACCCAAAAACAATGGTGTCTCCTACAATTATTTCACCACTATCCAAGGTATCCTGACCTGCAATTAGATTTAAAAAACTGGTTTTACCTGCACCATTTTTACCAACAATGCCGATTTTTTCGCCCTTGGTAAACATATAGTCAAAATCTCGGGCAATGACAATATCGTCATATTTTTTGCTGACTGCCTTCATTTCGAGTATCTTACTACCAGTGCGACTGATCGTTACATCGAGTTGAATTTGCTGTTGCTGCCGTTTTTGCGATGCCTTTTCTTTCAGTTCATAAAATGCGTCGATGCGGCTTTTCGATTTTGTAGTTCGGGCCTGTGGCATACGACGCATCCAATCCAATTCTGTTTTAAGTAACTGACCGGCTTTTTCGGTTTCAATCCGTATTGTTTCTTCACGCTCGGTACTTTTTTGAATGTAATAGGCATAATTGCCTTTATGATGATACACACGCTTGAAAAATAATTCAAGAATGTTGTTACACACCCGATCGAGAAAATACCGGTCGTGTGTCACCATGAGCAATGTAATATTAATCTGTTTCAGGTATTTCTCCAACCATTCAATCATCTCAATATCAAGATGATTTGTGGGTTCATCCAACAAAAGCAACTCAGGTTCATCAAGCAATAGCAAGGCAAGTGCAAGTCGTTTTTTCTGACCGCCCGACAAGGTGGAAATGGTTTGATTCAGGTCGTGAATCTCGAATTTTGACAGTAATTGTTTTAACCTGCGGTCATAATCCCAGGCTTTGTGAAAATCCATTTTTGTTGTGACATTTTCCAATTCGCGCTGACTTTCGGGCGAAAAATGTTCGTTCTGGTTTTTCAGGGCAACTTCATAATTACGAATCAGTTGCATCACATGGGTATGAGTGCCGGTAATCAACTCATTGATTGTGAGTTGGCCATCAAAATCGGGTTGCTGTTCCAAAAATCCAACACGAATTCCATCAGCAAAAGTAATGGAGCCCGAATCATGGTCTTCTTTACCCATCAACATGCGCATTAACGTAGTTTTTCCAGCCCCATTCGAAGCGACAAGTGCTACTTTATCTCCCTTCTGCAGTCCAAAACTGAGGTTGGTGAAAAGAGTTTTGTCGCCAAACGATTTTGACAGGTCGTCAACTGAAAGGTAATTCATTCTTACTTTTTGGTTCTGTACTATTGTGACTTGTTAATTTACTGACTACGTATGATGGAGTTCTGACATCTATATGTTTCACTCTTTAAAATTTTGAACTTCAATAATTTGTCCCTGTTCATTAAATGAAGTCCAGTCTCCGGCCTTTCGGCCATTTTTATAATAACCTTCCAGTTTTTTATTCCCATTCTCAAAAAACTGAATATTTTTCCCATGAAGATTGTTTTGGCTATACCACTGTTCAGATTTTATTTTTCCATTGGAATAAAATACCAATTGACTACCGTCAAAAAGTCCGTTCAGATAGCTGTATTCAGCCAGCATTTTACCATTTTCATCATACCAGATCGATTTTCCGCTTTTGTTACCATCAACATAATCTGAAGCCTCCTGAAGTTTACCTTGTTCATAAAATACTTTGCGCTGACCATGTAACTTCCCTTTCAAATAATTTTCTTCAAGCTGTAGTTTACTTCCTCCAAGAAAAACCATGCTTGAACCATGTATGGTATCATTCAAATAGTGCGTTTGAGAAAGCAGTAAGCCATTCCGATCAATTTCCACAACTACGCCATTTTTCAATCCTCCCGCGTAAGGAACCAACAAATGAATAGCGCCTGTGTTGAAACAAACCGTCCAGGTGCCCTCCTTGCGGAAATTCACGACATCTCCATTTATGACCATCGTATTGATTGTATCTGAATAAATACGCCCCGTAAAACTGCTAACATCTATTTGATCAGGATTTTGTGCAAATACAGCTGATGTTAAACAACCAGTAAATATGAATAAAATAATGTATCTCATTGCGTCAACATCTAAAAATGAGGGAGGTTTTTTTTTGATTTACAAGAGCGAAGGTACGCAGAAAATGAATGTGCCGGATAATGATGGTCCAAAAAAAACGGGCTTTCATTTGCCATGAAACGCCCGTTAATTTACCAAAACCAAATTACGACTACAATCTGTTTAAAGATTGAGATATTGAAAAGCAAAATTTAAACGTCAATAAATATGCCGATTTGGTTAAATTGTTAATAATCAAATATTTGAAAAATTGTACCTTTTCAAAGAATTATCGTCCAATATAACAATTATCATAACCTTTTGATTTTCAATCACTAAATTATGAATTGCTATAAGACGGTTTTATCCGAAAACGGATACAACCTACAAAATCGGAATCAGATGGGTTTAGCGTAAAGATCAAAGTAATCAGCCCCGGTAATCAACATCGAATAAAACTGTCCGATTTGAAGTTCATCATTACCTCTCAGTATAAGGATTTCATTGTCAACTTCCGGTGAATCGTACTGCGACCGGCCAATATAATATTCATTTTCAACGCGGTCGATAACCACCTTTTCAATGTTTCCAATCTTTGTCGAATTGATTTTCAATGAAATATCCTGTTGCAACTCCATGATTGTATTTAAACGTTGTTGTTTAACTTCTTCTGTGACATCATCTTCCAGACCAAATGCTGTAGTTCCTTCTTCAGCTGAATACGCAAAAACACCCAAACGTTCGAAACGTTGTTCTTTCACAAACTGAACCAATTCTTCAAATTCCTGTTCTGTCTCTCCCGGATAACCAACAATGAGTGTTGTACGAAAAGCAATTTCCGGGACTTTGCTTCTTATTTTTTTAATCAAACTGATTGTCTGATCCTTATCAACGCCCCGTTTCATCGATTTCAGAATTCTTGTGTTGATGTGCTGAAGCGGCAGGTCGATATAATTGCAAACTTTTGGGCTGGAAGCGATCAAATCAATCAAATCATCAGGAAAACCAATAGGATAGGCATATTGCAAGCGCACCCATTCAATGCCGTCGATTGCTGAAAGTTGATCGACCAAAGCGGTAATTTGTCGGTTTCCATTGAGATCGACTCCATAATAGGTAAGATCCTGGGCAATTAATATAAGTTCTTTCACGCCTGAAGCAGACAGATTCCAGGCTTCCTCAAGCAGTTGATCAACCGGAACCGAACGATGCTTTCCTCTTATCAAAGGTATGGCGCAGAAAGAGCAATTGCGATCGCAACCTTCCGAAATTTTCAGATAAGCAAAATGCCCTGGTGTAGAAAGTATCCTGTTGTAATGATATGGTTTTTCGGATGATGCTGGTTTTATATTCAACAATGTGGCAATGGCATGAAAGTCATTTACACCAAAAAAAGCGTCAACCTCGTGAATATCTTTTTTTAATTCCTTATTGTATCGTTGCGATAAACAACCCATTACAATAAGTTTATCTATCTCACCTGATTTACGGGCCTCGGCAAATGACAAAATAGTGTCAACGGATTCTTCCTTGGCATCTCCAATGAAACCACAGGTGTTAACGATAACCACATCAGATGCTGCATCGCTGTCGTGCCTGATTTCGTAACCGGCAGCCAGTAAACCTGCCAAATGCTCCGAATCAACTTTGTTTTTAGAGCAACCAAGTGTTACGATATTGATGGTTTTCATGGTTAATTTTTAATTAGGGATCAATTTGGAGTGCGAAGTGCGGAGTGCGGAGTTGACAAGTCTTTAATTGCTTTAACTTCCATCTTCCAACTTCCAACCTTTCTTTACATCTATTCAAACAAACTATCTACAAAACGAACTCGGTTAAATACCTGCAAATCTTCCATTTTTTCGCCCAGTCCGATATATTTTACCGGTACTTTGAACTGATCGGATATTCCGATAACAACACCACCTTTCGCTGTGCCATCGAGCTTTGTCAATGCAAGTGCATTTACTTCGGTGGCATCAATAAATTGCCGCGCCTGCTCAATAGCATTTTGACCGGTTGACGCATCCAACACCAGTAATATTTCATGTGGCGCACCTGGAACGACTTTTTGCATAACAGTTTTAATCTTGGTCAATTCCTTCATCAGGTTGATTTTGTTGTGCAATCGTCCTGCTGTATCAATAATCACAACATCAGCATTTTGACTTACAGCCGACTTCACCGTATCAAATGCAACCGAAGCAGGATCGGAACCCATTCCCTGCGAAACAATAGGCACATCAACACGCTGGGCCCAAATTTTCAATTGATCAACAGCAGCTGCACGAAAAGTATCGGAAGCACCGAGCACAACTTTTTTACCTGCCTTTTTGAAATTGTAAGCAAGTTTTCCGATGGTCGTTGTTTTACCTACACCATTTACACCCACCACCATAATAACGTAAGGTTTGATGTCGACAGACAAGTCAAAATCGTCACCATCAACTGAGTTATTCTCCTGCAACAAGGCAACGACTTCTTCTTTCAATATCTGATTTAACTCATTTGTTCCCAGAAACTTATCACGCGAAACACGTTTCTCGATCCGGTCAATAATCTTTAATGTTGTTTCAACACCCACATCAGAAGTTACGAGAATCTCTTCCAATTGGTCAAGCACTTCATCGTCAACTTTCGATTTACCAATGATAGCTTTTGAGAGCCTTGAGAAAACACTTTGACGGGTTTTTTCGAGTCCCTTGTCGAGATCCTGTTTTTTTTCTTTACTAAAAAATGAAAATATTCCCATGGCTTCTGATTATAAACGAAAAAAGCTCTTCCAGATATTGGAAAAGCTCTACTCTGTATTCTTACGGTTTTTTATCTCTTTGCTAAAAATTCCTGTACTTT
>CAITDJ010000100.1 GCA_903891085.1 uncultured Bacteroidota bacterium | reverse complement strand
GCCGGACTTTTTTTTTAGCAAATCCCTCCTTATGCACTCTTCAAATAAATGAGTGTCCTCGGTTAGGAATGATATCAACTGTTGCCTCTGACTCTTTTTCCTAAATCAAATCAATACTTCTTATTTAATGGTTGTTGAAAATATCTAATAACAGAAAGGGTAATTTAGAACCAATAAGTCATTTCAAGGGCAAACCAGTAAAATCATTGACTGTCTGTATTTTCATCAGACAGTCAATGATTTATAAATTTAGAATAGATCAACAGTCAGTGATAAGAAAAAACTTCTGCCCGGCTCAAAAATTTCGATTGGAGGATTTCCTGGTATGTTTCTGTTAAGATGTTCATAATAGGCTTCATCAAACAAGTTCTGAATCCCCGCTGTAGCGCTGATTATTTTATTCAGTTGGTATGAGAAATTCAAATCAACCAAGGCAAATGCCGGTGTTGCAATTTCTCCATAATCAGCTGATATTCTGTCTTGCTTTAATGCATACCTAAGATTTATAGCAGGATGAAGTTTTCCTTTGAAAAAGTTACCTGAGATAGAATATCGCATATCCATCGGAGCTATCTCGGGAAGTGGTTCATCGATATCTCTGTTTTGCCCGTAAGTAAATGCAATCGATACCCTTTGTTGAAGGTAATATGATAACGACTGTTTCCAGCTAATCTCAAAACCAGTTCTGAAAGCATTGTCAATATTGATAAACTTTCTCACACCCGGGCTGGTTGGGAACATTGGGACCAGGCTGGTGTCGATAACAGAAGAAATATTATTTTGTAATAATGAAGTGAATATATCAAAGCTTACAATTGTTTTATCAGTTTTATAACTTAGATTGATGTCAAACTGATTATTAACTTCAGGTTTCAACTCCGGATTACCTAATAACTCGTAAGCATCCTGACCGACTGGAAAATAATTGATAAACCGCTCTGTCATACTTCCACTTCTCTGTGCGCGACCAAGCCAAAGCCCCAGCGAGAATTTATTTCCCATTTGCTTTATTGCACCAACACTAATTCCCGGATTCAATTGCAATGCATCAGTGTTTTCATACATGGTTTCAAAACTGGATGCAATATCACTTATGTTTGATTTGTTTAGTTCAAGCCGACCTGAGAAAACGAACATCAATCCGGAAAGAGACAATTGGTATTCTGAAAATAATGCACTTTTACCTATTGTCCCGTCCTGCCACACGTTATCATAAAACGTTTTTCCTGCATTTGGTCCGGTAATAAATTCACGTTCTCGTTCACCTTCGGCTTTTTCAATTCGTAAATCGGCACCTACAAACAATTTTGAGCTCCCCAATTGCCAATTTCCTTCAGTTCTTCCACCAAAAGTTTTTGTTTTTGCCGGAGTAGAGGCATTCATTGTTCTTGGAACCAGCACTTTCATAAGATTATCCATATAATGATCTACCAAAGATGCATATAAAGTGGTATTCCACGATTTCAAGTTTTTCATATTAAAATTAACTTCGTGTCTACCACTAATCAGCCAGGTGTCATCGCTTCTTAAATCCATAGGTAAAGCCGGAAAATCTGTATCACGCGCAATGTTACGGGTGGCAGTTAAGGTAACATTTTGATTTTCGGTGATCTTCAATCCAAGG
>CAITDJ010000099.1 GCA_903891085.1 uncultured Bacteroidota bacterium | reverse complement strand
TAGTTCATTGTTTAGAAGGATCCTTTGTAAGTGAACTCAAAACTGGGGAGAATTTTATTCTTACTAAAGGAATGACCTATGTTGTATCTGACGATCTTAGTTCTCATCGTTCGGTTGCTGAAAATGAAGTTAAACTACTTATTATTGACGGGGATTTTTTAAAAAATCAACGTATCGAAAAATGAAACGAAATATCTTAGTGGACAGAGAAGCACGAACCGCTAACACGGGTTTTGCGTCAGGCGGGCTGAAGTGCAAACTTATAGCTGAGTGCTTCTATTGAACTTTAGTAATAAATTGAAACTTTGTGCTCCGAAACCCGCCCGAACGCAAAGCCCGAAAACGTTAGCGGTCAGCGTAGAACGACAAACAAACTCTATATAATGAAACAATTCACAATTACAACAATTCTATCATTTATTATCAGCATGTCTTTTTCGCAGGATAATAAACTTTCAAAAAATTTTAAATTTAGCAAAGTCAATTCAGTGGAGTTTAATATTGCTGGGCATGGAATTTATTATTCCTTCGGTTACGAGAGGTTATTAATTAATCGAAGGAAATATAAATTATCGGCGAAAATAGATTTGGCATACTATCCTGCTTCGCTTAACATTGCTCAAGCTGTTTGGATACCAACAACCATCAACCAAATAGTATCCTTTGGTAAGCACCATGCAGAGCTTGGTGCTGGCATATTGATTAGCAGGGACAATATATATAAAAAGCATAGAGATAATTATATGGAAAAACAATGGGAAAAATATGGGATTTTCTCATTCGGGTATAGACACCAGAAAAATAATAGTAGAATATTATACAAGATTCTTTTTACTCCCGTCATTGAGTATAGTACTGGTTACTCGGAAATTTATCCACTATTTGGAGGAACAATTGGATACTTATTCTAAAAGAAATATTGAAACGCCGAACCGCTAACAGCGCGTAGTAAGCAAGCAGGGCTGTGTAGCTTTTCTTTCTTCTTTTCTTTCTTCATCTTTTGGATCTTAATTTAAACTGCGTAGCTTTGAATTCCCTACCTGCTTCTACGCACGGAACGTTAGCGGTCATGCCCAAACAGACGCGATCTAATATAAAAGAACATTAAATAAATAACGATTAAAAATAGATGAAATGAAAAAAATATGCGTCATATTAGTAGCTCTTTTAAGTTTGACCTCTATTGTGAAAGCTCAGACTTTAATCAATGAATTCAACGTTATCTCGGCCAATAACGATATGATGGGTGGTACATTGGTTGTCTTTTGCGAAAATGGAATAATCGAAAATATCTCCATTGGTAAATCTGATCTATCCAGAAATATAAATTCAACAGTAGATACAAAATACCGTATTGCTAGTGTCTCTAAAACTATAACTGCTATCGCTGCTATTCAACTCGTAGAGCAAAATCTTTTAGATCTAGATGCCGATATCAGCAACATTCTGGGCTATAGTGTTCAAAATCCAAATCATCCGACCGTTCCAATAACTACAAGAATGCTATTATCCCACACATCCACCATTATTGACGGAACAACGTATAGCAGTTTCCTTGATGCAACGGTGAATAATAATCCGATTCCAAATTTGAGTGAGCTATTAACCACAACTGGACCGTATTATACCTCAGGACAATTCAACAACACCGTTCCTGGAACCTATTTCAATTATTCAAATATTAACTATGTCATTCTAGGAACAATAGTTGAAAAAATTTCTAACACACGCTTCGATGTTTATTGTAAACAAAACATATCTATGCCATTAGGAATAGATGCCTCATTTAATGTAAATGATTTAGTGGATATCGATCAATTGGCTGTTTTGTATAGAAAACC
>CAITDJ010000098.1 GCA_903891085.1 uncultured Bacteroidota bacterium | reverse complement strand
CTCGTTTTTGTTACCGGGCCTTCACTTACGATGTTTCCTGAGTAATCAATAGTCCTGAATTTGTAATCAGCGGTAACTACATCAATTGATTTATTGTCCAGGCCAAAATCAGCAGCCAGAATATTTTGGAACGACTTTAATTGCTTGCCAGATACTAATTCCCAGAGGATAAGTTCCTTTTTATCATCCACTGTGAGTCCCAGTTTATTGTCGGGAGAAACCGACGACATCATTGCCACACCTTGAACGCCTGTTTTTATTACAAGTTCAGGTTTTTGAGCCAAGGTAAGGAGTGGAAAACAAACGAGAATAAGAAATAGATGCTTCATGATTTTTAGGTTAACTGTTACGCTTTTACAAATTTATTTAATCACCTCAACCGGAAAATCATTTCCAAACCCATAACTGGCAGGGTATTGCAACGTTCCACTATATTTCTTCATCAACTCGGGAACTTCCTGCTGAAGGTAATTTTTCAGTCCGTTAACGGTTATCATTTTGTCGGCAGCAGCCGAACCTTTCAAAGCTTCGAGCAACACATACGTAAACGCTCCATGGCCAAGTTGTGAAAACTCGTTGGCATATTGCTGCGCGCCGCTGGCTGCCATCCAGTGCGTTCCTGTGCTACGCGAAACCACGGCAATGCTTTTCTGCTGCTCGCCATCGGCGCTCAGCATTTCATTAAAAGCACCTGCACTCTGGCAGGCATCGAGGATAAAGAGCTGTTTTTGGGCGGCAATATCGATTGCGTATTGCTGAAGGAGCTTTGCCGGAATTCCTTTCGATTCGAGCTCAGCCTGTACATTTTTCAAATCGCTTACATCATTTGGCACCAGGTAAAACTCCTTATCTTTACCAATAACGCCATGACCAGCATAATAAAACACAAGTACATCCTGAGGTTTTGCCGTTTCCTGAACTTGTTTGAATGCAGCTGTAATTCCTGTTTTTGTTGCCGCATTATCCGTAACAAAGTAGGTTTTGATGTTTGTGATAATGCTTTTTGCATCTTTCTCAATTTCATCTTTAAATGCAGTGGCATCGGCTAACGCATAATTCAACACCATTTTCTTATTCTGATATTGATTAATGCCTACTACGATTAAATGGAGAGTTGCGTTTTTGTCGACAGGGGAAATTGGTGCGCCTTCTACTTGTTGAATGTTAGCAGGTTGAACTGTATTGCTGTTTGTATTGCTATCCTTATAAATAACAGCAATTTCATCCGGGATGCTTTCGGTACGTTGAGAATTTAATGCTAAGGCACGAAATGTATTTATCCCCGGCAAGAGTTGGATGGTGTATTTTTTGACAGCATCAGAAGACTTTGTATCGTCGGCGACTATTAAATTCCGGGAAGTAAGTGTTGCCGTTTTACCGTTGTGGAATAATCGTATTTCATCAACTACATCATTTGGGGCATTTGCCGTTATGGTGATCACCGCTGATCCCGTTGTGTTTTGGTAGGTGGGTTTGTCATCTTCCACTTCGAGATTGCGCTGAGCGACAGCATAACTCATTTTTACAGTCGGTCGTATTTTTATATTTGCAATGTCCGGAACAGGGTCAAAAATTTCACCAGCGATTAATCTTGAAATTAATTTTGGCGTAAAATACTGTTCGTAAAGCGCTTCCAGTGGTAATACATCTCTGCCTTTTACGTAGTACATGCTTTTCAAGGCATCTGATGAAGCATCAAATCTGCTGTCGGGAGTAATAAATACCCAATCGTTACTACTTTCGAAAGTGATGATTGTACCCAGTTCTTTTTGTTTGCCAATATCCCAGATGCGGGTAGTATTATCTTCTGATGCCGAAACAATAAAATTACTATTGGCTAAAAAGGAAAGTTCGCCAGGAATATAACTATGCCCTTTTAAAACAGCGATGCTTTTATTGTTCAGAATATCCCAAACCTGTATGTCGCTATTACCCACTTTAAAATTAATATCTACGCTGGTGAAGGCCATTTTCTTTAGATCACTGCTGATATTGGCTGCATATATCCGCTGGAACGGAAGTGTTTTTTCAGTAATAGTATTGCCTGTAATAGCATCCACTGTAAGGATTTCCGGATGGTCTTTCCGCACCATAAAAACCTGCTTTTCGTTGTTGATGAATTTAAAACAGCAAGCGATGATGGGTTTTTCCCACAATATATTCCCGGTTGCGATATCATAACACAAAACAGAACCATTGCCATTACTATTTTCTTTTATTGAATAGGTGATCAGCTTTTTTCCATCATTAGATATACCCTCAATTTTATAGTTGTGGCCGAACCAAAGGGCATAGTCACCGGTTTTAAATTTATTGATCAGTTTTTTAGTGGCAACATCAAATACAAGTGCAGCACTTCCGTCAAGGGCTACCAGCCATTTTCCATTATCAGAAAAAGCCATTTCGTGCGGGTCTATATTTTGGTCGAGTTCAATGGTTTCCGACATTCCCTGCATTGTTTCAGTATTAAAAAAATGCAGTGTGCTGTGGTGTAAATAAGCCCCCAGTTTACCATCTTTTGAAATGGCACTTACAGAAAAGATATTGTTGACGTGAATTCCTTTTGCCGCGAAATTTGTTTTTCCAAAACGCAGGCTATTGATGTTCCCATTTTTGCTGTTAAGCAATAATTGAAAACTGCTGTCATTGGCGGCCTGAATGGATTCTGTTGCAAATACAGAGCTTCCATAAATATGTTTAATGCTCTGATTTGATAAATTGTATTCAATTACTTCAGGCAGGTTGTTGCCAATGGTTATATGTTTTCCATCTTTTGCAATGGCCACACCTTTATTAAATTCTTTTCCGGTATATTTTAACTGAGCTATTGTTTGTGTAGAAAAGTTCAACGTAAAAATATGTTTCTCAGATGCCACTACAAGATCATTATTCAGTGGGTTCCAAACGCATTGTTTTTTTAGATTGGTGTATTCATGCAGGAGCCAGTCAAAAACACCGTCATTTTCTTTGCGGAAATTAAGCACAGCATGCCATTTTGTTTGCAGTGTAGCAGGGTCGAGCCAGTCAAAATTAACAAGATAGGTGTCCGTTCCTTTGGTAATACCAAGCAGGTTTCCTTCAGGGGTAAAGGAAATCACCCTTTTATCTGCAGGGACCATTTTTATCAGTTCCCCGGAATTGCTGTTGAGGAGTGCGGACCCATCTTTATTCATGCAGACCAACAATTGTTTTCCATCACCATTCAAACTGAGGTTGCTGATATCACTTTCGTCATTCACTTTCTTATAAGTGAAAATAGTTGAACTGGTGCCTTCGCTCACATCCACCACTGCAATTGTTTTTGTATCATCGCCCATGGCAACAAACAAATGGCTGCCATCCTTGCTATACAATACTTTTTCAATCTCATCAAAATGGATTTCTTTCTTTACAGTGAAATCTTCCAATGAAAAAAAATGCATATTTCGGTAAGTGGCTATGGCAATGGTTTTACCGTCAGGAGATGCATCCATGTCAACAACTTCAGGTTCTTTTTCTCCCCATTTGCAAACAACGTTTTTCAGTAGTCTGCCGGATGATCTTTCCCAGATTTTCACCACGTTTTCGCTGGATGATAAAATAAATTTCCCATCAAGTGTGTACAAAACATTGGTAACCGTTTTTGCATGCCCAGTGGGTATGATGAGTTCGGGCGTTTGTGCAATAACCACGCTGCGTATAATGCAGAAAGCGATAATTAAAATTCTTTTCATACAAATATTACTTTGGGCATTGTTTATTTTTATCTCATCACCTGCCAAGCCCATGTTTTGAGCAGGCAATGAAACTAACCGTACTTAAACTAATTGTGCCTTATCTCAATCATCAAAGGAACGACGCTACCTGTAGCAAATTCAGTGCTTTGGTTGTCATCATTTTCGACACTCAGGTTTCGTGTGCCGTATTTCACATTCACCTGAAATCCTGCCCTATTTGAATCATATTTTATT
>CAITDJ010000097.1 GCA_903891085.1 uncultured Bacteroidota bacterium | reverse complement strand
CAGGTCATTTATAAAACTAAACAAACCAATTTGTGAGTCTGGAGCCAATAAAATCGTCAAATATTATTGGCACACTTTGCACCGGATTTAGTGGCGCACTTTGCTCCGGATTCGTGGCGCACTTTAGTCCGGATTAGTCAGTCTGGAAGGAATTAATCAAATTGCACAAGAAAGAAAATTGGAATTTTGGTGTATATGAAAATGACAAATCCATTGTCACATCCTTCGTTGATGAAAATGATCATGTCCATAAATTTCAATATGTAATCACTGAGGATAGACTTCTTCTAAGGGCAATTTTTATAAATGAGTTTGACGTTGAACGAACGAAAGACATCATGGTATTGTCATCACATCTCAATAGTTTGCTGGCTTTTGGTATTGTCAGAGTTAATGTTATGGACAATTACGTTGAGGTTGCCTTTTCTGAAAATCTTTTGATTTATCACTTATTTCCCGGTGAAATTCATAATGATATAGCTACTCATTTTCGAATCACGATAGATTGTTATTGGGCTTTTACACATTTACTCAATAGCGGTGATGATCCTGTTTTTGTATTTGCTGAGTTTATGAAACGACAAAGTTCTGGGAATCAAGAATAATAAACGAAAAATATCAATCCAATAAAAATTGCATCAATGAATCCAGGTCCTATTTATGTATACAAATGCCCAAATTGTAGCAATCTTATAACAAAGATGAGCTTACTATCTGGCAACACTTTTGGAGCGAAACAATTTTCTGATGGAAAGCAGGTTGCCCGAATGCTTCCTGAATTCCCCAATCTTACGAAATGCAAAAAATGCAACACGATTTTTTGGTTGAATAAATTAAAAGAAATTGGAAGCTACCGATGGGGCGAAGAAAATTCAAAGTGGGCAAAAGCTGATTCTGCAGAGTTTTTAACAATTGAAGAGTATTTTATTGCAATTACAAAAGGGGTAGCCGAAAATAAAGGTGAAGAGCTATTTATCAGACAGCATCTTTGGTGGGTCTACAACGATAGGATAAGAAATGGTCAAAAAATATTTAATGATAAAAACGATGAAATGCGTTGGAAAAAGAATCTAATTGAACTTTTGAACTTGCTCAATAGACAAAATATTTTCCGGAGAATATTGAACTTACCCAACAAATCAGCCGTTAACGATAAAATAATGAAAGCAGAAATATACAGAAACTTAGGTGACTTTGAAAACTGTATTCGAATTATTCAAAGTATTGATAACCAGGGCATGAATTGGCTTAAAGTACAATTTGTAAAAGAGTGTGAGCGAAAGAATAGATGGGTAATAGAGTTCTAAGATGACATGATTGACGCCCCCAATTTTAAAGTCATTGATTCTGAACTACAAACGTATGCAGCTTTTTATCAAAAGATCAAGGTTTTTCTTTTTTGATTAGAATTTAATAAACCAATCGTATAATGAAAAAATTTCTTTCAAAATTCAAAAACACGAAAAGGAGCGAGTTTATTTCGTTGATAACTATTTCCTTTTTAATACAAATAATTTTTTTTACTGCTAGCTTAGGAGTAGATTCGTTTTACCGAAGGATGCATCCTCAATTAGGGTCCTTTTTTGATCGTCTTAATTTCATTTCTCCTTTTATTCCTTTCATTTTTCCAATATGGTTGGTGTCTGTTGATAAAAAGTTTTCGTTTGTAAAGCATTTGATACAATACCCTTTTATGATTTTTATATTTGGTGGCTTTAGTGTGTTCATTTTGATTTTTCAAAATATAGGGCACCAACCTATTATGGTATTATTCATTTTTGCAATAGGTGCATTCAGTATGAATCTAATTATACTAAAAATTCAGAAAAGAAAACTAAACTTAAAACAAAAATCAACTATATTTTTTACCTGCTTTATTGTTCCAATATTGAGTGAAATATTAAGTTTACTAGTGTATTTTTTTTTAAGGATATTACGTCAAAAAATTACATTTATTAGTCATATAATAGTAATGTTGCCAAGGGATGGAGCTATATCTTTATTCTTGACTAAGCGTATGGGTTTTAGTATGTATTTTAGCATACTCTTTATGATTATCACCCTGTACGAAGGCTTATTTATACTTTATTTAAGAAATAGAGTGCCTACTATCCCAGAAAAAATGAATACAGTTAGTGACGATTCGAAGCAAGAGGCAATATAAAAAAACGTATCATTCCATTTTGAATATAATGACAATGAAAAATCAGGTATCTTAATTGGTGAATGGACAGAAGATGAGCAAACCTATACATGCATTATTTCACTGAAAAAAGTCGAAAAGTTCCCGGAATCTTCCAATAACTCAACACTCAAATTTATTTAGGGTCTGCTGAAAAACTCAAAATCGCCGATTGAATGATAAGTGTAGCATACTTTCGTATTTGGAAATGAAAAATCAATGCAAGAAAACTGTTCGTCAGTACCTGGCCGAAGCCGACAAAGATTTGACCGTTGTTGATGTTGAAAGAGTCGCATTGGGATAATTTTCCGATACTTGATAAAACAAAAAAGGAGCCCAATTGGGCTCCTTTTTTGTTATTCGTTCAAATCGGGGTTTACACACCCAACATCTCTTTCACAATGCTTGAGATTAGCTGATTATCGGCTCGTCCGGCCACTTCCTTGCTTGCCAGTCCCATTACCTTACCCATATCGCGTATGCTCGTAGCACCTGTTGCAGCAATAACACCGGCCACAATCTTCCGGATATCATCGTTGCTTAATTGGGCAGGCAAATAGGCTTCGATAATGGCCGTCTGATAATCTTCCTCCTCAGCCAGATCGGGTCTGTTCTGCGCGACATAAATACCGGCCGATTCCTTACGTTGCTTCACCAATTTTTGCAACAATTTCAATTCAACGGTCTCAGGTATCTCACCACTTGACACGTCCTTGCCGGTTTTTTCGAGCAAAAGTGCAGCCTTGATGGCACGCAGTGCCGCAAGCTTACGTGTATCTCTGGCAAGCATCGCCTGCTTTATATCGTTATTAATCAATATTTCGAGCGACATCTGAATGATCTTTTGTTAGGTATTTTTAAAAATTAATCTAATCTTTCAATTTAGGTCCACAGTCTTCAGTCTTCTCTCGTCCTGCGTCCGAGACAGGAGTCTTCAGTTTACAGTCTTCGGTCTTCCAACCACTTGCATTTTGACTTTGCATTTTTCATTTTGAATTAGACCCGCGTCTTCCGACTTTTAATCTACGTTATCGTGTAAATAAGAATTGTCGGACCGCAAGCCAGGTCGTTGATCAGTTGGATTGACGCTATATCTCGATACATCATTTGATGGTTCCTCTTCATTCAACTGCAAACCACGACGCTTAAATGCCGGCTCACTTTCGAGTTCCTCAATACCTTCGTGGGTTTTGAGTTTCATACTCATGGCTTTTAACCTTGATTGTCTCTCGAGTGATTTACGATCCATCTCTATCCGGTTGTTTTGATCATCAACAAAACGCATAACAGGTGGTTCATAATGCGATTCAACAGGTTGAACGATTTCAAAAATTACCTCACGTGATTCCTCATGTGCTTCAATCAAAACATCTTCAACATCGGCATAGGATTCAACGGGCTCCATCTCATTTTTTGGTTCGGGGGCATGGTTGGGTTCAATTTCTTCATTCTTTTCATTTTCGAAAAGAGCGTGTACTTTTACAGGTTTCACCGCAGGATCAGTTTGGTGGATTTCAACAGGTCTGAGTCTGACAAAAGGATCCTCTTTAGGATCAGTTTCGTTTGATACATCACCAATTGTGTGCACTTTTGCAGGGCGGGTAACTGTATTTGACGAAGTCCTTCTTTCGGCATACAAATCATTAATAACTTTCCCATCTTCTTCTGCTGCAAATCCTGTTGCAATAACAGTAATGGCAATCTGATCTTCCAACGCAGGATCAGTTCCATTGCCCCATATAACTTCGGCCGAGTTGCCACAGATGGTATGGATATAATCGGTAATATCTTTTACTTCATCGAAAGTAACTTCCTCGTTACCTGAAGTGATATAAAGCAGAATATTTTTAGCGCCTGAAATATTAGAATCATTTAACAGCGGTGAACGCATGGCATCTTCAATGGCCTTGGTAGCGCGGTTTTCGCCTTCAGCAACACCCGATCCCATGATTGCTTTGCCACTTTGTTTCATTACCGTTTTCACATCCTCAAAATCTACATTGATGTAGCCAGTAACAGTAATAATTTCGGCAATACCTTTTGCAGCAATAGCAAGCACATCATCGGCTTTTTTGAATGCTTCAGTAAGCTTCATATTGCCGTATTCATCCCTGAGTTTATCATTGCTGATGATTAACAAGGCATCAACATATTTTCTCAATTCATCGATTCCCTCAAGGGCTTGTTGCCTGCGTCTACGTCCTTCGAAATTAAAAGGAAGTGTAACGATACCCACAGTCAGAATATCAAGTTCACGTGCCATTTCGGCTACAACCGGAGCAGCACCGGTGCCTGTTCCACCGCCCATACCGGCAGTAATGAAGAGCATTTTTGTATGCGGTTCCAAAATATCGCGCAATGCATCACGTGTTTCGATGGCAGCATCACGACCAACTGACGGAACGTTACCTGCACCGAGATTTCGATTGCCGAGATGCACTTTGTTTGGTACCGGACTGATGTCAAGCGCCTGAGAATCTGTATTACACAGAATGAAATCAACGCCTTTGATTCCCAGATTAAACATATGTGTAACAGCGTTGCTTCCACCACCGCCAACACCGATGACTTTTATGATATTTGACTGTTGTTTTGGGTGTTCAAATTTTAACATTTCGGGCATAATTAGAGTTTTTAAAATTAGATACAAGTTTTCACTTCAGGACAATCTTTTATTTGAGTTTTCAACATTCTTTGGTTAATAGCTGCTTATTCGAGGAGATCTCGTTCGAACAATTGTTTAATCCTTTCCAGATAGCTATAACCACCCCTTTTTGACTTTTCTTCGCTTCTGTTATCCTTTACGGATTTTGAAGGATTTTTTGATGTTGAGGCTGGTTGTTTCAATCCTTCTATCTCCATTTCATAGTCGTGACGACGAATTCCTTCAATAACAAGACCAATTCCGGTAGCATACATCGGACTGGCCAGTTCATCTGGTGTGCCTGATGCAAGGTGTTCGTTCGGATAACCAATTCTGACATCCATCCCTGTGATAAAGGCTGTCAGTTGGTCAATATGTTTCATTTGGGCTCCACCACCTGTAAGTACAATACCGGCAATTAACTTACGCTCAAACGAGGAGTTTTTAATTTCATAATATACATTTTCAATGATCTCTTCAAGCCGGGCCTGGATGATGGAGGCGAGATTACGGAATGAAATTTCTTTTGGCGCCCTCCCACGAATTCCAGGAATGGAAACAACTTCATCATCACGGTTTTCGCTGGCCAGGGCTGATCCGAATTTAACTTTCACTTCTTCGGCATGTTTTTTTATGATGGTACATCCTTCGCGGATATCATCGGTGATAATATCTCCACCAAACGGAATAACAGCAGTGTGTCTGATGATTTTATCATGGAAAATGGCAATATCGGTTGTTCCACCACCAATATCCACCAACACAACACCGGCTTCTTTCTCGTCTTCACCCAGGACTGATTCGGCAGATGCAATGGGTTCGAGAATGAGATCAACCATTTCGAGGCCGGCTCTTTTAATACATTTTAAAATATTACGGGCAGCAGCAGTCTGACCGATAATCACATGAAAATTTGCTTCAACCTTACTACCCATCATACCGATTGGCTGTTTGAAACCAGGTTCACCATCAATGATATATTCCTGAGGAATTACATCGATAATTTCTTCACCTGCAGCCATATTCAGCTTATACATATCATTGATCAATTTGTCAATTTCAAGTCTGTCGATTTCTTTTTCACTTGACTCTCTGATAAGACTTCCCCGGTGCTGAAGGCTTTTGATATGCTGGCCTGCAATGCCAACATTCACGTATTTGATATCGACTTTTGATCGCATGGAAGCTTCTTCAACAGCCCGTTTAATAGAGTTAACCGTATCTTCAATGTTCGAAACGACTCCCCTTTTCACTCCAATCGATTCTGTTTTTCCAAAACCAAGAATCTCGATTTTTCCGTTTTCGTTACGTCTTCCAACGATACATGCAATTTTAGTTGTGCCGATATCCAATCCGACAATAATTTCAGTACTTTTCATATTACTTGTCTTTTGATACAAACTATTTGATTTTTATATTTTAAACTGATGGTCTTATAGTTATACAGTTCAGGTTTAACGGCTTTGTTCATGAAAAAAACTTTCAAATTTGTCAATTTCATGTCCAGATCTTCCACATTACCAATGACAATATTTGTGTTACTCAACCTGGGTGTGAGTTCAAATTCGCCCAGACTATCCACATACATTTGTGCGACAAAAACACGCAGAAAATCATCTTTGCTGAGATTTTCGGCCAGCTTGAAGATCTCATTCAATTTTGTACCGGCATAGATTTTTGAACTAACCTTCGCAGTGGCATTGGGCATAAGTTCGGGATAGGCGAAACAACCGCTTGCCACCATTACCCTTGCAGAAAAATCGGGATTCAGCGGAAACAACATGCCATGGGTATCGATATAGGCACTTTGGCTTGTACTATCGAAAACCCTGACCAGGGCTTCGCGTTCGTTCAAATACACGTTGAGCACACCATCCATTGAGGTAAACAATTCAACATGGGATATATAGGGATTTGCAGACAATTTGTTTTTCAGTGTAAAAAGCGAAAGTTTTTCGACCGATTTTCCCAAGATGGAGTCAGTCATTTTCATGATAAGCGAATAGGTTTTTTTGTATTCAAGAAAACCGCCATTGGCCGGCCGATCGATCACCAAACGAAGATTCTTAACGGGAGCACGCAGATATTCATTTCGTGCAAAAGCAAACAAAGCGATGATTGACAGGCAGCTAAGCACCCAGGTTGATATGGTGAGTATCTTCTTTACCATGACGACAGCAATTGTTGAAGTGGTTGAACAAACTGGTCAATATCACCGGCACCAAGCGTTAACAAAACCTCAGGTTGCAGATTGGAAACTGTTTCTAAAAGCCTTTCTTTTGAACATAATAGTTTGTCTTGTATTTCAATCCGATTTAGCAATGCGGTTGAAGTAATTCCTTCAATGGGTTCTTCTCGTGCGGGATAAATGTCGAGCAGGATCAATTGATCAAGCATAGCCAGACTTTTTGCAAAACCATCCATAAAATCGCGGGTACGGCTGAACAGATGTGGTTGAAATATCCCGGTAATTTTCTTGTCTGGAAACAGTTCACGTACTCCGGAAATGCAAGCCCTTAATTCTTCAGGATGATGTGCATAATCATCGATATATACCACGTTTTTCTTTCTTACCTTAAACTCAAACCGCCGCTGAACGCCCGTGAATGTTGAAATTCCGTGTGCAATCTGTTCAATCGTAACGCCCATCAATTCAGCCACAGAAGCAGCAGCAAGTGCATTTTCAATATTATGACGGCCAGGTAAGAGCATGGCTACCTCTTTTGTCTCACTATTACGCAGATGCAGCTCAAACAAAAACCTGCCATCAAGCACCCTGATGTTTGTGGCGTAAACATCGGCATCGGTGTTGATCCCATATGTTGAAACCGGCTCTAAGGTATTTACCTTCAATCCGCGCCGGACAATTACATATCCGCCAGGGACGGTGTTTTGGGCAAAAGCATTATAGGTTTCAATCAATTGGTTGTGGTCATGATAAATATCCAGATGGTCGGCATCCATCGAACTGATCACGGCAATTGAAGGCTGAAGACGTAAAAACGATTTATCGAATTCATCCGCCTCCACCACAATAATGGTACTGTTTGGTTTGCAAACCAGGTTACTGTCGAAATTATTGCTGATTCCACCAATGAATGCACTGAATGGTAAATTGGCCTGCGCCAGCAAATGCGAAGTCATGGAAGTGATGGTGGTTTTACCATGGGTGCCGGCGATGGCAATCGTGTATAAATTTTTAGTCAATTCACCGAGCACTTCCGACCTTTTCATCAACGGAAAGCCTGATTCAATAACAAATTGCAATTCTGCACTCGACTTCGGGATCGCGGGAGTGTAAACAACCAGATCGGGATGAGATGGAATCAGTCCAATATCTTCGTTATAATGAATATGCATATTTTCCTGCTCCAATTGGATGGTAAGAGGAGTTCGTGTGCGGTCATAACCATGTATATCAGCCCCTTGAATATGAAAATAACGCGCCAGCGCACTCATTCCAATACCTCCGATGCCAATAAAATAGATTGTATTTCCCGATCCAAATTTCATGATGCGATCAGATTTAAAATTTCACCGGCTATCAGCTTATCAGAATCGGCAATGGCAAACGACTTTATATTTTTACCCAATTTTTCCATTTTTCCAGCATCACCCATTAACGTATGCACTTCAGAATACAGGATCTGTCCGGCATCACTGTTTTTCACTAATAAGGCAGCATCGCTTTTCACCAATCGCAATGCATTTTGGGTTTGATGATCTTCAGCTGCAGTTGGAAGTGGTACGAATATAACAGGCTTGCCAACGACAGCCATTTCGGAAATGGCGATGGCGCCTGCGCGCGAAACAATACAATCAGCAGCCGCATAAGCAAGATCCATGCGTTGAATAAAGGCCTGAACCTTAACAACATTTTCTGCACCGGAGGAGGTAACTTTTTCGACTGCTTCCTTGTAAAAACCTTCGCCTGTTTGCCAAACCACCTGAAAACCAGCATCCCGATAATTCTCAATATGGGCCGAAATTCCGAGATTTATTGCACGTGCACCCTGGCTACCACCAACGATCAGCAACACTTTTTTGTCAGGAAGAAGTCCGAAAAACGTCATGGCTTCATTACGTTTTCCTTCGATATTCACCGCACCCTGCCGAAGCGGATTGCCGGTGATTATGGTTTTTTCAGCCGGAAACCATTTGTCCATTTTTTCATAGGCAACACAAATGCGATCCACTTTCCCGGCCAAGATTCGGTTTGTAACACCTGGAAATGAATTCTGTTCCTGAATCAAAGTCTTATAGCCCAACGATATGGCTGCCCGCAACGTGGGTCCGCTGGCATAACCACCAACACCAATTACACAATCAGGATTGAATTTTT
Organism: uncultured Bacteroidota bacterium; assembly: GCA_903891085.1. GTDB lineage: Bacteria > Bacteroidota > Bacteroidia > Bacteroidales > F082 > CAJBPB01. Next base: position 68,070 of record CAITDJ010000097.1, on the reverse strand, counting down.
TAACAATTTGCCTTGCGCGCAGATAACTAACAATCACTTTTAACGGAAACCAAACATTCTGCAGACTGAATTTACGTTGAAATCCGCTGATCCACAATCCTTTAATTGGATAACCTGCCGCCGGAACACGATGCATTTCCATCCGGTTTTGCGCGCCGATAAACAAAATATCAGCATCAGGACGCAACTGCTTCAGTGCATCGGCAATGGCAATGGCCGGGAAAATATGGCCACCTGTTCCACCTCCGCTAATTATTATCCGCAACGGCTGCTTCATCTGTAATGGATTCTAATTTTTCTTTTATTGCAATTTCTTTGCTAACACTTAATAAAATACCAAGTGAAATACTTGTGAACCAAATAGATGTACCTCCCATACTCACCAAGGGCAATGGCTGACCCGTAACAGGGAGCATGCCAACCGCAACACCCATATTTACCATCGCCTGGAATACCAGGCTGAAGGCCACCCCGATCGACAGGAAGGCCCCGAAAGTCTGAGGTATCTTCGTCATAATTACCACCGCCCTGAATAAAATGATCAGGTACAACAACACCATAAAACTTCCCCCGAGCAATCCGTATTCTTCAATAATGATTGCGAAAATAAAATCGGAATATGGATGTGGAAGAAAATTACGCTGGGTGCTGTTACCTGGCATTTTACCAAATATTCCACCCCCGGCAATAGCAATTTCGGCTTGTTCAATCTGAAAATTGTCGCCCTCGCCACTAATACGATTTTTCCATGTGCCAAGTCTACCTTGTTTATCTGCCGGCAATTGCATTAAAACAAGAATGAAAATTGCAAAAGCAAATACTCCGATTCCTATTAAAGAGAAAATATATTTAAGGTTGACGCGTCCGACATACATAAGTACGAGACTTGTAGCAAAAATCATGGCGGCGGTTGAAAAATTGGCTGGCAGAATAAAAAATACCACCAATAAAACCGGTAACATAATCGGTACAAAAGCCGATTTAAAATCCTTGATATAATCCTGTTTCTTTGTCAGCAGATAGGCCAGATAAATAATCAGCGTCAGCTTAGCCAGGTCGCTCGTTTGAAAAGTGAGATTGAATGGCAACGGCAGTACACGTTTGGCATCATTCAGATTCAATCCGAAAACAAGCGTTAAAAACAATAATGGGATCGAAATCCATAAAGCCACCTGAAATATAGGTGAATAGTAAATGTACTTAATCTTATGGGCCAGATACATGAACAACAATCCGAGAAACAGGATAATAAAGTGCTTCAGCATATAATACTCCGTGTTTCCTCCCTGATATTTATAGGCAAGCGTGCCTGTTGAACTGTAAACGGCCAATAGAGAAAAAAGGGATAGAAATAATACCACTACCCAAATAACTTTATCGCCCTTAATATCTCTAAAAAGAAATTTCATTGCTACAAACTTTTAACTGCTTCCTTAAATCGGATTCCACGGTCCTCGTAGTTCTCAAAAAGATCAAAACTGGCACAGGCCGGTGATAACAATACTACATCATCATTACTCGAAATTTCAGAAGCCACCATCACAGCATGAGCCATCGAATGCACTTCATACATCTGATCAACAAGGCCACCAAAAGTTTCAATAAGTTTCGAATTGTCGAGCCCAAGACAGATAATTGCCTTCACTTTTGATTTTACAAGCGGCAACAAATCAGTATAATCATTTCCCTTGTCAACACCTCCTGCAATCCATACAACCGGTCGTTGCATATTTTCAAGCGCATACCAGGTCGAATTAACATTGGTAGCTTTGGAATCGTTGTAATACGAAACGCCGTGCACATTGGCTACATATTCCAACCGGTGAGCGACATTTTGAAAATCGGATAATCCCAGTTTGATTGATTCCTTCCTTATTTGCAGCAGCTTGGCCGATATTCCCGCAGCCATTGAATTGTAAACATTGTGTTTTCCTTGTAAAGCCAATTGTTCAAGTGTCATGGTTAGGGTGTTTTGATGTATGTTGATGATGATATTATTATCCTTGATTGCTCCACCTTCACCACCGTTATATGGCGTAAGTGAAAATGGATATTGTTTTGATTTTATCCCGCTCTGATTGATCCGGCTGATAATTGCTGTGTCATCAGAACAATAAACGAAAGCATCGTTTTCATCCTGATTATTCAGGATTCTGAATTTTGATTTTGCGTATTTTTCGAAGTCATGATCATATCGATCAAGATGATCGGGGGTAATATTGGTGATCACAGCAATATCCGCCTTGAAATGTTGAATGTCGTCCAACTGAAAACTACTGAGCTCGAGTACAAAATAATCGTGATCGCTTATCGCAAGCTGCCGGGCAAAACTCTGACCGACATTTCCTGCCACACAAACATCCAAACCGGCTGTTTCCATAATATGACCGGTTAGCAATGTGGTGGTAGTTTTTCCGTTGCTTCCGGTAATGCACACCAGGGTGGCATTTGTAAACCAATATCCGAATTCAATTTCTGAAATAATCGGAATACACTTTTTGCGTAAAAAAACTATAATCGGTGCATTATCAGGTATTCCAGGACTCTTCACCACCAATTCGAACGAACCAAGCAATGTTTCGGAATGGGTGTTTTCCTCAAAGGCAATCTGATGGTCTATTAACTCATTTTTAAAGATGGATTTTATCTTTCCTTTGTCCGAAACAAAAGAAGTAATGCCATGCTTTTGTGCAAGCAAAGCAGCACCACAGCCACTTTCGCCTCCACCGAGCACAGCAATATTCTTATATTTATTCCGGTCCGGATGCATCTAATTATCGAAGTTTGAGTGTAACAATTGAAATAAGTGCCAGCATCACACTGACAATCAGAACCCGAAAAACTATCTTCGGCTCAGGATAACCTAATTTTTGAAAATGGTGATGCAATGGGGCCATCCTGAAAATGCGGCGACCTTCACCAAATCGTAACCTTGTATATTTGAAATAACCCACCTGCAAAACAACCGATGCACTCTCGGCCAGAAAAATGCCGCATAAAATGGGTATCAGCAACTCTTTGCGGATGAGAATGGCAAAAACGGCAATGATACCTCCAAGAGCAAGACTACCAGTATCACCCATGAAAACCTGAGCAGGAAAAGAATTGTACCATAAAAAACCGATATTGGCGCCAACAAAAGCACTTATGAAAACCGTCAGCTCACCGGTATTGGGCAAATACATGATATTCAGATAATCGGAGAAAATTATATTACCCGAAATCCAGGCCAATATCCCCAGTGTTGCCCCGATGATGGCCGAAACCCCAACCGCCAGTCCATCCATCCCATCCGTCAGGTTTGCACCGTTCGACACCGCTGTGATGATAAAAATTACAATCGGAATAAAAGCAAGAAAGGCGTATTTCTCGTAACCGGTTCCAACCCATTTCAACAACACAGCATAGTCAAATTCATTATTCTTAATAAACGGAATGGTTGTTTTGGTGGAGTGTGCCTCAGTAAATGAAAAATATCCCAACTCATTTTTCGTAGCCTTTGCCTCATCATTCTCAACCAACTTTCCCTGAATAACCATTGAATGATCGAAATACATAACAGCACTCACTACCAATCCAAGAATAATCTGACCGAAGATTTTCGATTTGCCTGATAAACCACTTTTATCTTTTTTAAATACTTTGATATAATCATCAAAAAAGCCAATGCCGCCCAGCCAGATTGTGGTAAATAACATGAGCAGAATATAACTGTTATTCAATTTGGTAAACAACAACGTCGGTATCACAATGGAGGCAAGTATGATTAATCCACCCATGGTCGGGGTACCTTGTTTTTCGAGTTGGCCTTCAAGTCCAAGATCCCGCACCAATTCGCCCACCTGCTTTTTATTCAGGTATTTGATCCAACGCTTGCCAAAAACCAATGAAATGATCAAAGAGGTAATCACCGCGGCTATTGCCCTGAAAGATATATATTGAAACACATTCGCTCCCGGGAAGTCGAAGGTTTTATCCAAATACATAAATAGGTAGTACAACATGTTTCCTTAGCGTGATTTTAGTAATTCGAATAATTCCTTTTTATCATCAAATGGATATTTCACTCCGTTGATTTCCTGATATTTTTCATGGCCTTTACCAGCCACCAGAATGATATCACCTGCCTTCGCAAAAGCCACAGCTGTGCGGATGGCTTCGTGTCTGTCAGCGATTGTCAGTGTTTTATTATATAGATTTACCGGAACACCTTGTTGCATATCTCTGATAATCTGCATCGGATCTTCGGTACGCGGATTATCAGAAGTGATGATAAACCGATCACTCAGCGTTGCAGCAATCCTGGCCATCTCAGGACGCTTCTTTGAATCGCGGTCACCACCTGCACCAGCAACAGTGATTATTTGTTCATCAGGGGTACGAATCTCCTGAATGGTTTTCAACACATTCTCGAGGGCATCTGGGGTATGTGCATAATCGACAATGCCAACGATACCATCACCCGAACGAACAAATTCGAATCGGCCTTCGGCACTTTTTAACAGGCTGAGTTCTTTTAATATTTCGTCAACCGACAAGCCCAACAAACTTGCTGCACCATAGATTGCCAAGAAATTACTGGCATTAAACCTGCCGATGAGCCTGGTAAACACCTCTTTGCCATTGATATTTAATACGAGTCCCTCAAAACGGTTTTCGATCACTTTCCCTTTGAAATCGGCATCGCCGCTCAACGAATATTCCGAAACTGTGGCATTGCAGTTTTGAACCATCACACTTCCATTGCGGTCATCGGCGTTGATGAGTGCAAAGGCAGTGGACGGTAATTCATCGAAAAAACGTTTTTTCACATCACGATAAGCAGCAAATGTCTTGTGATAATCGAGGTGATCGTGCGTAAGATTGGTGAAAATGCCACCGCTAAAACTCAGGCCGGTAGTACGGTTTTGGTCGATGGCGTGTGAACTCACTTCCATAAAAGCATAGGCACAACCTTCACCTACCATATCATTCAGCATACTATTGATGGCTATCGCATCGGGCGTGGTATGGGTTGAGGCGATGGTTCTGTTTCCGATTTTGTTTTCGATTGTCGAAAGCAATCCGCAATGGAATCCGGCAGCTATGAAAAGACGAAACAATAAAGTGGCGATCGTAGTTTTTCCGTTGGTTCCGGTGACACCAACAAGTTTCAGTTTTGCAGAAGGATGATCATAAAATGAAGAAGCCGCCTTTGACAAGCATTGCGCAGAATCAGAAACAACAATATATGTTACAACAGGATGCAGCAATGACGGTAAACTTTCACAAACAATGGCTGTAGCGCCCAACTCAACCGCTTTCTGAATATATTGATGCCCATCGGCGACGGTACCTTTTACTGCAAAAAACATGCAATCACGATCGGCATGCCTCGAATCGAAAACCAGTTTTGAAACCAACAGTTCCAACGAACCGATAGTTTCAATTATCTTACAGCCAACTAATATATCTCCAAGCCTCTTCATTATAAATTATTCAGTTTCAATTCAATAATCTGACCCGGAACTTTTAACGATCCTGAAGGAATCGACTGCCAAACCACTTGTCCGTTCCCGTGAATTTCAGGCTTAAGTCCCAATTGTTCAATCAAATACACTGCATCTTTTAATGTCATTCCTGAGAAATCAGGCATCGAATCGGGATAAGATTTGTATGATTCCAGCATGACATTATCATGTGTGCCCTGCGATACAATCCATTCATTATTGAAGGCGCGGTTATCTGTCTTAATCCCTAACATGGCGTACATTTCATGAACATCTTCGAAAAAAGCGGGGCCATGATAGATCGGAATAGAATCAGGTATTGTATCTTTTCTCAACTCATTATCATGAATATTGAGACGGGTTGCAAAAATTTTGTCAGCAATCTCCTTGAAAACCGGTGCTGCCACCGCTCCACCATAGATTTTACCCATCGATGGATTATTCACAACCACAATACACGAATATTTGGGATTGTTGGCCGGAAAATATCCCACAAAAGAGGCGTTGTAATTCGTTTTGTTGTAACCGGCTTTCCCTGATGCAATTTGTGCAGTACCGGTTTTACCTGCGATTTTGAAGGGGCTTTTTTTCAACGATTTTCCGGTCCCACGCTCCACGACCCTTTCTAACAGTTGTTTTGCCAGCGCAATGGCCTGTTTCGAAGCAATGGCTTCGTTGAGCACAACAGGTTCGATCGTTTTCACTGCAGCACCACCTTGTCGTATCTCTTTCACAAACATGGGTTTCAACATCCTGCCATTGTTCGCAACTGCATTATAAAATGTGAGCATTTGCAGGGGTGTTATGGTGAGTTCATAGCCTATCGACATCCAGGGTAGGCTGGTACCGTACCAGTTTTCCTTATCAGAAGGATGTTTTATATACGGTTTTGCTTCTCCTGCCAACTCAATGCCCAGCGGTTTATTGATGCCAAAACTGTAAAGTTTGTTGATGTATGCCTCGGGGTTATTTTTATAGGCATTGTAGACCAACTTTGAGATACCAACATTGGATGATTGCTCGAAAGCTTCTGCCACTGTAATATTTCCATCACGAATGCCATGTACATCTTTCATTACACGGTTGTGGTACATGGTTTGACCATTTCCAATATATAAATGATCATTGATGCTTACTTTATTATCATCGAGAAGTGCCAATATCGAAGCCAGCTTAAAAGTGGAACCGGGCTCAACACTTTCAGCAACAGCATAATTATAGGTTTCGTTATATTCACCTGTTTTGTCATCACGTACCAGGTTGGCAATGGCTTTTATCTGACCGGTTTCTACCTCCATGAGGATGGCACAGCCCTGCTTTGCATTGTTTTCAGTAAGATTCCTTCGTAAGGCACCCTCCGCCACATCCTGAATGATAATATCGATACAGGTAACCACATCCTTGCCATTTTGTGGCTCCAGTTCGTTGGCATCAAATACCGGTTTCCAGTCACCATGGTTTATCTTGCGCCTCAACTGTTTCCCCTCGGTACCTTTTAACTGATCCTGATACGCGCCCTCAATCCCAACGAAAAGATTCTCAACGCTGTTTGTATAACCTATCGTTCTGCTGGCCAATTCCTTAAATGGTTTTTCACGCCGGTCGTGCTGAACCAAAATCAACCCACCCTTATATTTTCCTTTGCGGATGATAGGGAAATCCCTTAGTTGTTTTAATTCCTCGTAAGTAACCTTGTTTTTAATCAACATATATCTGTTTCCTTCGCGCCTTGCATTTCGCAATTCGGTCAAATATTCGTTTTTTGAGGTTTCACTGAATAATTTCGACAAGCAAATGGCCAATGAATCTACTTCCCGGTCGAAGGTGATCTGTTCAATATTTGGCGATCCAACGTCCATCCTTACTTCGAAAATCGGAATGGAAGTGGCGAGCAAGGTGCCATCATCCGATAGAATATTTCCCCGAAGTGCTTCGATACTGAATACCCTGAATTCCTGTTCTAGTGATTTTGCCAGCACTTGCTCACCTTTCCAGAATTGTATATACGCAATGCGACCGATAATAGCCGCTCCAAAAAGCAACATCACTGCATAAAGCAGATAAACACGCAACAATATGACCCTCTTGCTGTCCATCCTATTGTTCCTTTTTGTTTGCTATGATTTTTCGAACCGGTTCCACCGATTCTTTTAAACCTGAATTCTCCAGTTTTTTAATAATGACCGACTGTTTGCTTTGGTTCATCACCTTCGATTTTGAAGAGATATATTCGTAATGCAACTCTTTCAGTTCACGATTCATATCGTCAATACGTCGCACAATCGACTCTGCATAGTAGCTATTCGAAATATAAACAACCCCAACAGCAGCCAGAAAAACGATATAGTTTAATTGTCGTCTCGACCAATCATATGCCAGAAACTCTCCGCCCAACACCTCCGTAATCAACCTACCAAACCTGCTCAACTTTTTAGGAGCAGGAGGCGGTGCCTGTGGTTTGACGACAGCTTCTTCAATAATATGATTTACTCTTTCTTCCATCTTATTTCTTTTCGGCAATTCGTAAGCGGGCACTGCGTGAACGGCTGTTTTGTCCGATCTCCATGTCGGAGGCTACGATTGCTTTTCGACTGATTAAACGGTATGGTGACAAGTCGTTTCCAAAAAAATCCTTTTCTATATTTCCTTCGGCATTCCCCGATTTCATGAAATTCTTCACCAGTCTGTCTTCGAGTGAGTGATAGGAAATAACTACCAACCGCCCACCCTGATTTAATAATCCTGCACATTGTGCAAGAAACAATTCCAACACATGGAGTTCCTGATTCACTTCAATCCGCAAAGCCTGAAATACCTGCGCCAGCACCTTGTTTTCCTTGTTGCGAGGCAAATGTTTCCTGATGGCTTCCTTTAGGTCAAAAGTTGTTTGGATTGGTTTGTTGTTGCGGGCCGCAACGAGAGTTTGTGCCATGCGTCTGGCATTGGGCAATTCACCATATTTCCAGAGGATAGCTGAAAGATTTTCTTCTGCATAAGAACTAATTATCAGGGCAGCCGTCAATGGATTATTCTGATCCATGCGCATATCCAATTGTCCTTCATAACGTGTCGAAAAACCCTTATCAGCCACATCAAACTGATGTGATGACACACCCAGATCGGCCAGAATACCATCCACTTTCTTTACGCCATATAAAGAGAGAAAATTCTTGAGGTATTTGAAATTTTGTGGAACAAACGTAAATCGTTCATCACTGAAGGCATTTGCTTCGGCATCTTTATCCTGATCAAATCCATACAAATGTCCTGATGTCAGTCTGTTCAAAATCTGCAACGCATGTCCGCCTCCACCGAAAGTAACATCCACATATAACCCACTGGGGTTAATGTTTAATCCTTCTATACTGTCAGCAAGTAAAACAGGAAGATGGTACATAGTTTAATCGTTTGCAAAATTGATGTTACCTAATTTCTCTGTGGCCATTTTTTCGAACTCAGTTTCATCAATTCGATTGATTTCAGTTTGGTATGCATCTGCATCCCATAACTCCATCTTGACCGTCAAAGAAGTAAGTATCACCTCTTTTTGCAAACCACCTTCATCAATAAGGTTTTTAGGGATGAGTAGCCGACCCGTACTATCGAGCCTGACTAATTTTGCACCGGCATTGTATTTACGAACCAACTCAACATTCGACCGCACAAACTGATTTAACGATTTCAGCTTGTCCTGGGTACGCATCCAATCACTCATCGTATAGAGCTCAAGACATTGGCTGAATAGCCCCGGACGAAGTACAAAACCTTCATTGGCGAGATCACCAAGTTGGTCTTTACAGTCGGCCGGAACCATCAAACGCCCCTTGGCATCTAACTTACAATGATATTGTCCGATCGGGTAGCTCAAAATATTGGATTATTAAGTCGTAAAAATAGTGCATTTTTTCCCACATTACCCCATATTTTACCACAAAAGTTATCAAATGTTACAATTTGAAGTAAATATAATCAACACATACTCGTATTATATTGACTGTGTGCCAATTACCACATGAAATAAGTTATCAACATGTTACAACAAACCCCAATCAGCAGGTTTATTAACAATCTCGATTCAGATCTATTGTAAGTAATTGATTAGCTGAATAATGTAAAGTTTAGTTTGAAATGTTTGAATTCATCATTTTGATACTCCATTTTCCCTATTTTTGTTGAAGATCTATTAAACAGAGATATATGGCAGATGAGGCCGGAAAACTTCAACAAAAAACGATTGATGTAGAGGGTGTGTTGGCAAAAAAGAACCCTAAACTCGCACGGTTTTTACCTCAATTTATCATCAATTATCTCAAGCGTATTGTACATCAGGATGAAGTGAATGCAATGATAAATAAGGCGTCCGATTTATTTGGGCTCGATTTTGTTGATGCAATACTCGCTGAATATGCCATACGGGTTGAAGCTGTTGGCCTTGAAAACATCCCATCAAATGGTCGCGTAATTGTTGCAGCAAACCATCCGCTTGGTGGTATCGATGGGGTAGGTCTGATGCAAGCCGTCGGAAGGGTAAGAAAGGATGTGTTGTTTCCGGTAAATGATATATTATTATTGCTCGAAAATCTGAAACCGTTGTTCATTCCTATCAACAAACACGGCAGTAATGCTGAAAATATACGGCTATTTCATCAAACATTTGAAAGTGAAAATTTAATCATTTATTTCCCTTTCGGGTTGGTTTCGCGTCGTAAAAACGGAAAGATTGAGGATCTTGAATGGAAAAAAACTTTCATTACCAGGGCCCGCAAGAGCAGGCGTGATATTATCCCCACCTTTATCAGTGGCCGCAATTCGAACTTCTTTTATAACCTGAGTGCATTCCGTAAAAAAATAGGTATCAAGGCAAACATTGAAATGTTGTACCTTTCCGATGAATTTCACAAGCAAAAAAGGACTACAATGCGAATTATTTTCGGGAAATCGATTCCATGGCAAACATTCGACGGTCGTTTTTCTGATTCCCAATGGGCCGAAAAGTTGCGAGTTCATTCGTACAATTTGGCAGAAGATAGTGCTGTAGAATTCAAACTGTAAACATATATTACTGATTATCTATATTTTGAAAAGATGGAAACCATAATCCCTGCCATACCGTCCGATGTTCTGCTGAAAGAACTATCTCAGGAACGCTTTTTACGAAAAACCAACAAAGGTGATAATGAAATTTATATTTTTTCTGATAACGATTCACCCAATCTTATGCTTGAAATCGGCCGTTTACGTGAGCTTACTTTTCGCCATTCGGGAGGTGGTACAGGCAAAGAAGTGGATATTGATACATATGATTTAGGTGAAAACGCATTCAAACAGCTCATCGTTTGGAATCCCAGAAACAAAGAGGTAATGGGAGGTTATCGTTTCATTGATTGTAATAATCTCAGTATCGATAATAAAGGTCAGGTTCAGACGCCCACCGCCAAGCTTTTTTATTATTCACCAAAATTTGTTGAAGAATATATCCCCTATACCATCGAACTCGGTCGATCATTTGTGCAGCCGGATTACCAACCTACGACAAATTTAAGGAAAGGGATGTATTCTCTCGATAATCTGTGGGATGGACTTGGTGCCCTCATTACAATTAATCCACAATCAAAATATTTCTTTGGAAAGGTGACTATGTATGGTCATTTCGATGTGTATGCGCGCGATTTGCTATTGTCATTTATGGATAAATATTTTCCTGATAATGAGCAACTTGTAACTCCGCATATCCCTTTGCAAATTACCTCTCCGAAAGAAAAGATTGAAAGTGTTCTTTGTGGCACAAATTACAAGGAAGATTATAAGAATATGAACAGGGAGATAAGGCTACGCAATGAAAACATACCACCACTTTTTGATGCCTATATGAACCTCTCATCGACAATGAAAACTTTTGGAACTGCCTTGAATGCCTCTTTCGGACAAGTGGAAGAAACCGGTATTATTATCACTTTCGATGATATGCATCCACTTAAAGTAGACAGGCACATAAAAACATTTATCCCTGACCAAAAACCACTACATCTATCATGATAATAGAGACCGCTGAATTTTTACAAAGTAATACACAAATGTCGAAACTTCCTGAAACTCGTTTTCCGGAGTTTGCATTTATCGGGCGGTCGAACGTGGGAAAATCGTCATTAATTAACGCAATAACAGGTAAAAAAGGTTTGGCCAAAACATCCGGAAAACCAGGTAAGACGATCACTGTAAATCATTTTCTTATCAACGGAAACTGGTATCTTGTCGATTTACCAGGTTATGGTTTCGCGAAGCGTTCGAAAACAGAACGTGAAAAATGGGATAAACTGTTGCATAATTATATGTTAAAACGAGAGAATCTCGTTTACACATTTATACTCATTGATTCGCGGCTTGAGCCACAAAAAATTGATCTTGTTTTTATTGAATGGATGGCTGAAGCACAGATTCCATTTGTGCTTGTTTTCACAAAAACCGACAAATTAGGAATAAATACACGGGCAAAAAACCTGGAGATATATAAAAAACAACTCCTCCAAAATTGGGAGGAGTTGCCGATTATTATTTCAACTTCTGCAATATCAGGTCAGGGTAAAAATGAAATACTTGACCTCATCGGGAATCAGACTTCTTCATTTGTTGCTTTCAACTCGACCAAAATATAGTTTTTCGTCACCCTTTCTCCTTGCACAGCATTCACTTTGATCACTTTAGCATCGAAAGGAGCCTTCATCTGATTCAACATTTTCATGGCTTCCAATTCAACCAAATCCTGACCATGCTTTACAAGGTCACCTTCTTTCACATAAACAGCCGTGATGGTACCGGGGATAAATGCCAGTATCTGTCCGAAATCTCTCCGCGCGTATGGTTTGCGCGAAACATATTTATTAGTTAATAATGTTTGATATTCTACCCCATCAATAACGAGGGTTTGGTATTCTTTCACCGGTTCGCTTTTGTGTTCTTTCATATTTTCTTATGATTAAAATGGTGGAATACCATGTTTCTTGGAAGGGACATCTACAACTTTTTCTTTAGAAATTTCGAGTGAATGCATTAACATTCTACGCGTTTCGGATGGTTCAATGACAGCATCAACATAACCATAAGCTGCTGCCACATAAGGATTTGCAAATTTTGTTTTGTATTCCTCCACCATCTTGGCACGCATTTCATCCGGATTTTCAGCAGCAAGAATTTCTTTGCGGAAGATGATATTTGCTGCGCCTTCGGGACCCATTACTGCAATTTCGGCTGTTGGCCACGCAAATACAAAATCGGCCCTTAAATGGTTTGAACACATAGCAATATAGCCTCCTCCATAAGCCTTACGCATGATAACTGTAATTTTCGGAACAGTAGCTTCAGAATAGGCATACAAAACTTTGGCACCATGTCGGATAACACCTGCATGCTCCTGATCAATTCCGGGTAAATAACCTGGCAAATCAACCAATGTTACCAATGGAATATTAAAGGCGTCACAATATCTGATAAAGCGGGCTGCTTTGTCGGATGAATCAACATCAAGCACACCAGCAAGCACATTGGGCTGGTTGGCAACAAAACCAACGGAATCGCCATTGATACGTCCAAATCCAACAACGATGTTAGCGGCAAAGAGCTCCTGAACCTCTAAAAATTCTGAATTATCGGCCAAAGCCTTGATAACATCGCGCACATCATAAGGTGAACGAGGATCTGTAGGCAGTATAGAATCAATTTTATAACTCCTTGTCAGCGGGGCTTTTTTGGGAAATCTTTCGGCTTTCTTTTTATTATTCCACGGAATGAAACTTACTAGACTTTTTATCTGATCGAAACATTCTTCCTCACTCACTGCAAAGAAATGTGCATTACCAGTAATTTCACAATGTACGCGCGCACCTCCCAATTCCTCCATGGATATTTCTTCCCCTAGAACTGTTTTTATCACCTCGGGTCCGGTAATAAACATCTTTGAGATATTTTCAACAACAAATACAAAGTCGGTAAGTGCCGGAGAGTACACTGCGCCACCGGCACATGGCCCAAGTATTACCGAAATCTGAGGTATGACACCTGAAGCCTGGGTATTACGATAAAATATTTCACCATAACCTGCCAGTGAATTCACACCTTCCTGAATACGCGCACCACCTGAATCGTTGATCCCAATGATAGGAACTTTCAATTTCATGGCATGATCCATGATTTTAGTGATTTTTTTTGCGTGCATCCAGCCCAGTGAACCACCTGCAACAGTGAAATCCTGAGCATAAATACAAACCGGATGACCACTCAAGGTGCCAGTACCGGTTATTACTCCATCACCGGGAAGGTACTTCTTATCCATGTCAAAATCCTTCGCAGCATGCTCAACAAATAAGTCATACTCATGAAAAGATTTTGGATCGAGGAGGGCGATAATTCGCTCACGTGCAGTGAGTTTTCCAATCGCTTTTTGTTTTTCGATGGCTTTTTCTCCTCCACCCATCAAGGCATCGCGCATACGACGCAATAAATCAGAGTTCTTCTGTTTAATACTCATAAGATGATTAATATTAGTTTCTTATAAAGACACGAACAGATAAGTTACGCTAAATTATTGTATGTCATTGGATTACGACATTCATTCATCAGACTAACTTATCTGTCTAATGCAAAAATAATCTAAATAATAAAAATAGCAAATGAATAATTACCTGTTCTGAATGGCTGACTTTCCGATAAACACATAACTAATTGATATAATAACCATTAGAATAAGTGATATTGTTTATAAAAAAATGAATTGGAATAAATAAAAAGCACCTCTATAACAAGATTTCCTTCCAAAATAAATTGGGGAGACAACTAAAATCTAATAGAATCTGAAAGGCATAAAAAAAACCGGCAGGAAATCCTGCCGGTTTTTAAATATTTTCTTTAAATCTATCTGCTGATAATTATTCTGTTTGTCTTTACCGCCTGACCATTCAAAAATATAGTCATGAAATAAACACCCTCATTCAAATTAGTAAGCTGTAATTGAAGCTTTCCAGAAATACCAGTCAATAGTTCCGATTTTACTTCCTGACCTACAATATTATATAATTTAACATCAGCTATTTTAACTTGTGCGGGCAATTGATAATCAATACTCACTTTTGAACTGGCCGGATTCGGATAAGGACTGCTAATGCTTGAGGCTGACAATAAATCACCAATCGAGAGGAAACCAACAGTATACTGAACAATCACAGATGCAGTATCATTTGGGTTGGATTCATCATAAAACGTATAGCGAATGATGGAAGTTCCCGGATGATCATTTGGTAGATAATGCCCTGAGAAACTCTCTGGTCCGGAAATAGCACCTGCTGCCAATGCTTCACTCGTTGGAGAATTCCAAACATCCGGTGAAAAGCACAGCCCACCCCAACAAATCTGGTTCTGACAACCGGGCACCGAGTCGATAATGGTTCTTCTAACCTTTACCGAAATTTCCTGTCTGGTTGTGTTTTTGACTTGAACGTATGCAATAACTTCGTTGTATCCTCCAACAACTTGTATTGAATCGATCTGGACAACATCATCATTGGTAAGTTCAATATCATTACGGAAAAGAATTAGAGATTGCTGGGCATAAGTAACAATCCCAAATACAATAAAACTCAGGGAAAGTATAATTTTTTTCATGTTCATTAGATTTGTAAACACCAAATATGTTGCAAATATCATGCAAATGTCGTTGTAAACATACTATTTTGGTAAATTTTAACAATTTCGAAAATTAGTCTGCTTTTCAATGTCAAAGGATCAATCTTGACCAAGGTAATCTTCCTGTTTCAATTGCTCTATATTTCAGTATTTTAATTCCTATTACACCCTATATATCTTCCTCATTTTCTTTTCAAAAAAATGAAAATATATCAATGTGAAACTCGCGTTGGACAACGCTTTTTTTTCACATTACCGGCACATCGGTATTCAATTTTGAAAACAAAATGTCATGTTGGGATTAGGTATTTGCTACCTATTCACGATCAGACATACTTTTACTACCTTTGCCACTTATCCATTAAACAGTGATTTACCCACCAAACTTTGAGGACAAAACCGGCTTTACAAGCATTCGCAATATGCTTCGTTTGGCATGCATCAGTGCAATGGGATCGGAAAAAGTTACTGAGATGCATTTTTCCGATTCAGTTGATACAATTACAACGCTTCAAAATCAAACAGAGGAGTTTATTTCACTGATGCAAACAGGCGTGCCTTTTACTATCAGGGATTTCTTTGATGTGCGTCCCGAATTGCACCGGATACGTATTATTGGAACTGTAATAGAACTTGAAGAGCTTTTTCGCCTAAAAACAGTAATAAATATTGCCAGTCAAATCCTTAGGTTTACTCAGTCTGAAGCCAGCCTCCCTTATGAAGCGATCCGAAATCTTACACTTGGACTGATACTTGAAAAATCTATATCCAACGAAATCAATCGTTTAACTGATGACAAGGGCAATGTCCCTGATAATGCTTCAGAACAACTGGCTGAGATAAGAACCGATATCCGCCGTAAACAAAGTAATGTCGAAAGAAGGATACGCCAGATATTAGGAGAAGCCAAAAGTGCCGGATGGACAGATGGTGATGTTGAATTTACTATCCGTAACGGCAGGTTGGTGATACCGGTACGTAGTGCCGATAAACGAAAATTGAAAGGTTTTGTGCATGATGAATCAGCCACCGGACAGACAGTTTACATTGAACCGGCAGAAATTTTCGATACAAATAATGAAATTCGGGAACTCGAATATGCTGAGAAGCGTGAAATACACCGCATTCTTACTGCTTTTACAAATTTCGTTCGCCCCCATTTGTCAATGCTGACAAATTGTTGTGAATTGCTGGGAGCTATCGACTTTATTCGTGCAAGGGCAACTTTCGCGCAAAAAATAAAAGCCACCCGAACCATTCTGACTGATAATCCAACAATACAATGGAAGCAGGCTACCCACCCTCTCCTCGATCTTACACTGCGCGAACAAAAGAAAACCATTGTTCCGCTCGACATAAATCTTGACGCAACCAGCAGGATTCTGGTGATTTCGGGTCCCAATGCAGGGGGGAAATCTGTATGTCTGAAAACCACCGGATTGTTGCAATATATGCTGCAATGTGGCCTGCTCGTTCCCATGCGTCCTGATTCAGTCTGTGGAATCTTTCAGGATATATTTATTGATATTGGTGATGAACAGTCGCTTGAAAATGATTTGAGCACCTACAGTTCCCATTTGTTAAACATGAAGCATTTTCTCGAAAACGCCAATGATAATTCACTCTTTCTCATTGATGAATTCGGAACCGGAACAGAACCCCAACTCGGCGGCGCCATTGCCGAAGCGGTCCTGACCGAATTAAATAACAAGAACTCTTTTGGTGTAGTTACCACTCATTATGCCAACCTGAAGCTGATGGCCGACAACAATCCCGGCATTTTGAATGCAGCCATGTTGTTTGATACCCGCAAATTACAACCTCTATTTGTACTTCAGACCGGTAACCCGGGAAGTTCCTTCGCGTTTGAAATAGCCCGAAAAATTGGGTTTCCCGAACAGACGCTGAGTATGGCCGCCAATATTACAGGACATTCGCAACTGAATTTCGATCAGCAATTGCAGCAACTCGAAATCGAAAAGAAAGAAGTTGCCAAGAAACAAACCGAACTTCGTTTGGCCGATATCCTGCTGAATGAGGTTATCGAAAAATACCAGAAACTTCTCAAACAACTTGAAGACCGTAAGAAAATATTACTTCAGGAAGCGGGAAGTGAGGCCAAATTACTTATTGACAAGGCAAACCGACAGATTGAACTTACGATCAAGGAAATTAGAGAATCGAAAGCTGACAAGGAGAAAACAAAACAACTTCGTGAAAACCTTATTGCAACCAGAGAAAAACTGGCTGCACATGCTGAACAAACAGCGGAATCGATTACAGAAATTGAGTCAGAAGCTGAAACACCAGAAAATCCTGAATTGTCAATCGGTGATATGGTTCGCATCGAAGACATGGATATTATTGGTGAGTTAATTCAATTAAGTGATCACGAGGCTGTTATAACATTTAACTCTGTAAAATTACGGACTTCACCCGAAAAATTACAGAAACTTAGCCGGCGTGAACTGAAAAAAACAACGAAGCAGGGAAAAGCGTATGTCAGGAGCGCTTCAGCTAGTATTGGTACTGATATCAATGAAAAAGTTGCTCAATTCAGGTTGACAATCGATTTACGTGGCAAAAGAGTTGAAGAGGCCCTGGATCAGGTAGCCAAATATCTGGATGAGGCTTTATTATTGAGCATCAAAGAGGTAAGCATTCTTCACGGCAAAGGAAATGGTATTTTACGCAAAGTAATCCGTGAGTTTCTAAGTTCTCAATCTCAGGTTGTTTCTTTTGAAGATGCCCGCCTCGAATCAGGTGGACATGGGATTACTGAGGTAAAACTGAAATAATTTCTTTTGGGACAACATGTTTCAATTATCCAATGCGGCGAAAGTATAGCCATTTTTTTTCAGGCTATCAAGCACCTTCGGTAAGGTAAACAGCATGTTTCGGGCGGCCTTTTCACTGTCATGAAAAACTACAATATCACCGTCTTTCACGTTTTTGAGTACGTTTATTAAACACTGCTCCGGGCTGGTTTCTTTATCAAAATCGTAACTCAAAACAGACCACATGACAATCTGAAAATTAGTTTTCAACCTTCGGATTTGGGCAGGAGTAATTTTTCCGTAAGGTGGACGAAAATAATTTGACTGAATAAGCACGTTTGCCTTTTGAACATTTCCGACATATGCATCGGCCGCACAATTCCAACCCTTTACGTGATTAAAGGTATGATTGCCGGTTTTGTGGCCCGCAGCGAGTATCAATTGGTAAGTATCATGAAATTTTTCAACATTGTGTCCAACACAAAAAAAGGTAGCCTTTGCATTATACGTTTCAAGAATCTCCAATACCATGGGAGTAATATCCGGATGCGGTCCATCATCGAACGTCAAATAAATCCGTTTTTCTCCTCTGGGCATACGCCAGATAAGAGATGGAAAAAACAATCGGAGGAAGGTAGGCACAGTGGCAGATTTCACGATGTAAAAATACAGATTGAAGTCTTCTCTTTGTGTAATTTGTGTTAAATTTGTAGAAAATTTCAATCTATATTTCAATTTGTATGAAGAAACTTGTATTGATACGCCATGGACAAAGTACATGGAACAAAGAAAACCGTTTCACTGGCTGGACTGATGTAAATCTCTCAGAACAGGGCATTGACGAGGCGCGTAAAGCCGGTAAACTGATGAAATCAGAAGGGTTCAACTTTAAAATAGCATATACTTCATATCTCACCAGAGCCATAAAAACCCTGTGGCTGGTTCTTGAAGAAATGGATATGATGTATATTCCCGAAAAGAAAAGCTGGCGCCTGAACGAAAAGCATTATGGTGAATTACAAGGGTTGAATAAATCGGAAACGGCTGCTAAATATGGTGATGAGCAGGTATTGTTATGGCGCAGAAGTTTCGATATTCCACCTATCGAACTACAAGAAAATGACCCACGCAGCCCACGCCTCGACCCTCGATTTGCAGATGTAGATCCAAAGGACCTGCCAATGACAGAATCGTTGAAAGATGTGATTGACCGCATGATTCCTTATTGGATCAGCGACATTCAACCCTCGCTTGAAGAACATGCTGAGATACTGGTAGCTGCACATGGCAATAGTCTCAGGGCATTGGTCATGCACCTAAAAAATATGAGCCGTGAAGAAATTCTCGAATTCAACATTCCAACAGGCGTGCCTTATGTATTTGAATTTGATGATAAAATTAACCTTTTGAAAGACTATTTCATTGGCGATCCGGAAGAAATTAAAAAACTAATGGAACAAGTTGCCAATCAGGGAAAATCGAAATAAACACAATTGTTTTGAAATGAATAAATCTCACACTTGAATGATAATATTTTATCATTCAAGTGTTTACAAAAACAACAAAACTGATAGTACATGAAAAAACAATGGGTAATCCCCGATATTCACGGATGCTGCAAAACACTCATCAGTCTGATCGAAAAACAGATCAACCCTGATAAATTTGATGAGTTGTATTTCCTGGGTGATTATATTGATCGTGGCCCCGACAGCAAAGGTGTGATCGACTACATCATGTACTTACAGGAACAGGAATATTCGGTTCGTTTATTGCTTGGTAACCACGAAGACTATTGCATCAAAGCATTTGAGGAGGACAAAACAAAAAAAACATTTCTTGGTTTCCGGACAAAAAACAAAATTCAGGCTGTTTGGGAAATCCATGGAGGCAAACAAACATTGGCCAGTTTTGGAGTAAAATATGCTTCTGACATTCCCGAAAAATATATCGAATGGATGAAAAGACTCAAATACTGGCTCGAGTTGGAACATCATATATTGGTCCATGCCGGATTAAACTTCAAGATCGACGATCCCTTAAACGATAAATATGCGATGCTATGGGCACGTGATTTTAAGGTTGTTCCCGAAAAAATCCGCAATAAAACCATCATTCACGGCCATGTTCCTGTCGATCTTGAGTTTATGAACCATGTACTGGACACAGGTAGTTATTTTTTCATCGATTTGGACAATGGCGTATATATAACCGACCGACCAGGCTATGGAAATCTTGTTGCCTACGAATTGACCTCAAAAACTCAGGCAATCCAAACAAATATTGATTTTTAGTTTAACAGGGTTTTACTAAAAGTAAAGCCCTAATAAAACTCATTTTCTCATCTGAATCAGAATATCCAGAATTTTTATCGCTGCTTCTGAGATGATCGTCCCAGGACCAAAAATAGCCACTGCACCGGCATCATAGAGATATTGATAATCCTGATGGGGAACAACACCACCCACAATCACCATAATATCTTCACGACCGAGTTTTTTTAATTCGGCAATCACCTGTGGTACCAGCGTTTTATGTCCGGCTGCCAGACTAGAAACGCCCAACACATGAACATCATTTTCAACTGCCTGACGGGCCGATTCGGCTGGTGTTTGAAACAATGGCCCGATATCCACATCAAATCCGATATCAGCATAACCGGTTGCCACCACTTTTGCGCCTCGGTCGTGTCCGTCCTGCCCCATCTTTGCGATCATGATCCTTGGACGACGGCCATCAAGCTTTGCAAACTCATCTGCCATTTCACAGGCCTTCATAAAACTTTGGTCACCACGACTTTCATACGAATAAACACCAGAAATAGAACGGATTACCGCTTTATAACGTCCAAATATTTTTTCGCAGGCCATGGATATCTCTCCCAGTGAAGCGCGTTTTGAGGCAGCATCTATCGCCAGTTCGAGTAGATTTCCTTCTCCGGTTTCACACGATTTTGTGATTGCATTTAATGACAACTGCACGGCTTCTTCATCACGGTTTGACCGTAACACTTTCAAACGCTCAATTTGAGATAAACGGACAGCGGTATTATCAATATCAAGAATGTCAATCGGATCTTCTTTTTCGAGACGGTATTTATTCACACCAACGATTACATCTTTTTGCGAGTCGATGCGTGCCTGTTTTCGTGCGGAAGCTTCTTCGATACGCATCTTGGGAATTCCGGTTTCAATGGCTTTGGCCATACCACCCATCGATTCTATCTCTTCGATATAGGCCCATGCTTTGTGAACTAGTTCATCAGTGAGTTTCTCAACAT
This sequence comes from uncultured Bacteroidota bacterium, assembly GCA_903891085.1. GTDB lineage: Bacteria > Bacteroidota > Bacteroidia > Bacteroidales > F082 > CAJBPB01. The sequence goes on along the minus strand of CAITDJ010000097.1, from coordinate 46,852 downwards.
AATAGGAGCCGGCCCAAGGATCCACAGCCTTGCAAATATTGGTTTCTTCCTGCAAATAAATCTGGGTGTTTCGGGCAATGCGCGCCGAAAAATCGGTTGGTAATGCGATGGCTTCGTCCAGGGCATTGGTATGTAATGATTGAGTATGCCCGAGTGCGGCGCCCATGGCTTCCACACAGGTGCGGGCCACATTGTTGAAAGGATCCTGCTCTGTGAGGCTCCATCCGGAGGTTTGGGTGTGGGTGCGCAATGCCATCGATTTGTTACTGGTGGGATTAAACTCCTTCACAATTTTCGCCCACAACAAACGACCAGCACGCAATTTGGCTATTTCCATGAAATGATTCATTCCCAATCCCCAGAAAAATGACAATCTCGGTGCAAACGCATCGATACTCAAACCGGCCTTGAGACCTGTTCTGATATAATCGAGCCCATCGGCTAATGTATATGCAAGTTCAATATCCGCTGTTCCACCGGCTTCCTGAATATGATAACCGGAAATTGAAATAGAATTGAACTTTGGCATTTTCTGAGAGGTGAATTCAAAAATATCGGCGATAATCCGCATCGATGATTCCGGTGGATAGATATACGTGTTACGAACCATGAATTCCTTGAGGATATCATTTTGGATGGTTCCGGCGAGTTCATCAAGTTTGGCACCCTGTTCGAGTGCTGTCACAATATAAAATGCCAACACCGGCAACACAGCACCATTCATGGTCATCGAAACAGACATTTTGTTGAGCGGGATCTGATCGAAAAGGATTTTCATATCGAGAATCGAATCAATCGCTACCCCGGCTTTTCCAACGTCACCCACAACGCGCTCATGGTCAGAATCGTAACCTCGATGAGTGGCCAGATCGAACGCAACAGACAATCCTTTTTGTCCGGCCGCCAGATTTCGTCGATAAAAAGCGTTTGAATCTTCGGCTGTCGAAAAACCGGCATATTGCCTGACTGTCCAGGGCTGCATCACGAACATAGTGGAATAAGGTCCCCGAAGAAATGGCGGAATACCGGCTGCATAATTCAAATGCTCCATATTCTCCAGATCTTCTGCCGTATATGCCTGCTTCAGTTTTATTTGCTCCGGCGTTTCCCAATCAGCTGAAATATGGTTTTTTTGTACCCATTCCGCTGTTTCCATGCCTGATTCAGGAATACTATGAATATTCAGATTTTTAAAATTTGGTTTCATACTTTTGTCGTTTATTGATTATCAGGCAACTCCTAGCAATTTTTGAATTCCTTCAAGTGTCTCAAGCAAATTTGATTTTACATGAATAAAATGCTGTATACCGGCAGCTTTCATTTCATCAACCAGTTCTTTCGGGAATCCAGCCAAAACAACAATACTATCGTTTTTCAATGCATTGAAGATTTTAATTGCATTCTCATTATATTCTTCGTCAGAACTGCAAATCACAACAATCTCCGGCTTTTCTTCCTTCGCTGCGATAATTCCCTGTTCTGTGGTTTCAAATCCCGGGTTGTCGATGGTTTCAAATCCGGCACATCCGAAGAAATTACACGCAAAACTCGCCCTGGCTTTTCGCATAGCGAGGTTTCCGAATGTTAACATCCATGCCTGAGGCCTTTTCGATGTCTTGCTAAAAATATCGGTTTTATACCGCATCCGCTCAAAAGCCTGGGCACCGCGATACGTTTTAATTGTCTTTATTTCAGCTTTGTCTGAAGTCCTGTCGTCCTCAGTAAACACCCAATAACCCGGATCTTTAATGACCTTTTCTGCAACATTGGCATATTGGTTTGTCCCAAGCAATATTTCCCGCTTGTTCGCAATGTTAGCATCCCGTTTGGCTGCGCTCAATTGAATTGCATCCTGTATGCTTCCTTTACGCAATGATTCAATGTATCCACCCTCTTCATTCACTTTCAGGAACAGTTTCCATGCCTCATCGACCAATGAATTCGTCAGGTTTTCGATATAATAAGACCCGGCTGAAGGATCAGCAATTTTATCGAAATAGCATTCTTCTTTTAGTATAAGTTGCTGATTTCGTGCAATATGCTCAGAGAAATCATTTGTTTCTTCAAAAACTTTATTGTAAGGCATTACCGAGAATGTATCCACACCACCCAAAATAGCTGACATACTTCCGGTTGTTGTCCGAAGTAAATTTACAAAAGGATCGTAAAAAGTCAGGTTCCAGCTTGCACTTGTCGCATGAATATTCATCTTACCATGGTCTGCATCATTGATTCCATAAGCATTCACAATCTGGGCCCAAAGCAAGCGATACGCCCTGAACTTTGCAATTTCCATGAAATAATTCGATCCAACTGCCAAAGAGAATTTAATTTTTGGCGCAATATCATCGGCAAATAAGCCTTTTGAGGTGAGTTGCGTGAGGTATTCGGCACCCATCGAAAGCGAGTATGCGATTTCCTGTACAATGGTGGCACCGGCATTGGTAAATAGATGACCATTCACCCCAATCACCCTGAAATCGGGCAATTTGGATGATGTTTTTATCAGTTTGGCTGCCAGATTCAAATCTTCTTCCATTGATTTGTACCAAATTCCGCGGCGCAGGAATCGTGACAAAGGATCATAATTGACCGAGCCTTTTATTTTATCATACGAACGATTGTATTTGGTCACCAATGCAACCATGATCTCCACAATTTCATTCGGATGATAGGTTCTGAGAAAGTTCAGCTCGGCAATATCAGCCCTGATATTTTTCAATAGCTGTTCAATTTCGTCAATAGTATATTGCTTTTTACAATCGAGTTCAAACCCCAAAGAATCAACACCTTTCATCAACAAATCAAGGGCTTTTTCATTGGCAGAAGCAATGTCAGTCACTTTCAAATCCTGACGCACAAGCCAATTATTCCCTGAAGGGTGGTTTCCGCGGACAAAAGGGAAACTGCCTGGAAACGATTTCAGCCAACTGATATTATTCAGATCTTCGGCCCGGTAGAATGGTTTAACAGCAAATCCCTCATTGGTTTGCCACAACAATTTCTTATCGTAATCAGCACCTTTCAAATCCTTTAAAATCAATTCGTGCCATGCCTGGCTGATGATTTCAGGAAAGTTGCTGAATAACTTGGTTTTTTGATTATCCATGTAAATATTTTTATGGTATTCAGTCAAAATTAATGAAGTGAATAGAGCTACAAATATAAGAAAAATAGCAAAAGTGAGTGACAATCCAAAATATTGTTAATTAATTAACACAAAGGGAACAGATAAAAAATAGAGCACCCGAAATACTTCGGATGCTCTATTTTAATTGATTATCAATCGTTTAATCGATCATTAACACAAGATATTTTGAAGCGCTCCAGAAATCGTCAGCATGTACGATTTTCAGACTGTCGATGGTTTTTCCGCCGATAAATTCGTAACTACCGGTTGGGTGGACACTTAACAATTTTGGTTTCTTGCTGAACACCGGCAATGATTTCAATTCGCGTAAATCGACCTGTGTGAATAAGGTTTTATCAAAATCACTGCTCACTTTGCGACTTTTGCCAATGCCAACAAAACCACCTTCTTTGGTAATAATGTTCTTTTCGGTGAGTGCTTTACGGGTTCCAATAATATAATAGACTGTATTTTTTTCAATTACCTGTTCTTCAATGGTAGCTGTTTTCTCTTTATTCACTACTTCGGCCTGCACTAAATTTGTTTCCAGATCTTTTATCTGGAAATTTTTCTTCGTCAGTTCTTCTTTTAAAAGTACAATTTCAGCATCTTTTTCAGCAATGACAATGGAAAGGTTTTCAATCATTTTTTCAAGCTCAGCTGTTTTTTCAGCACTTTTCTTGCCTGATGACTTCAATTGAGCGCGCAGACTCTCAACAAGTTCCTTATTTTTTTGCAGTAAATCGTTAATGGCAGCGATATCACTGTTGACCTGTGATTCATAACTCTTACGCTCTTCCATACTACCAGAAGACTGTTCGGAAATGATTTTTTCCTTCTGTTTAATCAAATCCAGATTCGATTGGATTGAATTAAAACCACTTACATAAGCCATGGTAACATTGTCTTTTTCGGCACCCACATTTTTCAAACTATCAGCAACAGCATTCAGGCGGGCAATTTCAACTTTGTATTTTTTTGTACAACCGGTTGATAACAAAGCGACAACCGACACAAATAAAATCAGTGATGCAAATTTTTTCATAAAGTAATATTTATTAGTTATTGAGCTGCAAAATTAAGCTATATCAATTCGAATTGCAATCTTTATTTTATTGCCTTTCATTATGTTAAAATTTCAACAAAATATGCTCAATCCTACTACCTTTACACCATGCAAGAAAATCAAATATTATATCCCATTATTATACTTCAAAAAGGGAAAGATGATGCGGTGAAACGATTCCATCCCTGGATATTTTCAGGTGCTATTAAAGAATTACCAAAAAACCTTTCAACAGGAAGTCCCGTTCATATCAGCGATAATCAAGGAAATATCCTTGGTACAGGATTCTATGAAAAGGATACCATTGCAGTAAAATTGGTTAGTTTCAATGCTTGTCAACTCGATACTGATTTTTGGAAAAACAAAATAAGTGAGGCATTTAATCTTCGTATAAAACTTGGTTTGGTTGAAAACACACATACAACCGCTTACCGTTTGATTCATTCGGAAGGCGATAATCTCGCCGGACTGATTATTGATATTTATAATAAGACCGCAGTCATTCAAACACAAACAACCGGTATGGCTATGCAGATTGAGCCAATCAGGGAAGCCATAGTAACAGTGATGAAAGATGTGATTGAGTCTGTTTATTGGAAAAGTGCCAAGGCACTCGCCAGCATCAATAAGGATTTGACTTCGGATGGCTATATTTATGGAAATCAAAGCGATACAATTATTTCTGAAAACGGGATGAAATTTCATATTGATATTGAAAAAGGCCAGAAAACTGGTTTTTTTATCGATCAACGAGAAAGTAGAAATTTACTCAAATCACTGTCGACCGGTAAACGGGTACTGAATACATTTAGTTACAGTGGAGGTTTTTCGGTGGCTGCCTTACTGGGCAAAGCAACATCTGTTGTTTCGGTTGACAGTTCACAATCGGCTATCGATTTATGTAACAAGAATATCAACCTGAACGGATTCGATGACAAACAACATACATCTATCACAGCTGATGCCAAACGATATCTCGAGGAGTTGAAAGAAAACGAGTTTGACCTTATTGTACTCGATCCACCTGCATTTGCAAAAAACCACCACCACCGGCATAAGGGATTGTTAGGCTATAAATTTCTCAATTACGAAGCATTGCGAAAAATTGCACCCGGAGGTTTTTTGTTCACCTTCAGTTGCTCTCAGGCGGTTGATCAGCAAGCATTTCAAAGCATTGTAATGGCTGCTGCCATCGAAGCCAAACGAAACGTTAGGATTCTTTATCGTTTATCTCAGCCAGCCGATCATCCAACAAATATTTTTCACCCGGAAGGCACTTATCTGAAAGGGCTTGTTGTGGAAGTTTTGTAAAAATCATTTGATTACAAACACTTCATGAATTGCTTATGAGTGTTCGTTGTTCTAAAATCAAATAATTCGATTTAAAGAAAAACAAAAAATAGGCTTGACTATTTTTCGGTCCGCAAGATTTTCTGAATGATCGAAGTTGTTGAGTAACCCTCGACAAGATCAATGGTTTCAACAATACCACCTTTTGCTGTAACAATGTCATAGCCAACAACATCTTCAGCATTGTAGTCTTTTCCTTTGACTAAAACATCAGGTTGAACAATATGTATGAGATGATAAGGCGTGGGTTCATCAAACAGTACGACGGCATCAACAAACTCCAGCGAAGCCATAATAAAACTCCTCGAAACCTCATCGTTGACAGGTCTGTCTGGTCCCTTGATCCGGCTCACAGAAGCATCTGTATTCAATCCCAACACCAGCACATCTCCCAAATCAGCCGCTTTGCTCAGGTAATCGACATGTCCGAGGTGAAGAATATCGAAACATCCATTGGTAAAAACAATTTTTATATTCTGTTTCCTCCATTGAAGAAGTCTGATTTCAAGGCTTTCCAATGTGAATATTTTATTCCGGACGGCTTCAGCTTTTTTCATTCAAGGGTTTTTTATGATCCACAAAAAACATAACAAAATATGTCAAACCACCTACAAAGATATGCAAAAGCGTTTGTCCGGCGTGGGTGATGGTGACGAATGAAATGGCTGCGGAAGGATCTATTCGGTATAATTCAACCAACACCGCTTTACCGATAAAATGATAAGCGCCTATACCACCAGGAACGGGCGCCACAATTCCAAGACTCCCAATTGCAAGGAAAGTTACACTCGCCATAAAACTCAGATGGCTCGTTTCGGGCAGCATGAAAAAGGGCAAATAGACCATCAAAGCGTAAAAAAACCAAATTAATATGGTATAGATGATGAAACGCCATTTGTGCTCCATGCGTTTGATAGCAAGTATTCCATCATAAAGCTCAAAGAGCATTTTCTCCACCTTATGATATCCGGGCAATTCCTTTATTTTATGGTGGTAGCGATAGCGGATATAAACAATTCCAGCCAATATCAGCGTTCCAAGAATTGACAGCATAATTAATGCCAATGAGTTATTCGATAAGGCTTCGAAAAAAGGTGTGGTCATGCGGCCAACAAAATCTCCCACGAAACTCCATTGAAAAAACAAAACCGAAAATAATAGGATAAGCAGCACCAACATATCAAATATCCTCTCGGAAATTACCGATCCGAAAAGCGCATTAAAAGGAATCTTTTCCTTTCGCGAAAGCACACCACAACGCATAAACTCTCCCATTCGGGGTACTGCTGTATTGGCCATATACCCAATGAAAACCGCGTAGAAAGTGGTGGAAACCCGGGTCTTATATCCCATACTGTTGATGAGCACATTCCAGCGCAACGCCCTGAAAAGGTGAGCAATAACTGCACAAAGAATGGCAAGCGATATCCAGAAATAATCTGCTGACAGAATATCGGTCCAAACTTCTTTTAAATCGAGTTTTCGAAAACTCAACCATAACAAAAAAATACCAAATGCAAGAAAGAAAAGGTATTTTAAAATATTGATTATCAGCTTTTTCAAGGTTTACTGCTGATTTTATTGTTAGAATCCGGAAAAATGATGGTGGGTTTGAATGTTTTGGCTTCTTCAAAATCAAGACTTGCATACGAAACGATGATAACCAAATCACCAACAGCCGCTTTTCGGGCAGCCGCACCATTCAAAGAGATAAGTCCACTACCACGCTTTCCCTTGATTACGTATGTTGCCAAACGTTCACCATTATTAATATTCAAAACATACACCTTTTCATTTTCGATCAGGTTGGCAGCATTCATCAAATCTTCGTCAATTGAAATGCTGCCAATATAGTTCAGTTCAGCCTTTGTAATGGTGGCTCGGTGGATTTTCGATTTTAAAACCTCGATATTCATGGGCAATAAATCCTGTTTTCATTTAAAAGATTGGCCGCAAAAATATCAAAATATTCTCATATTATCGATTAATCGCACATTTCCCAGAAAAATGGCTACAAAAATATAAACACTGTTGGCATCATTCCAATGTGCAACAGGTTGAAGCAGTTGATCTTCCGCAATTTCTATATAATCAATTTTAAATTCAGGATGAGATTTGAACTTATCTGTAATCCATTTCTTTAATTCCTCAGGACTCAACAGCGTGTTTAATTTTACTGCCTTTATCAAGGTTTGATAAATTAATGGAGCGATAAAGCGTTCATTTTCAGAGAGACGTAAATTTCGTGAACTCATAGCCAACCCATCCATTTCACGAATAATCGGACAAGGTACAATCTCAACAGGCAATGGAATCATTTTCACAAGTTGCTGTATAATAGCCAATTGCTGAAAATCCTTTTCTCCAAAATAGGCTTTGTCAGGCTCAACGATTTCAAACAGTTTACGCACCACAATAGCAACTCCATTAAAATGCCCGGGGCGCGATGCACCTTCCATCACTTCCGACAATTTGCCAAATTCGTATTGATCAGTCACCGGTTCAGGATACATTTCCAGTGTATCAGGCACAAATAAAAGGTCACAACCAACCGACTCAAGCATTATTGAATCCTGCTCAAGGGTGCGGGGATATTTCTTCAAATCCTCCTGGTTATTGAATTGAATCGGATTGACGAAAATACTCACTGCAAGTAAGTCATTTTCATCCTTTGCCCTTCGCATCAGTGCAAGATGACCCTCGTGCAAAGCTCCCATTGTCGGCACAAAACCAATTGATATACCCGCTTGCTTTGCTATGCCAATATGTTCTTTAAACTGTTTTATTGTTGGAATAACAACCATCATGATGGGTTGAATTTTAATATATAACAATGCAAATCAATACTTCCACTTAAGTTATTTTACTTCGCCGAATTGCAGATGTTGAGTATATCGCTTTCCAATGAATGTAGGGGTGTTTCAACAATTCTGCCAATTTCAATTTCGTTCCTGTAGAAGATAAACGTTGGAACACGTTCGATATCATAGACCGAAACATCAAGGTCACGTGCCTGTTTTTGAGAATCCACACCAATCATGGTGCATCGTTCAGGCTCAAAATCAGCCTGATCAAGCACTTTCAGAAATCGCGGCACCTGTTCCTTGCTGTCGCCACACCAGGTGGCAAGCACCACAATGATTTGAATATCTGACAAGGCTGTTTTCAATTGCCCGATAATACCAACATCAGGTATATACGCCGGATATTCTTTAGCATACCACTCGGCAAATTCTCCGGTTTGAAGTCCTTGCCGGTCAATGAAATCGACCAATACAGGTCTGTTTTTTACCGTATCATTCACGACAACATTTAAATGCTGTGCCACCAAAATTTGATTTAACAAAATGAATGTCAACAGGATAGAAATATTTCTCATAAAACCATCATTTTTTGATTAATTTTATATCGTTTTTGAAAATTTTTCACAAAAGTAAACCTAAATTCAATCATGACTCAATTAAAGAATAAAACTGTACTGATTACCGGCGGTGCATCCGGAATCGGGAGAATCATGGCCGAAAAAGCACTCATCAAAGGTGCGTCAACTGTAATTATTTGGGATATTAACGAACAGAATATGCGTCAGTTTCAGAACGAGTTTTCTGATAAACGACTGTTATTTAACAATGTAGATGTATCGAACAATGATTCAATAGTAAATGCCGTTCAAAAACTAGATGCATCACGTCTTACGCCGGATATTTTGATTTTAAATGCTGGCATTGTTTCAGGAAAATATTTTCACGAACACCTTACAGGTGAAATAGAAAAAACAATCGGTGTGAATACGTTGGGTTGCATGTTACCGGCGCGGGCTTTTTTACCAGCGATGATTCAACGAAAATCGGGACATATCGTAACCATTTCATCCGCTGCCGGGATGCTGGCAAATCCAAAAATGGCTGTGTATGCAGCGAGTAAATGGGCTGTATTGGGCTGGAGTGAATCACTTCGGCTGGAAATGAAAATGCTCAAAACAGGAATCAAAGTAACCACTGTTACACCAAGTTACATCAATACAGGTATGTTTGATGGTGCCAAAGTGAATTTTTTACTGCCCAACCTTAAACCCGAAAAAGCGGTCCAAAAAATCATCAACGGTATCGAAAACAACAAAGTATTTGTCAGGATGCCGGCACTGGTTTATTTGGTTCCTCTGCTTAAAGGGATTTTACCATCTTCCTGGTTCGATTTATTCATCGGAAAAGGATTGGGTGTATATGCATCGATGCGTCAGTTTAAAGGCAGAAAATAAACCAATTGTGATCTGATTTTTTTCATGGAGAACGAAATATTACCCATCGATCCTTCCGAAATCATTCATCTTGAGCATATTGATGAAGATATACTGCATAAACGATTAACCCTGTTTATCTACGATTTGCTGCAACATAATTTTGAAAAACTTTGCGCCTTGATGTACAGACACGATGTGAAGGAAAACCTGTTTAATGCTGCGTTGTTGTTGCCAAACGATGAGGAACGCGCAAAAGCCATCGCACGCATTGTAATTGAACGCGAAATGCTAAAAATGAAGACGCGGGAAATGTATCGCACATACAAAAATGGTAACAGGCTGAAAGAGTAGTAGTTTACTATTCCAAGTGAGAAATAAAAAAAGCCATCCCGAGATCAGGATGGCTTTTTTTGAGTCGTTGGATTGCTTATGAAATTGCAATTTCCCTGTCAATCACTGCTTTTGATTCTTCACGTTTTGGTAAGGTAAGCGCCAGAATTCCATTGTTGTAGTCCGCCTTTATTTTTTCGAGATCAATCGACTTTGGCAGACTGAACGAGCGGCTAAATGTTCCGTAAGAAAACTCCCTGCGGGTAAACTTTTCGGTTTTTTCTTCGTCTTCAACTTTACTTTCAGCTGAAACAGTCAAAACATTGTTGTTAAGTCGAATAGTAAAATCTTCCTTTTGCATTCCTGGAGCTGCGAGTTCAAGCAGAAAGTTGTCATCGTTCTCACGAATATTCACCGAAGGAACAAGGCCTTTCACTTCGTTGTTTCTGAACATGAAGTTCTTGTCAAAGTCGTCGAATAAGTCTGAAAACATTCCGTTAAAGACCGGGTGCTGATTAAATCTGATTAAGTTCATGGTTTTATCCTCCTATTAATTTGTTTGTTAATTATTGATTTACACTTCCGGATTCGCAAATTTTATTCCAGATCAATATTCACTGGAAAAATTGAATTATTCATGCTATTATGTCATCTTGTTTATAAATATATATGTCATTATGTCAGTTACGATTATTTAACATATCGTAATCACTTCATTTTCATTTAATTATATAGTTTTTGAAAATTTGAATTTTTGACAGCGATTTTTTTGTCAGCTTAATATTACTTTTGTTACAATTCAGAAACATGATATGGAAGATTTCAGTAAAAGTGTAAGTCCCGGAAAGGTAGTCTATCCGATTTTGATCGGGTTGGGCGTAGCGTCCTGGATGCTTTACCGGAATTTCGACAAAGACGCGTTTGGTTTCATTCAATGGACATGGATAACTGGCGTTTGGCTTCTTGTTTCAATACTCATGATGGTTGTGCGCGACTTAGCATATATCATCCGAATCCGTATTTTGACCGGAAATGAACTTACCTGGAAACAAGCGTTTCATGTAATCATGTTATGGGAATTCAGTTCAGCAGTTTCGCCATCGGTTGTTGGGGGTGCCGGCCCGGCCATCTATTTTCTCTATAAAGAAGGTATAAATTCGGGTAAAAGCACGGCTGTCGTGCTTACTTCCATTTTTCTGGACGAGGTGTTCTACATACTGCTTGTGCCTGTTATGTTCATTATTTTTCGCGAGCGTATTTTCCCAATCGACAGCTTTGGTTATGCAACACAAATTCAATCCGGGCTAATTCTTGGTTATATTGCAGTCCTGGTATATACCTTGTTGCTTGCCTATGCTTTGTTTATCAATCCTTATTCTTTTAAATGGTTACTTTCAAGGATTTTCATGCTTCCGATATTACGGAAACGTCGCATGCGTGCACGAAAATTAGCCAACCAATTGATAATCACATCAAATGAAATAAAAGGAAAACCAATCTCCTATTGGTTCAAATCATTTTTTGCCACGATGGTCTCCTGGTTTGGCCGTTTTAGCGTGGTAAATTTTATCTTCATGGCATTCTTTTTCAGTACCCTGGGGTTATACGAACATGCACTTATCATTGGAAGGCAACTTACGATGTGGATTATTTTACTCGTTAGTCCAACACCTGGTGGTAGTGGTGTGGCCGAGTTTATTTTTTCCGATTTCCTGGGTGATTTAACACCAAACATCGCGTATGCTGTGCCACTCGCATTACTTTGGCGACTCATTTCCTATTATCCCTATTTATTTATCGGCGCTTTTATTTTACCTGGATGGTTCAAGAAAGTTTTCGCAAAAAAGATACTATTTAAGAAGATTAAATAGCCACTTATTTTTATCTGATTATTTAAGTTCATAACCAGCCCATACGCATCAAAGCATAAGATTCCTTACTTTTGCTATCAAATAAAATCAAAACAAATTGCAATCACCTGCTGTAAGTATTGTTATTCCTGCATTTAATGAGGAATCAGCCATCCGTCACGGACTCGAACGGATTGTCGAAATGAAATTCCACGAAAACTTTGAAGTGATTTACATTGACGACGGATCAACTGATAAAACATTTGAAATCATCAGTGAATACCCCGTAAAATGCTATCGGCATTTTGTAAATAAAGGCTATGGAGCCGCCTTGAAAACAGGCATCAGAAAAGCAAAAGGCGATAAAATAGTTATACTCGACAGCGATGGTCAGCACGACCCAAAGTATATCGAAACACTTATCAGCATGCTTGATAATTACGATATGGTAATTGGGGAACGAACTTCCGACTCATTTCAGGTAAAACGTCGTCAGAGCGGAAAAAAAATGATTCGCATGGTCGGAGAACACCTGGTCGAACAAAAATTACCCGATTACAACTCAGGTTTCAGGGGTTTCGACCGCAAACTGATCAGCGAAATGCTTCATATCATGCCGAATGGGTTTTCATTTTCGACAACTTCCACGCTGGCATTTTTAAAAGAAGGGTACACCATTGGCACTTTTCCAATTGTTGTGGAAGAACGCATCGGAAGAAACAGTAATGTGAAATTCGTGAAAGACGGTTCCAAAACGATGCTGTTACTTATTCGTATCATCATGTTATTCAATCCATTAAAGATATTTTTTCCGGCAAGTGTCTGGATGTTTTTCATTGGTATTGGCTGGGGCATCGCCGGTTATTTTCTGGCAGGACGATTCCCAAACAGCGCTGTGTTGGTAGTAATTATGGGTATGTTTATCTTTTTCATTGGCTTACTTGCCGATCAGATCGCCTTACTTAACCGTGCAAAACGTTAAATATGAGTAAGTTTGATTTTTCAAACCACAAAAACAACTGGACCGACCGTGATGTTGAAGCGCATTGGGACCGCGTTGCGTTCATGTACATCTCAGAAAATAATAAAGTAAAAAATGCCCATGATCAGCGTTTTACAGAAAGTCTGAAACACCTGAAGCCTGAATCCGCAAAACGGTTGTTAAATATTACAAGCCGTGATGCTGAAGCGGATACTTTTCTTAAAAGAGCAAATCCAGGACTACAGGTTGTCAATGCGGAAATTTCACAAGGACTTATCAACGAAGCGCGTAAAGTAAATCCTGCTGCTGATCAAATAAAGATTGAAACTTACTCATCTCTCCCATTTGAAAGCGCAAGTTTTGACAGAATTCTGAGTCTGGAAACACTTGAACATGCTGCAGATCCGATTGCGTTTTTAAGCGAATTACATCGTGTCAGCACCAACAATGCGATCATGGTTCTCAGTTGCCCGCCAGCCACCAGTGAAATTCCATATCGCATTTTCACCTCAATATTCGGCGGACATGGTGAAGGCCCGCATCGTTTTCCATCATCCGAAGAAGTGAAAGTGATGTTAGGCAAAACAAAGTGGAAACTTTTATTGCATAAAGGCACGGTACTAATTCCAGTGGGACCTCAGCCAATTCAGCAATTTGGTGAGCGATTGATCAATGCATTTCAGGGAAGTTTATTGGCCGAATGTGGAATCCGACAATTCTATGTCTGTGAAAAGTATTGAATCGCTGCAACATGTGATGAACTCACATTTATGCAACCGGTGTGGTAGCTGTGTGGGTTTATCAGGTGGTAAAATTCGTTTCACGAACAAAACCGGTAACTATACACCAAAAATAATTGAACCCATTGATGACCAACTTGCTGAAATCTTATGGCAAGCCTGCAGTGGCAAATATTTCAACTTTTTAGAATTTCAAAAACAGTTATTTCCTACGGCTCCAAATTTTCACACTTTCATCGGTGCCTACCAGCGCATTGGGATAGGATTTGCAAAAGATCAGGAAATTCGCAGTAAAGGCGCCTCCGGAGGCATTATTACGGCAGTGCTTGTTTGGCTACTCGACAAGAAAATGATTAATGGAGCGGTTGTGTTAGGAATGAACCCCAATGAACCCTGGCTGACGCAGGCCTTTATTGCAACCACCCGGGAACAGATAATTGAAGCGGCTCAAAGTAAATATATTATCAGTTCTACAAATGATATTTTGCCTGAAATTGCAGCATTTAAAGGGAATCTGGCCTATGTTGGGCTACCCGGACAAATTCAGTCAATCCGAAAACTGCAGCAGATCGGACATCCTTCGGTGCGATCAATAAAATATATTTTTGGACCCTTTTATGGGAATACCTTGCATTTTTCCTCTATCAAAAGTTTTTTAAAAACGTATAAAGCAGATACTTACGAAAATATTACCAAATTATATTTTCGTTATGGAGAATGGCCGGGTAATATGCGCATCGAACTGAAAAGCGGTCGCATTATTGAATTGAAAAAATTCCATGCCAACTATCTGATACCGTTTCATATTTTACGTAACAGTCTGTATTGTACCGATTTTACGAATGAATTTACTGATATCTCGGGCGGAGATGCCTGGGCACCGGTATATGAAGAACGCGGCAAAGGTTTCTCGATGATCATCAGCCGATCAACAAAAGGAGAGGCAATTCTTTCACAAATGATCTCAGAAGGTGCTATCGATTTCAAACAGATCGAAGAAAATGAAGCCATCGACATGCATTCGCATGGTTACGATTTCAAAAAACGAGGTAGTTTCATCCGTATCAGATTTCGCAAATGGCTTGGAAAAAGCATCCCTGAATATGGATACGAAATCAAAGGATTTCCTTTTTCAAGATATATCATGGAACTGATTATCAGTACTATGTTCATTCTTCTCAGTACACGAATGGCCCGATGGACAATTGAGCAGTTTTCGCCCCGATTTGTTGGAAATGTATTCGAACGCACGCGTACACTTTGGAAAAAATCGACCCATAAAATAAAACGCAACGAATTGTAATCGCATGAGTAAATCCGCTTTAAATCTGATTTTCAAAATATTAGGATCAATAATTATTTTATTATTACTTTTCAGTTTTATCGAATTTGACAAAGATTCATTTTTCAATATCATCTCACAACTCAATCTTCCACTATATTTTTTTTCTTTAACCGGAGTAATTGTCGTACTGGGTATCAAGAGTTACCGTTGGCATTTAATTATTAAACACCAGGGATTCAGGTATCCGGTTGGCAAATCATTCGGCGCCTATATGGCTTCTTTCACTATTGGACTCATTACGCCTGGCCGCATCGGTGAAATCGCCCGCCTATACTATATGCGTCAGGAAAACGAAATTGAATTTATACCTGCTTTCCGTACCGTGGTGATTGATCGGATATTTGATTTGGGCATGTTGATTTTACTTGGATTTGCTGCCTTACTATTCTACACTTCCATCGGAATAACAAATCCTTACCTCGCTATCGCGATTGCATCCATCACATTTTTCACCGGATTACTTTTCATAGATTGGATGCTAAAAAAAATTATACGCATAAAACGATTTGCCAATAATCAAATTATACAATTCATTATCAGTTGTGTTTCACAGGCTGTGAACCGCCACTCCTTTGTACTCTGGGCAATTACATTAATCGCTTATCTGGCATTCTACGGCGCCATTTCCCTGATTTTTCTATCACTTGACATTCAAATGCCGTTGGTTGATATTGCGTTGATCCTGAGTGTAGTGGGACTCGCAACCATTCTTCCGTTTTCGTTTGCCGGTTTTGGGACCCGCGAAATGAGTTTGGTTTTCCTCCTCTCCTATTATTCTATATCGAGTGAGATTGCGTTATCATTTTCCTTGTTACAGTTTACAGCCTTTTTCCTTTGGGGAGGGTTCATCGGATTGGTGTTCTGGTTGTTGATGCCCATTTCATTACAACAGATAAAATCAGACAGTTTGACTCTGGCCAGTCTTCTTAAGAAGAAACGAAACTGAAATTATTATACTTTCGCCAGACAATAAATACGTGTATGCAATTGGGAAAGAACAAACATATTCATCATTTTTTGAACTGGGTAAAAAAAAACAGCCGATTGTCCCTGATGGCAATTGTTTTATTTGGGACAATAGCCATTATGACGAACCTCAACAACGGTCTCTGGAATAAAAAGTATGGTGTGGTTATCCATGATGTGATAAGCTATTACAGTTATTTGCCGGCTTTGTTTATCTATCACGACCTTAGTTTTTCTTATCTTGATAAAAACCTGGAGTTTTTTGCTGGCAAGGTTTTTAATTCCAAAACCAAGGATGGGGGTCATTATCAGAAAATGACAATGGGATTATCCATCTTGTACCTTCCATTTTTTCTGTTGGGATATTTGAGTGCCTGGATTTCGAATGCACCCCTGGATGGATATTCGAGCCCGTTTATGTTTTTTATCTTGTTTAGTTCCGTTTTTTATGTGATAGCGGGTTTGCTGGTACTTCGTAGAATCCTGCTATGGTTTTTTAATGATATTATTGTTGCCATCACGCTTATTTTCATAACGTTAGGGACAAATCTATTCTATTACACGTCACTTGAAGGCACCATGTCGCATGCCTACAATTTCAGTCTGATCGTCATTTTCTTGTATTATACCATCCTTTGGCACGAAAAACCAAGCTGGAAAAATTCGATACTTATCGGACTTATTTACGGATTAATCACCTTGATCAGACCTACAAACGGTCTGATAATGCTTTTCTTTTTACTCTATAACATATACAATATCGGTGATATACGTATTAAATTCAACCATTTCCTCCAACACTTTTGGATGTTGATTGTAATCACATTTTTTGCCATTCTTGTTTTTTTACCACAACTGCTTTTCTGGAAACTAAATACTGGACATTGGTTTTTTTGGTCATACAATGAAGAAGGTTTCTTTTTCACTAAACCGGAAATAATCCGGGGATTATTTAGTTATCGCAAAGGGTGGTTACTCTACACCCCCATGATGATTTTCGGATTGGCAGGAATATTTTTATTACGCAAAAGACTGAAAGCATTTTATCTTCCCATACTGATATTCACCGTATTTAATATTTATATCATTTTTTCGTGGTGGGATTGGTCGTATGGCGGAAGCTTCGGTGCCCGTGCCATGATTGATTCTTACGCGCTGTTTTCAATTTCTTTGGCAGCTTTTATCGAAACAATATGGAAATCAAAAAGAGCTGTAAAAATTGGTACATTCACGCTATTATCGATTATGGTATTTTTCAATCTTTTTCAAACCCTTCAATATAAATATGGAGCGATCCATTATTGCGAAATGTCGAAAGAATCATATTGGCACTCTTTTGGTAGGTTGAGGGCTGATTATGAATATTTCAACTTACTGGAACCTCTTGACTATAAAAGACTTATAAAAGGCGAATATGCAACCTTGCCAAAGATAAGAGAATCGATCGGTCATGATGCAAAAACAAGTTTCGAAACTTTCTCACGTTTTAGAACAAATTTTTTGTCGGAAGATGGGCATTACGAATTCAAAAACGCTAGTTTACAAAGTCAACTTAAAAAACATAGCGGATCAAACTCCATACTTCTAAATGGTGAAAAAAAATATGGTGGCGGAATCGAATTTTTTGTGAAACCAGGTGAAAAATACCTGTTTGCTGTCTGGAAATATCCTTACAATGCCAAAGCGTCACTCGTATTTGCGGCCCAAGATATCAAAGAATTCTATTTTCAGAAAGAAGAAACAGATCAACACGACACATCCAACTGGGGATTGATATCATTCGAAGTTAAAATCCCTGATTCGTGTCATCGAAAATACCGTGTCTATTTATGGAACAAATCTACTGATTCAGTATTTTTCGACGATCTGCTGATAAAGAAACTTAACTGAAAGATGGCAGCAGGCCTGAAATACATTATTCCTGAAAATAAACCCTTTTCACCCTTCGTGAAATCCGGGTAAGTATTTCATATGGAACTGTTTCTGAATCGGTGGCAATTATTCCGATTGGATGACGTGCATCAAACACAACAACTGAATCGCCTTCCTCAGCTTCGATGTCGGTTAAATCGATCATACACATATCCATACACACTTTTCCGATGATAGGTGCTTCCTGATCATTTACCCAAAGTTTGCCTTTGCCATTGCTTAGTAAACGCGACAACCCATCAGCATATCCGATAGGCACGATACCTATGCTGGAAGGTCGTTTGGTATAACTACTTCTGTCGTAACCCACACTCTCGTTCCCGGGCAACAATTTGATTTGTGTAATAGTTGATTTCAATGACAATACGGTTTGTAGGGTATCCTTTTCTTCATCAGTATTCGGAACACCATATAGTCCAATTCCCAAACGCACCATTTCGAATCCGGCATCGGCAAAACGGCTAATTCCAGCCGAATTCAGGATATGTCGCATAAATGGTTCCGGAAGTTGTTGTTTCAGCTGTTCACACATCTTCAAAAACTTACTTATTTGTTCATGTGTGAAATCATCATGTTCATTACTGTCACTTGCTGCAAGATGTGAAAAAACCGATTTCACACAAATGCGAGGATTTGCTTTCAATCTTTCAATCAATACAGGAATTTCATGTTCCATGAAACCAAGCCGATGCATACCAGTATCAAGTTTGATATGTATATTTATTTTCGATTGTAAGGCATGACTTCCGCTATGAATAATTTGGAGCAGAAAATCCAACACCCTGAAACTAAACACTTCCGGTTCAAGCTGGTTCGTTAGCATTGCTTCGAGACTATTTTCCTCAGGGCTCATTACCATAATAGGAAGGCTTATTCCCGCTTTTCGAAGTTCAATCCCTTCATCGGCGTACGCTACTGCCAGATAATCAACGTGATGAAACTGAAGTGTCTTGGCGATTTCAAATCCACCACTTCCATACCCGAAAGCTTTCACCATGGCCATGATTTTTACTCCAACCGGCATTTTCGAACGATAATAATTAAGATTGCTTATCAAATGATTCAATTCAATCTCAAGGACAGTTTCATGTGCCTTCTGTTGCAGCCGCTTCACAATCCGTTCAAATTCAAATGGTCGTGCACCTTTTATAAGTATGGTTTCATCTGAAAACTCAATATTGTTGCATTGAAACAGAAAACTTTCCGTTGATGGATAAAAAGACTTTTCTATTTCGAAAACATTTGATTGCCGGCTGATTGCTGGTCCGATACCAATGATTATATTGATCCCTTTGGACTGCAACATATGCGCGATCGTGAGGTAAAGTTCGCTTTCGTTTTGGCCGCTTTGCAAAATATCGGATAAAATCAGGGTTTTATTAGCATGTTGGTTCTGCTGGTTCAAAAAGTCGAGTGCGATAGCCAGTGAACTAATATCCGAGTTGTACCCATCGTTGATGATGGTGCAGTTGTTGATGCCTTCTTTCAACTCCAAACGCATTGCGATTGGCAATAATTGTAACATGCGGTGCGAAATTACCTCATTGGAATATTTCATATCGAGCATGATTGCCCAACAATGGATGGCATTTTCGATGGAAGCCTTATCAGTAAAATGAATAGAAATAGAAATGGTACGACTAAGATAATTCGCTGTAATTATTGAAAGATTAGCTGAATGGCCTATGCTGGTAATCTGCAAAGTATTGTATTTTCCATACCCCCACGTGAAAGTTTCAACGCTATTTCTCCAGGAACTTTTGTTAAAAGCTGTAACTATTTCAGGATAATCGTCACAATAAAACAGTTTTTTTACTCCGGAAAACAATGTTAATTTCTCGCAGGCTTTTTCAAGTAAGCTTCCGAAGTTCTCGTTGTGTGCCTGACCGATATTTGTAATTAACCCAATGTCGGGCAGAATGATTGGTCTCAGCTTCTGCATTTCACCGGGCATCGAGATGCCAGCTTCAAATATTCCAAGCTCATGCCGGCTTTCCATTTTCCAGACAGAAAGGGGAACTCCGATTTGCGAATTATAACTTTTTGGACTGCGAACAATATTAATATCCTGATTCAACAACTGGAATAGCCATTCTTTCACGATGGTTTTGCCGTTACTTCCGGTGATGCCAATGACAGGAAATGAAAATTTCACCCTATGCGCTGCAGCAATTAATTGAAGTGCTGCGAGTGAATCAGCTACACGTATAAATATTGCTTCGGATAATGATTCAAAGTGAGCAGGTAAATACTGCACAACAAATGATCTTACACCTTTCTCATACAATTCAGGAATGAACCGGTGACCATCATTACGTGGTGTAACAATTGCAAAAAACAGCGATTGTGATGGATTGTTTAACTGACGGCTATCAATCAGCAAATCATTGATTTGATTCAGGGAATCTGTATCAGGAACCATTTCACCATGAACAATGGATGCAATCTCACGCAATGTATAGGATTGGTGAAGCATGTTGATTAGTTGGACGGAGGTGTGTTTGTTTTCAAGGGATTGACTATTAATGATTCATGCATCAATCGATTACGGAGGATATCGATCGCAAGATAAACTGCCTGACGAAACGATTCTTCGGAGGCTTCACCTTTTCCGCTAATTTCATAGGCGGTGCCATGAGCAGGTGAAGTGCGTACGGCCGGCAATCCGGCGGTGAAGTTCACTCCCCCTTCAAAAGCAATACTTTTAAAAGCTGTCAACCCCTGATCGTGATACATTGATAAAACCCCATCGTATTTTGACCATGCACCTGAACCAAAAAAACCATCAGCCGGAAACGGGCCAAAAACAAAAAAGCCGTCACTCCTTGCCTTTTCGATGGCAGGAATAACGATATCATTTTCTTCGTTTCCAAGTAATCCACCATCACCGGCATGCGGATTCACCCCAAGCACAGCGATTTTTGGTTTAACAATACCAAAATCTTTAATCAAACTATGATTTAATATTTTAATCTTATCTGCAATCAATTCTTTCGTAATTGCCTGAGGCACATCTTTTAAGGGAATATGGCCTGTGATCGTACCAATACGCAGGTTATTCCACACCATCAGCATCAGTGGCTGGGCATTACCAAAACGTGATGAAAGATATTCCGTATGTCCGGGGAAATCGAATTTTCCGGATTGTATATTCTGTTTATTAATAGGCGCAGTAACAAGAACATCAATTTTGCCGGATTTTAAATCAGTAACAGCCATTTCGAGCGCCTGAAACGCCGCTTCACCCGCCTCTTTTGTCGATTGTCCAATGTCGATCTTCAAATCGTTTTCAGTACAGTTGATGATATTTATCCGCTTTGTATTTGCCTGGCCTGCATCTTTTATGGTGTTGAATACCAAATCATGAACATGCACAAATTTCTTATGAAAAGCAGCCACTTTTGCGTGACCATATATAATGGGGGTAAACAATTCCAAAATGCGACTATCAGCCAATGTTTTCAACACAACTTCGTATCCAATTCCATTGATATCACCATGTGAAATACCAACTTTTATTCGAACATCTCCGGCCTTATTTAACAAATCATCCATAGTTGAAATCTAATTCTATTGCGACAAAATTAGGCAATTTTGGCTTATAAACTTACACCCTGGTATTTGACAAATTTTGGTGAATGTCCGCGAATATAAAACGAAACGTTTGCTAAATAAACCCTCTTATTTCCAGGAGATGGAAAATAACAGATGCTATTTCACCGTCAGTTAAGGTGCTATTATTTAAATGGGCGTCAAAATCGATTTCAGCAAGTCGTTTTTTTCCAAAATCAATAAATAATTGTTCGCGGTTTTTATCGGTTTCTGCAATCAAAGCAAGACTTTCGGCAATTGATAAATTCTTCTTTTTTGCCAAATTATTCGTACGCCATTGAAGAGGAGCTTCAAGCCGGATATGAATTCCGTTGGGCAGATCGTTGGTTACTGCCGCACCAGCTCTACCCACCAAGACTACATATCCTCCGGTAGCGATATTCTTTATCAGGGCCTTGATGGATTTGCGGATTGAATTATCACTTTTGTAATATTTACTACCAAAGGCACGTATAATCTCATCAAGATGACCACGTTTTTCAGCTTCAAATAAAGTCTTTATCTTGTGATGATCAATATTCAATTCCTTGACGGACAATTCGATGATTTCTTTATTGATGAGTTTCCATTTGGTTTTACTATGCTGATTGATCAGATTTACCAATTCTTTGGATATCTCATAACTGTTGCATCCGGTTTGACGGGAGATTGTTATAAACGGATTTTTTTGTTGTCGATTTTGCAGCATTTTCTCCTGAAACTGCCCATCAAAATACTGATTCAGATCGATTGCCATTTTTTTATACGCAATTAGTTGAGTAACTCCATGATGCTGATTACCTTCCGAATTATCAAAATTTCGATAATTTTCACTTTAACAAAGATAACACATGCAGCAGCCTTTTTAAACTTTTCTTATAGAAAAGATATTGGCATTTCGGATAAACTACGATTTGAGAATCAATTACTGATATTTCACTTTTTTATCACAATTTCAGCTTTTCCTTCTTTAAAGATAACAGCTTTGTTTTTTCGTCCATCAATAATAATCTGTAACGGGCCTTCAAACCGAATGTGTCGAATGAAACTATCTTCATAAATGACCTGCTTATCTTTCAGATACCCGACATCGTAATAACCATCGTGGATAAATGGATTAAGCGTGAAATAACCCACACCGAAAGAGGTCAGGTTCTGGAAGAAATGAGTGCCCTGACTTGGATCGATGCGATAATTATCAAGACCCGACTCAATGATCACCCTGGCTGCGGAAATTTGAGGCCATTTTACAGGAATACCAAGCCACGGATCGCTTGATCCCCATCTTCCGGGGCCAATAAGGATATAGTTTTTATCCTCTTTTAAAAAGTTGTTGTTCAAACTGCCGATCAGTTCTGCAATTTCCTTTGTTTTAGAGGGATCAAAAGAATCTGGTTTCACGTAAACTACATCATAAATATTGTCAATTACACCATTTCCAAGGGCGTGATCGGCCATGATAAGCGTATTTTCCTTTTTAATAGTATTAAAATCAACTTCTATTGCGTCGTGAATATTGACAATCGGTCGAATCTGTAATACATAAAACATTTTCTGAACGCCGGGAGGTTTATTCAACTCAACTGCAAATTCAATTTCAATCGGTTTACCCATCTCTCTTTGCCCAACTTCGAGCACTTCCCTTAAGATTTCTGCCAGGGGGAAAGTGTTGTATTTTAAAATATTGGAATAAGTAACTAATTTCTTTCCACCTTCCTGAAACCCATCACGCAACACATTGCTTTCATAATCATAGGTTGAACAAACCAATTGCAGCGCGCCATCTTTTTCCGCATCGGCAATTTTCAGTTTTAAGAGGTTTGTTGCGTCATCAACATGGGGCTGAAAAGTATCAGGATTGAGATCAAGGGCATAAAAATATTTTTGCGTTTCACGCAACGCAAGTTCGGGTTGACTGGTTTGCAACACCTTTTGGGGATATTTGGGCGAAAACCGCAATGACTGACCGCCATCAACAATATATTTCCCCAACCCAAGCGCAATATTTGCTATGCCATCTTCGGGCTTTTCGGGTGGTATCGGATAAAAATTAATAGACCTGGCAACACCTGAACAAGCCGGATAATATCTTGTTTGATAAGATTTTCCACAGACTTCCTGTATGACAATTGCCATTTTTTCTTCATCAATCATATTTTTTGTGGCCATCATATATGCTTTGCTGTCTTTGTAGTAAGCTGAGGCATATACACTCTTGATCGCTAGACTCAACATTTTTATCATCATGCGCTCATCATTTTCAACCATTGGTACCATATATGTACTATATATGCCAGCAAATGGCTGATAATGTGAATCTTCCAATAAACTTGAGGATCGTACCGCAATCGGATTTCTGACTACAGAAATCAAAGTATATAAATCCTCATGGATTCTGAAAGGTAAGCGGGCGTCGAGAAACTGCTTCAGAATTTCATCATCTGTAAATTCTTCACTTAATGCAATGGAGTAAAGGTTGTTTTCTTCCATGAAATCGTCAAAAACATCTGTACATAAGACAACAGTTCTTGGTATTCCAATTGTAAGTCCCTCGAACCTGTCATTTAGTCTGTTCCGCTTTATGAGTGAGTCTAAGAAGGCAAGGCCACGCGCCTTTCCACCTATTGAACCCTGTCCAATTCGGGTAAATGACAGGTATTCATCAAAACTTTCACGGTTAAACTCAGCGATGACACCTTTTGCTTTGTTAAGACGAAAATTGGCTATGGCATCAAAAACAAAACGCTTCACCTCGTCTATATCATTAAAATCGTCAGATGAAAATGATTTAAACAAATCAGCCAACGGAAATAACGCCCTGGCTCTCAACCATTTCGACAAGTGATTTCTTTCGATATGGTATTGCAACGACTCGCTTGGAACCTGGAATATTTTATCCTGTAAAGCTTTCAGATCAGCCGCACGCACCAGTTCCTGACCTGTTTTCGGATCTTTAAAAACAAAATCTCCAAAAGCAAAATATTCCTTGATAAACTTGCGTAATTCAATCGAAAGTGTTTTTGAGTTTTTATTGATGAATCCCACCCTAATCTCCTTGGCAATCTCTTCATTCTCTGCGTCGGACGATTGCAGAAGCATGGGCATGAATTTGTCATTTTTCTTAACAACCTGACACAATCTTATGCCTGCTTTTGGGTCACTTTTCCCTTCACGCATATAGGAAATATCGGAGATAATACCGAGTATATTCTGCTTGTATTTCTTGTAAAGATCGATGGCCTCTTCATAATTTGTAGCGAGCAAAATTTTTGGCCTTCCGCGCATCCGTAGTGTTTTCTGGTGCTCGTTCAGCCCTTCGGTCATGAAGGATTTCGATTGATTGAAGATTATTTTATAAATATTGGGCAGGTAACTGCTATAAAACCGTATGGAGTCTTCAACAAGAATAATGCATTGAACACCTATCTCCCTGATATCGTTTTCAGCATTCATTTTATCCTCGATCAGTTTGATGATTGCCAGCAAAATATCGGCATTTCCCAACCAGTTAAATAAATAATCAATGGCTTTGAGTTCTTTGCGGTCAATTTTAAGTGAGAGTTCACGCGAAAAAGGAGACAAAACAACGATAGGAACAGATGGATATCTGTTTTTAATCTTCTCGGCTAATACAAAAGTATCCGCTTCTTCGGCGCTCAACATGGCAATTACCAGGTCGATTTTTTGCTCGGTCATGATTGAACAAGCTTCCATTTCATTGGTTGTCAGATAAAAGCTTGGAGGATAACGCAGGTTGAGCGAAACATATTCATTGAAAATCTGCTCATCGATCCGTCCATCTTCTTCAAGTAAAAATGCATCATACACCGAAGAAATCAGCAGCACATGATAAATTCTTTTCTTCATCAGATTGGTAAAGGCGGTATCGCTGAATCTGAAATTGCTTTTGCGTAATTCTGAACGAAGAGGAGACATAATCAACGGGAATATAATTTTCGGTAAGCCATGAATAAGAAATCCATGCAAATATAACTTTTGCATCGTAGAATTAAAAATTGGCTCAAAAAAAAAGACCGGAAAAACCGGCCTTAATTCATATTAACAGTTGCAACTCCCAGATCCGCAGGATTCTGCCTCAACTTCTGACTCACAACTACCACAACCCTCTTCTCCATGATGATGGTGTCCTTCTTTTTTCGAACTGCCTCCGCAGCAACTGTCATTTGGTGTACCACAGCCACAGCCTGATGGTGCAGGATTTAATTCTTCATAGGTGGCCTCGCGCACATTTAATACTTCGCCAACAGTATACAACGATTTACCAGCCAAAGGATGATTAAAATCCATTGTAACGGCTTCATCATTAATCTTCATTATGTGGCCGTTGAAAGGATTTCCATGGTTATCCATCATTGGGATTACTTTACCCACAACCAATACATCATCTTTCAATACGCCATTTACCATAAAAGCGGTTTTAGGAATATCCATTACCATCTCTTCTTTATAAACACCAAATGTTTCATCAGGTGTCAGCAGAAACTCAAACTTATCACCTGATTTCAGTCCAATCAGTTTGTCTTCAAAACCTTGCATGAGACGGCCCAAACCAAAAACCAATGTTCTGGGTTCACTTATTGTGGCATGCTCCAGCACATCGCCCTGTGCATCCTCTACCTGAATGCTGTAGGCTAAAATACCTACTCTATGTTGCTCTATTTTCATATCTGATTTAATTATTAGCAAATTTTGCTACAAAAGTACTATTTATTATTTAGACGGATTTAAAATAAGAGAGAAATTCCAATAATTAAAGGATCTGAATGTCATAAATCGTCGGTGAGAGAACTTTTTAAAAAAACATTTGCACAATCAAAAAATTATCCTTTATTTTGCACTCCCTTTTGAAGGGCATAATCATTAAATTTAAGCGCGATGTCAAAGATTTGTCAAATAACCGGAAAGAAAGTTATCACAGGAAACAAGGTTTCTCACTCAAACAGAAAAACCAGAAGAACATTTGAACCTAATTTGCAAACAAAACGTTTCTTTGTACCTGAACTTCAGGAGTGGGTTATGTTAAAAGTTTCAGCAGCCGGAATCAGGGTTATCAACAAAAATGGCGTTTACGCCGCTTTGATGAGTGCCGATGCCAAAGGTCACTTGTACCGTTCATAACTTATCCTTAAAAATATTCCAAAAGCTGCCTTCAATCAGGCAGCTTTTTTTATTTACACCAAGTTATACCCAGATAAAATAAAAACCGCTCAATTCAGTTATCTTTGAATCAAATTCAAACTTTATTACCGGTGCGTTTTCTTTGCCTCCTTTTTTTAAGTGTTTCATCTTTCGCATCCTTTTCCCAGCAATCTGCTACGGTTTATGGTCGTGTTACTGATGACTATGGAAAATCAATCGAATTGGTAAATGTTGCCCTGCTTGGTTTCACAGAAGGTGATATAACTGACGCCAAAGGCAATTATGAACTGAAAATTCCAGCTGATACTACTGTAATAATCGCCTTTTCATTCGTTGGATACAAAGCGCTTAATCAGCGTGTAAGGCTTCGTTCAGGTGAAAGAAAACGACTTGACATTGATTTGAATTCTGTTGTAACAGAATTACCGACTTCAGAGGTTCGCGACCAACGGCTTAGAAGTAATACGCTGAATAAACTTAATCCAAAACAAGCTCAGTTGCTTCCCTCAATGAGCGGTGGGATCGAAGACCTGATTAAAACCTTGCCCGGGGTTTCGTCAAACAATGAACTTAGTTCTCAATATACAGTGAGAGGCGGCAATTTTGATGAGAACCTGGTATACGTAAACGGAATCGAAATATACCGTCCCTTCTTAATCCGCTCAGGACAACAGGAAGGATTGAGTTTTCTGAACCCATCATTGGTTTCGTCTATTTCATTTTCAGCTGGTGGCTTTAATGCTGAATATGGAGATAAACTGTCTTCAGTGCTGGATGTAACCTACAAAAGGCCCACCGAAACGGCAGCCTCAATCGGATTAAGTTTGCTTGGGGCAGAATTTCATATTGAAGGCAGCGCAAAAAACAAGAAATTCACCTATTTGCTGGGAGCCAGGTATAAAACCACACAATATATTTTAAATGCACTGGAAACACAGGGTGCCTACCGGCCTGATTTTACCGATATACAAACACTCTTACAATATCAGTTTAATAGCAAATGGGAATTATCAGCACTTGGTTACTATTCGCGGAACAAATATGAACTTGTACCCGAAAGTCGGCAAACTGATTTTGGAACATTTAATGAGGCCTATCGGCTGAATGTCTATTTTGATGGCAAGGAGGTGGATCAGTATAAAAATGGCACTGGCGCAGTTACGCTTAGTTATATACCAAGGCAAAATATTGATTTAAAACTGATTGCATCTGCCTATTCAACCAGTGAAACAGAAACTTATGATATTCAGAGTCAATACTGGATTGGATTGCTGGAGACTTCAACCGGTAGCGAACAATTCGGAAATGTTGTTCAATCACAGGGTGTTGGCTCATTTATTGAACATGCACGTAATTACTTCGATGCCAATGTGTTTAATATTGACCATAAAGGAACCCTGATTCTTGATCATTCTGTTCTGAAATGGGGCGCCCGATATCAGCATCAGCAGATTGACGACAAAATCAGCGAATGGGAAATGATTGATTCGGCTGGTTACAGCCTGCCAAATCCGCCAGCTTTTCCCGGAATTAGTCATCCTGACAACGTTGATTTTATCCTAAACGAGAACATCAAAGCCCATAATACACTGTCAACGAATAGCTTAAACACTTACCTTCAAAATTCATGGACATTTGAAGATAAAGAGCAGTCATCCTACACATTAACCGCAGGTGTAAGGGCAAACTATTGGGACTACGGCAAAGAGTTCCTGCTAAGCCCACGGGCGAGTCTGGCTTACAACCCACACTGGAAAAAAGAACTGATTTTCCGGTTATCGACCGGCTTGTATAACCAACCACCTTCCTATCGCGAAATGCGCCTTTTCGATGGATCACTCTATACCAACCCGCATTCGCAACAATCATTTCAGATTATCCTTGGCAGCGACCTGAATTTCAAAGCCTGGAATCGCCCCTTTGTACTTACAAGCGAAATCTATTATAAGTATTTGTATAATCTCGTTCCATATGAGGTTGATAATGTGCGTATTCGCTATTATGCTGACCAAACTGCCACTGGTTATGCTACAGGTCTTGATTTCAAAATCAACGGGGAATTTGTGAAAGGAATCGAAAGCTGGGCGAGTTTGTCCTTAATGAAAACAATGGAAAACGTTGATAATGACTCTTATCAGGATTTTATAACTGATGCATCAGGTGATATTACAGATACGCTTACCGTTTTTCCGGGTTTTATCCCACGTCCGGCAGATCAGCGTGTTCAGTTTTCGCTCTTTTTTCAGGATTATATCCCACGTTACCCAACCTTCAGGGTACATCTGAAATTACTTTTTGGTACAGGATTACCATTTGGCCCGCCTAATACCGAGCGCTACCTGCAAAAACGAAGAATGCCCCCATACCGCCGGGTTGATATTGGCTTTAGCAAGCAACTGATTGGCGAACAAACCACTTTTAATGGAAAAACACCACTCAGACATATAAAAAACCTATGGCTTAGTTTAGAGGTGTTCAATTTGCTTCAGGTGAATAATACAGTTTCTTATATTTGGGTAAAAGATATTAATAGCCGACAATACGCTGTTCCCAACTATCTGACTCCCCGTCAGTTAAATTTAAAATTAGTCGCAGAGTTTTAATTCACTGCTGAACAATTCCCGTTGCCGGATGTTATTGTGTATTCTATTTGGATTGTATCTAAATAAGTATTACGTTTTAACAAACCTCGAAACACAATTAACGATGGGAACACAAATTAAAGACTTACAATTCGACGAATTACCTTACGATTTCAAAGCACTCGAGCCTAACATCGATGCCTTGACCATGGAGATTCACTACACACGCCATCACAGGGCATATTTCGACAATTTACAAGCAGCCACCAAGGGAACAGAGATGGCCGATTTGAATTTTTGTGAATTACTCCAAAACATCAGCAAATATCCTGTTGCGGTGCGCAATAATGGTGGTGGACATTACAACCACAAACTATTTTGGTCCGTTATGTCGCCTGATGGTGGTGGAGCACCAAAAGGAAAAATATCTGAAGCTATTACAAAGCAATTTGGGTCGTTTGATGCGTTGAAAGAGTTGTTCAATAATGCAGCCAAAACCAGATTTGGAAGCGGATGGGCATGGTTGTGTGTGAAAGATGATAAATCACTTTGTGTATGTTCGACACCTAATCAGGATAATCCATTGATGGATGTAGCTGATTGTAAAGGCAAGCCAGTTCTTGGATTAGATGTCTGGGAACATGCCTATTATCTGAAATACCAAAACAAACGGCCTGACTATATCAGCGCTTTCTGGAATGTAGTAAATTGGGATGAAGTTGAAAAGAGATACCTGAAAGCCATTGCATAATTTTTTAGAAATTAGTTTTGAAAGAATTGTCAACAAAAAAAAGGAACTGAAATTCAGTTCCTTTTTTTTTATAATAATGCCAACGTCTTATTCGAAGGCAAGCATCGATTTTTTTATCCGGCCAATTGCATCCATTAATTCCGTTTCGGTAATAACCAATGGAGGAGCAAATCGAATGATGTGGCCATGCGTTGGTTTGGCCAGGACCCCGTTCTCGGCCATTTTCAAACAAACATCCCAGGCAGTTTTACCGTTTTTCGGGCGAATAACGATGGCATTCAACAAGCCTTTTCCACGAACAAGTTCAATCATATCATGTTTGAAACTCCCCATTTCACTCCGAAATATTTTTCCCATTTTTTCGGCGTTTTCTGCCAGGTTTTCATCTTTTACCACCTCAAGTGCAGCAACAGCAACCCGGGCAGCCATTGGATTTCCTCCAAAAGTGCTACCATGTTCGCCAGGTTTTATACATAACATAATTTCATCATCAGCCAAGACAGCCGAAACAGGATAAAAACCGCCTGAAAGGGCTTTTCCTAAAATCAACATATCAGGACGAACTCCTTCGTGTTCACAAGCCAATAATTTACCTGTGCGGGCAATGCCAGTCTGCACTTCATCGGCAATGAACAGTACATTTTTTGCTTTACAAAGATCGAAGGCTTTTTTCAGGTATCCATCATCTGGGACAAACACACCGGCTTCTCCCTGAATCGGTTCAACCAAAAAACCAGCAACCGTTGGATCGGCCAGTGCTGATTCCAACGCCGGAATATCGTTATACGGTATTGTAATGAAGCCAGGTGTGTACGGGCCAAAACCATCACGTGAATCGGGATCGGTTGACATACTGATGATAGTGATGGTACGACCATGAAAATTTCCTTCACATACTATTATTTTTGCCTCGTTTTCAGGCACACCTTTTTTCATATAAGCCCATTTCCGACAAAGTTTCAGGGCAGTTTCATCACCTTCAGCACCGCTATTCATGGGTAATACCTTGTCGTATCCGAAATATTCAGTAATATATTTTTCATAAATACCAAGGGTATTACTGAAAAAAGCCCGGGAAGTTAGTGTAAGAATCTGGGCCTGATCGATCAGCGCTGCGGCAATTTTTGGATGACAATGTCCTTGGTTTACAGCTGAATAGGCCGAAAGAAAGTCAAAATACTCTTTCCCTTCAACATCCCAAACCTTTGCTCCCTTTCCTTTGGCCAACACCACAGGAAGTGGGTGATAGTTATGCGCTCCATATTTTTCTTCAAGTTCAATCGCTTCATGCGAAGTCAAATGTTGTGTCATAATTTCTTTTTTAAATTTTCTACTTTACTGTGAATCTTTTAACAATTCTGCTACAAAGGTACAATTAGTTCTTTGATCAGGCGGGTCAATTACGCTTTTCGGCCAATATTTTTCAGGTGACTGATGTTCATAACAGGTGCCTGAAAGGCACCAACAACCATTCGAAGAACTTATTAATCAATGGCCTGCGTTTCCATAACTCATAATCAAAGTTCTCAGTACTTTCGATCGATATCCGAATGTGATTGAATACCTGATCAACAATTTCCTTTTGATGGCCCAACAATACGATTTCATACATATACCTGAAACTCCTGTAATCGAAATTGGGTGATCCTATACTGAAATGAGAATGATCGATAAGTAATAATTTGGCATGAAGGTTATGGGGATAATACAATAAAAACTCAATTCCGCTCATATGCAGGTGACCCATATACTTATTCCTAAGAATATCAACGAGGCCGACATCAGAGCGTCGGGGAATAATAACCTGAACTTTCACACCGCGTTGTACTGCATCGATCAACGACTTCCGCAGCATATATCCGGGTAAAAAATACGGGGTGACCACAATTACGCTTTCCTTGGCCTTGCGAATCATTTGAATATATCTTCGCATAATATGTTGCTTTGTGATTGAAGGCATATCACGGACTATTTCAAATTGCTGATAGCGGAGTAAACGGAGGTAATTGGTTTTTATGAGGACATATTTGTTATAGATTTTAAAATCGAGGTTGAAAACTTTTTTAAGTGTTGCCGTAAGTCCATTGTTAATTCGCAGGACAGATTCGCGCCAGTTAAGATTATATTCGGTTAAATTAAATGAACCGATATACGATATTTTGTCGTCGATAATGATCAATTTCCGATGGTTACGGCGGTGACCACGGGTGAAAAGGTCGGAATTGAATTTAATTTTTTCGAAAAATCTTACCTGACCACCCAGTTTGATTAAATCATCAAAAAAACCATTATTAACACCCGAACTTCCCCAGAAGTCGATAAGAACCTTAATCTCGACACCATTCTTAGCTTTTTTAATAAGCGCATCCTTTATTCTTGTTCCAATTACATCATTTCCAATACGATACGTTTCAATATACACATAGTTTACAGCACTTTCAATATCATGAATCATGGCATTATAGTACCAGATCGGGTCGGCGAAGAGGTGGTACGGCTCAATGATTGCTTTCATAATTTGATTTAACTTCTTATTAAGGGAATTTTATTAAACGAGAGATTTTTATCTGGAATCAATGATAAGATGTTTTGGGTTTCCTTCGAAATACTAAATAAAAGGTTACAACAAAGACCACCAACAACAGGCTTAAAAATGAATAACGATAAAGTGTTAATCGACTAAGCTGCTGCTTGTTCAACGCTTCGAGTCTTTCTATTTCAGGCAATAACTCGTTAATTTTATACCTGGCCTCCGCCTCTCTGGTTGTCATTTCGTTTAAGTCGGATGAAAGCGAATCTCTTGTTGAGGAATAAATTGAAAACTCCTTCATAAATCCTTCATAATCACCCAGCGCAGCGTAATTCTTTAGTCTGGATTCATTCACTAGACCTGCATAATTTGTCATTCCGTAATCATCGGCCATCAGTTTACTTTTACTGAGATATCTATTCGATTCTTTGAATTTCTTATCTTTTTGATAAGCGATCCCTATATAATAATTTGTTCTAACAACGCCTTCTTTATAACCAATGGCCTCACTAATCCTTAAAGCCTTGTCATATTTGTCAAAAGCTTCGGTAAATTGTTTTTTATCTCGATAAACATTACCGATATTGGCCAAAACAACAGCCATGCCAAGTTGATTACCAAGTAATTCGCGTATAGACAAGGAATTTTCGAAATATTCTAATGCTTTCACTGTATCTCTTACATCCTGATAATACAACATCCCGATATTGTTATAAACCCTCCCTAATTCAATAAAATCCTCTTTTTTCTCAAAGATTTTTTTTGCTTCCTGAAGCATATCAAGAGCCATATCATTTTTATCCCATTGCCAGTATACAAGACCGACATTCATCGTCATTTTCGCATATCGCAATGTATCATTCAAATCCTTATAAACAAGTTGTGCCTGATGATAACCATCCATTGCTTTGTTGAAATCTCCCTGTGAGAAGTAAATTGTCGCCAGATTAGCAATTGATCCGGCAAGCTGGCTGACAAGGTTATGCTCTTTTTCAATTTCGGTTGCTATTATAAGGCTCTCAATTGCCTTATCAAATTCGGCCAGGTTTTTATACACAAGACCCATTTTATTGTAAGTTTCAGCGAGTTCTGAATAACTATCCGATTCTTTATAAGCCTTCAGTGCCTTACTGTAATAGTCAAGTGCCAGCGCAAAATCACCCGAAATGGAAGCACTCTCTCCCATCGATAATAAAATTTTACCTTTCAACGCTTCGAAACCTTCGTCAGCCGCAAATTTCTCAGCATCTGATCCTGTTTTTAAACTTTTATCAAATGAAACTTCCCGATAGGCTTCTGACAGAGTTATCAATGTTTCAATTCGTTCGCGACCCGATTGCAAGCCAACAAGTTTGTTCAGGCTATCGATTTTAATAAGGTCATTATCAGCAATACAGGTGCCTATGAACAAAAAAGAAAAGAAATATGTCAGTAGTGGTTTCAATTTTAATATTTACAACAATATTACAGAAACTTGTGTAATCTTTATGAAATTGATGAATAAAAAAATTACGCACAAACTCTTCGATGTATCTTTGCCACAAATAAAAAATTATGATTCGATCGATGACAGGTTTCGGTAAATCCGAATTTCAGGCTGACTCCAAAAAAATCACTATTGAAATAAAGGCATTAAATAGCAAACAGCTCGATTTATCGATGCGTTTGTCGAACGATCTGAAACCTTACGAATTTGAATTAAGGAATAGAATTTCACCAAAAGTCTTGCGGGGGAAAGTTGATGTTTCAATCTTTATTGAGAATATGATCGAAAAAGCAAGTGCCCAGATCGATTATGATACAGTGAAAGCTTACCATGCTCAACTGGAGGATCTTACCTATAAATTGGCAATTAAGATGCCTGATGATATTTTGGGATTGGTAACGCGCTTCCCCGGAATTTTTTCGACCGCAGATGAAAATCTGAGCGATGAAATAATAACAAATCTTTATGCTTCTACCGAAAAGGCCTTCCTCCAGTTTGATGCGTTTAGAATTCAGGAGGGACTAAATTTAAAAACCGAGATTATTGGACGTATTAATTTAATTATGAGCTTATTAGTTCAGGTTGAACCATTTGAAATTCAGCGAAAAGAACTGATAAAAACACGATTAACAAAAAACATGAGCGAATTTGCCGAATCGGGTAAATTTGATGAGAACAGGTTTGAACAGGAGTTGATTTATTACCTTGAAAAATTAGATATTACCGAAGAAAAAGTCCGTTTAAAACAACACTGCGAATACTTCACCGAAACCATTGATGAAGACAACTCAGGCAAAAAACTTGGTTTTATTACGCAGGAAATCGGTCGTGAAATAAATACACTCGGATCGAAAGCGAATGATGCAAGTATACAGCGGATTGTTGTGCAGATGAAAGATGAATTGGAGAAAATAAAAGAACAATTATTCAATATTCTTTAGTCTTATGCAAATAAAACCGGGTAAGCTCCTTATTTTCTCCGCCCCATCAGGATCGGGCAAAACAACCATTGTAAAATATCTTTTAGATAATTTGACCGGACTAACCTTTTCAGTTTCAGCTACAAGCAGAAGTATGAGGGTTGGAGAAGAAAACGGGAAAGACTATTTTTTTATCAGTCGGGAAGAATTCAGAACCAAAATTTCGAAGAATGAATTTTTGGAATGGGAAGAAGTTTACAATGGTTCTTACTATGGAACACTGAAGTGCGAGGTGGATTTGTTGCTGCAACAAGGCAAACATATTCTTTTCGATGTCGATGTTTTAGGTGGATTGAATATTAAACAACACTATCAGGATCAGGCGCTTGCAGTTTTTGTAATGGCGCCATCGATTGACACCCTGCGTAAAAGACTATGCATTCGGTCCACTGATTCAGATGAGAATATTCAAAAAAGAATTGAAAAAGCCGAATTTGAAATGACTTTCGCTCATAAATTTGATTTTATTTTACATAACGACGATCTTGTTACAGCGCAAAATGAAATAAAATATATCGTCCAACATTTCATTAACACATGAAAAAACCAGTATTTCCGATTAACTACCGGGCGATTGAATTACCGGCTTACAATGCCAATACCGTAAGGGCAATGATTGGCCTTCGCGTTGTTGAAAAACAGATCACACACATTGCTGACAATCATTTGCTTGTTAAAATGCAGGCAGCACCATGCAATCCTTCTGACATTGCCTTCATTCAGGGAGGATATAATATTCACAAATCGTTACCTTGTGTTCTAGGATTCGAAGGAACCGGCATTATCGTAGCTGTGGGGGGCGGATTATCGTCGGATTATTGGTTGGGAAGACGTATAAGTTGTTTTGCACAGGATGATAGTGACGGCACCTGGGCAGAGTATCTGATCGCCCGTCCTGAACAACTTATTCCGGTTGATGAGGCATTATCGATTGATCAGGCAGCCTGTTTTTTTATCAATCCCTTTACTGCATTTGGACTATTTGAGATTGCTCAAAAGCGCAATTGTCAGGCCATTGTAATCAATGCTGCCGGCAGCAGGGTATCTGATTTTCTTTTTGCCCTGGCAAAAAAACAACAAATGAAAACCATCGGAATTGTTCGTCGGCAACAAACCTTAGAAACATTGATTCAAAAAGGTTTCGATAAGGTTTTACTAACAACAGAAGAGGCTTTTGAAGATAATTTAAAAACTGTACTACACACATACGAAACATGCGTTGTCTTTGACGCAATTGCCGGAGAACAAACAGGCTTAATTGCAAATTCTCTTCCTGCAAACGCTGAAATCGTTGTTTACGGTGGATTATCCGGAAAAGCTGTTTCAGGAATAAATCCAATGCAATTGATATTTAAGAATCTTACCCTTACAGGATATAATCTCAATGATTGGATGAATAATACTGATAATCTGTCATTTAATGATGTCAGAAATACATTATCAACCATGATAACATCCGGGGAGGTGCAGCAACCGGTGAATACAACCATCAGCATGGAAGAGATTGTGAAAGGAATCCGTAATTATCTTGGCGCCATGTCGGATGGCAAAATGCTCATTCATTTCTAATTCGTCGATTATGATTACTGAAAAGGTAGGTCTGTTTTTCGGTTCGTTTAATCCAATCCATAACGGACATATGATGCTTGCCAATTATCTGGTTGAATTTACTGATTTACACGAGGTTTGGTTTGTTGTTTCTCCCCACAATCCACTTAAGGATAAAAAGAGTCTGTTGGCTGATTACCACAGGCTCGATCTGGTGTACAAGGCGGTTGATGATTATCCGAAATTCAGGGTTATTGATGTTGAATTTCATCTGCCCAAACCCTCCTATACCATTGATACATTGGTTCGTCTTTCCGAAAAAAATCCTGATAAATCATTCTCTGTTATTTGTGGGATGGATTCACTGCAATCATTTCAGAAGTGGAAAAACTATGAAGTCATATTGAACAATTACAATGTTTTCGTTTATCCGAGGAAAGGCTTCACGGCTGGCCAGTTTGAGAACCATCCTTCTGTTCAGATTGTAAATGCCCCCGAAATAGAAGTTTCATCGAGTTTTCTCCGACATGCCATATCCGTTGGAAAGGATATGCGCTTTTTTATACCCGCCAAAACCTACAATTATATCCTTGACATGCACTTCTTCGAAGATTAGCATTTCACCTATAACTTTGCGCTCGCTCCTGTTTACTGAAACCATCCATTCAAAAAAAAGTTAGGTAAATTCATGTTTTGCCGACAAAATGAATGATTAGGCAAGGTATTTGATGCTACATTTGTTAAGATTATAAACGGAATTATGAAAGATATTAACGAACTTAAAGCCCTTATCCGATTAATCGATGAACCTGATGAAAACCTTTTTAATCAGGTTAAGAAGCATATTTTTGAGTACGGAATTGAAGCGGTGGCTGAGTTGGAAACTGCCCTCGAATTGACGTTTGACGACGGATTACAAAAACGAATTCAGGCTTTAATCCATGATATTCAACTTAACTATACTTTTCTTGAATTGCACAATTGGGCTAAATTCAACTATTCCGATCTCCTGAAAGGATATATGCTGATTTCGCGTTACCAATACCCTGATTTGAACCCTGATTTGATCACCCGCGAAGTAGGACGAATTGCGCAGGAAGTATGGCTTGAATTGAACAACAACCTAACTGCACTCGAAAAAGTGAAGGTGTTGAACCATATTTTGTTCGATATCAATAAATTCGGTGGAAACACAGCGAATTTATATTCACCTGACAATTATTATCTGAAGAGTCTGTTTGATACACACAAAGGGAATCCATTATCCATTGGCATGTTGTATATCATCATTGCGCGAAGCCTGCGTATTCCAATTTACGGTGTTGACCTGCCCCGACATTTCATTCTGGCTTATGTGGACGAAACGGTTGTACCACAGTCGTCAGACGATATTGAAGACGAAGTCCTGTTTTACCTGAATCCATTTAATCAGGGAGCCGTTTTCACCAAAAAGGAAATTGAGCTTTTTGTGAAACAGATGAAGCTTGAACCGCTTGTTTCATTTTTTAAGCCCTGCACAAATGTTACCATTATCAGGCGCATGATTAATGGATTGATAGAATCCTATACAAGCAACGGAAACGGCGATAAAGCTGCTGAATTGCAACATATTGCAGCAGCCCTGGAATCATAATCGTCTTATACAAACTAATTTCAGCTGTAAGTTTTCAGGAATTCATTGATGTTTTTCTCAATGCGAACCAACGCATCTTTCGATGCTGTTCTGATAAAAGTTTTTCCTGTCACTTTCTCATACAATTCGATATACCTGTCCGAGACGCTTTTTACGTATTCATCGGTCATTTCCGGAACAAGCTGACCGGTTTGCCCTTGAAAACCGTTTGCCATCAACCATTCACGTACAAACTCTTTGGATAGTTGCTTTTGAGGTTCGCCTTTTGCGAAGCGTTCTTCATATTCATCAGCAATGAAATAACGCGATGAATCAGGTGTATGGATTTCGTCAATCAGGTAAATTTTATCCCCTACTTTCCCGAATTCGTATTTGGTATCAACCAGAATTAATCCGTGTTCAGCCGCCATCTGGCTTCCCCGTGCAAATAATTTATAGGTATAGTCTTCAAGCTGTAAGTAATCTGATTCAGAAACAATACCTTGTTTTATGATTTCTTCACGCGAAATATCCTCATCATGCCCTTCTACAGCCTTGGTTGTTGGCGTAATGATCGGTTTTTCGAACCGCTGGTGTTCTTTCATTCCGTCAGGAACAGGCACGCCGCAAATATCGCGTTGTCCTTTTTTGTAGGTACGCCATGAACTACCAGTCAAAAAACCTCGGATGATCATTTCCACCGGAAATGGCTCACAATAATGACCGATGGTCACCACAGGATCGGGACTTGCGATTTTCCAGTTAGGCACAATATCACGGGTGGCATCCAAAAACATTGAAGCGATCTGATTCAGAACCTGTCCTTTAAAGGGAATTCCTCTTGGTAATACCACATCAAAGGCCGATATACGGTCGCTGGCCACCATCACCAATAATTTATCATCGATATTATACACGTCACGCACCTTGCCTTTGTAGAGGTTCTTTTGTTTCGGAAAAGTAAAATTTGTTTTTACAATGGCTTCACTCATCATGGGTTATCTGTTTTAGTGTTTGATTCGTTATTTGTTTCTGCGTTTTCCTGAATAACAGGCAATATTTCAACCAGATTTGGCGTCGGATATTGCCGATCCTGGTTCTCAACTTTTGTACGATAGGCTTTAATAATACGTGTTACCAGCCGATGCCTAACTACATCTTTGTCATCCAAAAAAATGAAATTGATTCCTTCAACATCATGCAACACATCAATTGCCTGAAGTAAACCCGATGGTTGTTTGTTTGGCAAATCGATCTGGGTAATATCGCCCGTAATGATGAATTTGGCAGATTTTCCCATCCTTGTTAAAAACATTTTCATCTGACTTCGTGTAGCATTCTGGGCTTCGTCGAGTATTGCGAAGGCATTATCGAGCGTACGTCCGCGCATAAATGCCAGCGGCGCCACCTCGATGGTTCCGTCCTCAATATAAGTGAGAAGTTTTTGTGCCGGGAGCATATCGCGAAGCGCATCATAAAGCGGTTGCAGGTAAGGATCAAGCTTATCTTTCAGGTCACCGGGCAGAAAACCCAGGTTTTCGCCTGCCTCCACTGCCGGACGGGTGAGAATGATTCTTTTCACCCAACGGTTTTTTAATGCACGTACAGCCAATGCCACTGCCGTATAGGTTTTACCTGTTCCGGCCGGACCAATGGCGAAGATCATATCATTTTCGTCAATACTGGTTACCATCGCTTTCTGGTTCACAGTAAGCGCTTTCACTTGCAGTCCTCCCGGGCCATGCACCAAAACATCACTTGAAGCAAGGAACGTGTCGGGATGTGCACCGTTTTCATTCAGCATGATTTCTTCGATCTGTCGCGGTGTTATTTTTCCAAATCGCTCGATTTGAACTGTTAACAGGTCGAACCGTTTCACGAAATATGCAATCTCCTCCGGATCGCCGATCACTTTTACATAATTACCCCGTGCAATAATTTTTAGTTTAGGAAATAACCCTTTGATGGTTTCCAGGTGACTATCGTTGGCACCAAACAGATCAAGCGGACTGACATTTTCAATTTGAATGATTTGTTCGCTCATAGCCTGTCGATGATTTGGGATGAATATTTTTTGCCAAAATTATTCATTTCCCATCAATGACTTCCATTTGGTGACTAATTAATTACTTGATAAAACTTTTATGATATAAAAACGACGTTTTTTGTTCCAATCGGAGTGGTTTATTTATCTTTGCTGAAAATGAATACGGCTTCTACTGTTTCTAAGCGTTTAAAAGCCAATTGTTTCACACATATCCAACATCGTTCAATGGCGATTATAACTTTAACAAGCGATTGGGGTACCTCAGATTATTATCTGGCAGCGGTTAAAGGAGCTATTTACACACAGTTACCAGAAGCAATTGTTGTTGACATTTCACATAGTATACGTCATTTCGATCTTGAAGGAGCTGCATTCACCATCCGGAACTGCTATCAGAGTTTTCCGAAAGGTACCATTCATATTATCGGAATTAATTCGGAAGAATCGATGGACATTCCGCATATTGCTATTGAAGCAAAAGGTCATTATTTTATTGGTGCTGATACCGGGATTTTTTCGATGATTTTAGGCGATAAGCCCGATCAGAGTTTTCATCTTGATATTCCTGCTGACACAGGATATTTTACCTTCAGCACACGCGATCGTTTTGTGAAGGCAGCAGTTCATATTGCCAAAGGATTGCCTATCAATCAGTTGGGAGATCCATGCCCGCAATTAAATTCCAAATTACTTTTTCAGCCAACCACCGATAACAAATCGATTAAAGGATTGGTTGTTTATATTGATGCTTACGAAAACCTCATCACCAATATTTCAGAAAAACTTTTCAGGTTTGAGCAGCGGGGGCGTGCCTTCGAAATTGCTTTTAGCATTTACCGGTTGAAAAAAATTCAGACTAGTTACCTTGATGTGCCTGTGCCTGATGTGCTTGC
Source organism: uncultured Bacteroidota bacterium (assembly GCA_903891085.1). Classification (GTDB taxonomy): domain Bacteria; phylum Bacteroidota; class Bacteroidia; order Bacteroidales; family F082; genus CAJBPB01. The sequence continues at coordinate 5,741 of CAITDJ010000097.1, read as the reverse complement.
GCTTTTTGGATCGCACGGATTTTTAGAGCTCGCCATCAATCAGGGCAATGCTGCATCATTGCTTGGCATGGAACGAAATAGTCCGGTTCAGGTGAATTTTCTTTGATTTTTGATTGCAGTCCGCACAGATTTATTGCACCATATCAGCATTGCTTCGGGCAGAGGTAACGTTGTGTAAAAGTGTAAAGAAACCAAATAGCCACTGAAACCATCATTCCAACCAAACCGCCAACGATCACATCACCAGGATAATGCACACCAATATAAATCCTGCTATACGATACAAAAACAGCATATGTAAACACAATATAACCAATCCACTTAAAACGACGGCGTAGCAATAAAAACAAAAATCCAGCCAAGGCAAAACTGTTCACCGCGTGGGATGAAACAAAACCAAATGCACCGCCGCAATTCCCTGTTGGCAAATGAATAAGTGTCTGTAATTCAGGTATATGACAAGGGCGTGGGCGCTCGAACACATATTTAAATGCTTTAACTGACAACTGATCCGACACAGTGATTAACAAGGCAACGAGCAACAAAATCATTATTGATTGCCACTTAAATTCCTTGATAATTAATCCTAAAAGAAATATATATAATGGAATCCAGGTCAGTTTTCCTGAAAATAGAATCATTAGCTGATCAAAAACGGGTGAATGGAGTCCGTTAAGAAATAGAAATAATTGTGTATCAAGCTGGTTCAGATACGCAATCATTTCTTATCCTCCTCATCTCCTTTCAGATATTCCTTTTTCATATCGTAATAGGTTGTATTGTAAGGGTCTCGTTTCATCAACTCATCCAATGCATGCAGTGCTTTTTTTGATTTGTTTTTTTCTTTCAGTTCATCAAAAACTTCCAAAAAATAGGCATCACTTTTACATTTAAAACCCGGGTATTTTCCATCCACAATCAGGTAACCTTTGCCTCCCGTTTCCGTTCCTTCGATTCTGAAAAGAATAGGGATCTCGAACCGGGTGTATTTCTCATCGTTACAATTATTCCATTGTCCTTCGGTGGCAGCGAAAAATTTTCCCATTTGTTCGTTCAGGCCATAACCAAGCGGATTCTTTAAACGGAAATCGCTCAGTTTGTTATTGCAATCGATGCGGAACGACATGATGGCAACACCCATCACACAAGCTTTGCGTGCTTCGGTGGTATATTCAACATTCGCGAAGAAAACCTTTTCAAACTCGCCACTGCCACCTTTGAAACGAAAATCGAGCAGGTGTTTGATGTTCTTATTTCGACTTTCAGATATTTGATCGGCAACTCCTGCATCCTGAGCCAAAGCGATAAAACCATTTAAAATGAATATTCCCACAAAAAATAATCTATCCATTTTTTTCATGATACCATATTTAGAAACATTTGTAACAAACTCAATTATGATATAGTATTCAACGATTTCCAGAGCATATCCTTCAATTCCTTTATCCCTTCACCTGTAATCGAACTAATGAAAATGGAAGGCATTTTTGGGAGTTGTTTCCTTATTTCCGATTTTAACTCCTCATCGAGCATATCACTTTTACTGACGGCCAATAATCGTTCTTTGTCGAGAAGTTCAGGATTGTAAGCGTCCAGTTCTCCGATTAATATTTCAAATTCCTTTTTAATATCTTTACTATCAGCCGGAACCATAAACAACAACACTGAATTTCGTTCAATATGTCTCAAAAACCTCAATCCCAAACCTTTTCCTTCCGATGCGCCTTCAATTATTCCCGGAATATCGGCCATCACAAAGGACTTATTATCGTAGTAACTGACCAAACCAAGATTGGGTGTAAGTGTGGTAAACGGATAATCAGCAATTTCGGGTTTGGCGGCGGAAACCACTGAAAGTAAAGTCGATTTTCCGGCATTCGGAAAACCTACCAACCCCACATCTGCCAATAATTTGAGTTCGATGATAATCCAGGCTTCTTCGAAATCTTCTCCGGGCTGGGCATAGGAAGGTGCCTGATTTGTAGACGTTTTAAAATTAGAATTCCCTAATCCACCTCGGCCACCTTTTACGAGAATAATTGTTTGTCCATCTTCCGTAATTTCAGCAACACGTTCGCCTGTTTCTGAATGTGTTGCAACAGTTCCAAGCGGAACATCAATAAACACATCCTTTCCATTTGCACCCGAACTTTGTTGCTTTCCTCCCGACTCACCATGCTCGGCCATCAGATGTCGTGCATAGCGCAAATGAAGCAGTGTCCACATCTGTGCATTTCCTCTCAGAATCACATGACCACCGCGACCGCCATCACCGCCGTCGGGACCACCTTTTGGCTCAAATTTCTCACGCCTGAAATGCCTCGAACCCGGACCACCATTACCCGAACGGCAGTATATCTTTACATAATCAACAAAATTGGATCCCGACATGCTTAATTTTATTAGATGAACGTTGTATTATAATAACTTCAATCAACCGTTTTCCAACCTATACCTTCCTCACAGTGAAAATAAAATTATGAAAACCGATTGTAGCTTAATCTGTCTTTGTGTCCATGTTTAGCTGGATTTTACTTTTAACCAATTCGCTGAGGTTTTCGTATGACATTTTCTCAGGATAAATCGGATTCAGAAACTCGATATTGATTTTCTTCAATGGCTTTGGAAACCAGCTTCCACGCGGAAGGGCTTCAAAAGCACCGGAAATTGACACGGGTACGATAGGAATATTCAACTCGCTGCTCAGAATAGCGAAGGTCTTTTTGAATTGTCCCAGTTTACCGTCACCTGAGCGGGTTCCCTCCGGGAAAATAATAAGATTTTTATTTTGTTTCAGCACCTCAGCCAATTTCTGGATCGACTCTTTTAACTCACGGTTCAAATCCACGATAATGACATTGTTACGATTTGCCAGAAATTTCAGCCACCGTTGTTTTATATGCTTTTCTTTTGCATAAAAATAGGTTTTATTGATCAGTTTATGTTGCAAAAAAGAGGCAACAAGCAATCCATCAAAATAGCTTTGGTGATTGGGTGCCAGAATGAATGGTCCTTCGGGCAGGTTCGACAATCCTTTGCCAGTGAACCTGAAATAGGTATGAAAAAACATTTTGGAGAAAAACACAGCCAGATTACCTGTGAACCAGGTTCTTGGCAGTTGCAGATGCACTTTCTCGCGTAAAATATCTTTCCAGTTAAATTTAGCATCCTCCGTTTTTGTCTTATTATTTGAAACCCAATCGGTAAGTTGATGTATTGTACTGAAATCAAGCATCTTATTGGGCTCAAGATTCACACCAAAAGTTTGCTGCAAGTACACCTGAAAACCCACTTTATCAAGCGAATCCATCCCAAGGTCGATTTCGATGTGATGCCTTGGCAGCACTTTCCTGCCTTTTTCGGATTGAATGAATGCAGCGATAAGTTTAAAATCAGGGGATATTTCAAATTCAGTCTCAGATACCGTTTCCTGACTTGTATCGATAGCCAGGTCAGCGAGTTTGAAACGTTGTAACTTACCCAAACGCGTTCGTGGCAGTTCTTCGTTAGTCAAATAAAAATGCATGAGCTTTTTATAAGAAGAAACCTGTTTGTTGAATGGTTCAATTAATTCGTGCCGCACTTTCTCCTCCATCGCTGAAGCGGTTTGATCGGTGAAAGCTTCCAGTTCAGGCACAACAATTAATTGTAATTGATCATCCTTATAAAAAACACCACAATCTTTCACCAATTCAGAGACTAACAACTTCTCTTCCAATTCTAAAGGATTTACATTTTTCCCGTTTGAAAGAACAATAATTTCCTTTTTCCGTCCTGTAATAAACAAATAACCATCTTTATCCAGGCGCCCGAGATCGCCAGTATACAGCCAACCGTCAACCAAAACATCGGCAGTTTCTTCAGGCCGGTTGTAATAGCCTTTCATGATATTGGGGCCAGCAGCCAGAATTTCGTCGTCAACAATATTGATGCGTGTTTCGGGCATAACTTCGCCCGGCGACCCGATGCGTACGCGGCCCGGCCTGGTAAATGTAATCATGGGCGCTGCTTCGGTCATCCCATAACCCTCAAGCACCTCAAAACCCAGCGTTTGAAAATCGCGACCTACCAAAGGATCAAGGGCAGCACCACCGGCTACCAATACCTCAACAGCACCGCCCAACTTACGATGAACTGTGCCAAAAACCAATTTCGAGAACTTTTTCGAATTGAGTGTTTTTGCCAAAGAAAACAATTGACGTGCTACGAAACTTGCATTTATTTTATCAACAATTCCCTTGCGGATGGCAGCATATAAACGTGGAACACCTATGATGATCGTAATTTTGTTTTGTTGTAACGTGCCAATGATATCGGCCGAGACCATCGATGGACTGATGGCAACCATTGCTCCTAAATGCAGCGGGATGATCATGGTGCCAACCAAAGGAAAAATGTGATGCAAGGGCAATAAAATCATAACCCTTGAGTCGGCTTTGTATATTGGAATCCGGCTTGAAACCGCATTTACGTTGGTCAAAAGATTTAAATATGATAACATCACCCCTTTCGGGCTGCCTGTTGTTCCGGAAGTATAAATAATTACAGCTGTTTCATCTGAGGAAGAAACTTGCAAAATATCTATAGCAAGGCTGTCACCAAATTGATTTTCAATATTTTCATATTCCTCTATCAAAATAATCCGGGTCACAGCTTGGGCCAGCGCAACGGCTTCATCGATCAGAGATTTACGATCGTTCGAACAAAAAATTATCCTGGGTTTGCAGTCACTCACAATAAAGGCTACTTCAGCGGCTGTTGCCATAAAATCGATGGGCACTGGAATTCCCTGATTTTTCCACACACTGTAGAAACTATAAATCCAGCCAGGACGGTTTTCAGAAAAAACAACAACCTTGTCGTCTTTCTCAATATCGTAAAGAAGAGAAAATTGTTCTATTTTACCCAATATATCACCAAATGTGATTTTTTGTGTGCCATAAACAATAGCAGTTTTAGTATGAGTGTGTTCCATCGTGTTTAGTTTGAATTTACTTTCAGACTGATTCTAAAGCATTTGCGTGAAATTCGGTTTTCACATTTTGATGACAAATTTACGACGAATTGCAACACAAAGTTGGAATCTATCCCAATATATACATCATAACGGAATTGATTACTATTTTCGTCCTGATTTTATGATAAAATTTTCCATGAAAATACTTACATTTCTTTCCATCTTTCTCTTCGTTACCATTAGTTGTCAACATCCTACTGATCAGCCGGATCGGGTTAAAAACGAAGTGATCAATACCGAAAAAGAATTCGCTACGATGGCAGAAAAAAGCGGTATTGCTCAGGCATTTCTGTATTTTGCTGACCAAAACGCTGTGTTGGAGCGAAATAATACCCTGATCAAGGGGAAAGCATCCTTAAAAACATACTTCGATCATCAACACTTTTCGGACACGAAACTGAGTTGGACACCTACTTTGTTGATGTAGCTGCATCAGGCGATCTGGCTTATACCTATGGACAATATACAATTTCCTCGAAGGATGAAAATGGTAAAGAAATCACAAAATCAGGTGTTTTTCATACAGTTTGGAAGCAGCAATCAGATGGCTCCTGGAAGTATGTGTGGGATTAATGAATATTACTATAATTTCTGATTTTTGTTAATAACTTGCAACAATCCTTTACAATAATAGAAAGTTATAAGGCTTTTTTAAAAATATTTTTGGAATTTTTTCACTGAAAATGAAAAATAAATATTTTTATAAGTAATTTAATATCAATTG
>CAITDJ010000096.1 GCA_903891085.1 uncultured Bacteroidota bacterium | reverse complement strand
GGAGTTTAAATTGTTTTTAATCGACGATATATTGCTCGCGCCCTTAAAAGGGCTTATTTTCCTTGGCGAAAAAATAAATGAAGTGATCGAAAAGGAAACTTCCGATGAAGGTGCTGTCAAAGAAAGGCTGATGGAACTCCAACTCAAGTTTGAGCTGGATGAGATTAATGAAGAAGAATATGATGAGCGTGAGGATGAATTATTACGGTTATTAGGAAATATAAGGGAACAAAAAAAGAACAAATAAAATTAACAAAAACAGGAGGTTAAAATGAACGCTTTTACATGTCCGGAATGCGGAAAATTGACTGGTGGCGCCGAAAAATTTTGTATCGATTGCGGGCACGCACTCAACATCACCTGCACAGCCTGTGGTAATACCTGGCGGTTCATGTTTGAATATAAATTCTGTCCCAATTGCGGACAAAAAATGAAAACTGAAAAAGCAAAAAAGAGCTAATTATCTAAGGAGGATAAACAATGAGCAAAATAATGGATATTAAAAAAACAGTAGTCGATTTTCTTAAAGAGAATATTACCTGTTACGATATCACTGTAATTAAAATCGAAAAAACCAATGAAATATGGCAAGCAATTGCGGAAGTATATGAGGACGATTCTTTCTTGAAATCAATGAATCTTCCACCAAAGCAAGTGCGTCTTTTCTATCTTGTTAAAATTGATAATGACTTAGAGATCAATTCTTTTGAAAGACTAAATTCATTTGAGGGACTTGATAGCACCAGTTCGTAATTTATAACATTCGATATCATGAGAGATGACCTAATTTATGTGTATTGTCTGGCAAACATACCTCCAAAACAAAATCATGAAACTGAAAAGTATAGTTTGGAATTTGTAAAAATCGGGGACTTTTATGTGATCGTTAAACACGTATCCAAAGATGAATTTGATGAAGAAAACCTGAAAAAAAACGTTTCTGATATTCAATGGCTTGAAATAAATGCGCGTCAACATATTAATGTAATCAATAGTTTCATGGCGTTTCTGACCGTTGTCCCTTTCAAATTCGGGACCATTTTTCAATCAGAAGAAAGTCTTAAAAAATTCATCAACGATTATTCCGATTCACTTGACCAAAACTTCCGTTTCATCGAAGCCAAAGAGGAATGGACGGTCAAAGTGTATTGTAACCGTAAACATCTTTGTGACCGGATCGATGACTTGAGTGCCGAGGCAGCTTCGTTGGAACAGCAAATCATGGCAAGCTCTCCAGGAAAAGCGTTTATTCTGAAACGCAAAAAAAATGATTTGATTGAATACGAAATGGACCGTTTATGTAAAAAAATCGGACAGGAATTTTATGATACCTACCAGAACCTCAGCGAAGCAACGAATTTAAACAATCTTCTCCCAAAAGAATTTACCGGACGAGAGGATAGCATGATTCTCAATGCCACTTTTCTGATTAAAAAAGATAAAGTATCAGAATTCACTAAAACTACCGAAATATTTCAAAACATGAACAGCTATTCAGGTTTTTTTATCGAAATGACAGGGCCCTGGCCTCCATTTAGTTTCATTCATATCAAAGAAAAATAGTAATGCACGACAATATTATCGATCGCTCTAAAGATATCACGATTCTCGAATTACTTGACCGGGTTTTAACCAAAGGAGTAGTTCTTACAGGCGATATTGTAATCTCTGTAGCTGATATCGATCTGGTTTATCTTGGTGTAAAACTTATGTTATGCTCGGTCGAAACAATGGAACAGATAAAATCCGGTAAAAAAACAATATATTCCAAATAATCATTTGCAAAAAACATGATTATGAACACAATGATTTATGCCTTAATTTCATTAATTGACCTGAAAACAACACCTGATATTGAGAAAATTAAAGGCATTAATGGGAATAGTTTAGAAATTATTACTGTGGATAACATCGGAGCTGTTGTATGTACAATAGACAGCACCGATCTTGTTGTTGACAACACCAAAGCCATTGAATTTGCCAATGTAATAGAAACGCTCTCAAATCTTTTCAATCTGCTTCCTGTAAGATTCGGGTCAATCATGGAATCAAATGAAGCAATCACAAAAATGTTAGAAAAAAACAGCACACAAATACTTCAGAACCTGTTGAAGGTCAAAAATAAATCTGAATTTGGCATCAAGGTCATGTGCGATTCTATTGCTTTGAAGGCAGAACTTATAACGAAATCAATTCCCGGATTATCGATAACAGAAACCCAGGAAAGCGAAAATACATCTTCAGTTTTCAGAAATTATGTCGAAAAAAAACTAAAGGAACACAGAATAGAGGAAATGATTCTAATGTACGTTGATGAGGTTATCAGCGAAATTACGACCACGCTGGAAAGTTTAAAAGCTTCATTCAAATTCAAGAAAATGGTTTCAGAAAAAATCATGATTGATGCTATTTTACTCATTGACAAGCAAATGAAAAAAGAACTTATTCAGGCAGTTACAGATCTTCAAAATCAATATCCCACACTCAGAATTATCCTGACGGGTCCTTGGTCACCTTATAATTTTGTTGAAATCAAATTAATATAAACAATAAAATGAGCGACAATAAAATCCTTTTCAATTCAGGCTCACTTGATGAATTCTCTGATGAAATAGGCAAACTGACAAAGAGCGAAGAATCAAAGCTAAAATTAAGTCCGGATAATGCGGATTCAGGATTGGCAAAGCTCGTTCTGACACTTGTTGAACTTATACGTAAATTAGTCGAAAAGCAAGCCATGCGGAGGGTTGATGGCGGATCACTCACCGATGCCGAAATTGAACGGCTGGGTGAGACGCTTATGAAACTTGAAATGAAGATGGAGGAACTAAAAAAGCATTTCAATCTTACAGACAGAGATCTCAACATCAATTTAGGACCGTTAGGCGATTTGATGTAAGTCTTAAACGTGCGCGTCACACCATAAGTTTTCCAATTTGAATTTAAATACTTCATTATAAATGAATTATATGGATAACTTTATATCCCCTTCACTTTCTGATCTGAAACATTAAAACGAAACATTCAACAATGCAAACATGCATGTATAACAATATTTATTATAAACCACCAATTGTTTAACTTTTTGAAATTCATTGTATTTGTTTATTAGTTGCTACTGAAACTATTCAGATTCAATTTCTTAAATTGTATGCAAATTTAGTTTTTTTATCCTATTGCTTGTTTTTTTTAACAACTTGAAGTCCTTGTTAACCAATCAATTTGTTTGCATAATTTGCTGTATTTTAGAAATCGAGCTAAATACATAATCACTTGTATTTAAACTATTTATGAATATTAACAAAAAAAAACCAGATTTGAATTATTTTTTTAGGCATTGTAGATCACTTTAAAGTTTTATATATTTTTGTTAAATAATCCTAAAACAATTAACCAATGAGAAAATTAAACCTATTTAAACATGGCCTTTGGCTAAAACCAAGTTTCCTTCCTTCCTTCCTTCCTGATCATTTTAGGCTGTTGTTTCCTTGTCTTAAACTCATGTAATAAGGAAAAAACTGATTCCGAACAAACTAACACAATTATTCAAGCTGGGGTCAGCAATTTAAAAACCTCTGAATTAAATTCTATTACTGTAACGAATGGTATCATGTACATCGATGATATTTATTCTCTCGAAAAGTTACTTGTCGAATTAAATACAATGACGATTGAAGACCGCGAAACCTTTGAAAACAGTTTGTCTTTTAAGTCGCTTGCAACTGTATATGATTCGTTATATACCAATTTAGATAACCTAACTACGGCAACCCAAGAACAAAATTTCGTCACAAACAATCCTAAATATTTGATTTCAACTACTGATGAAATCAACAGTACTTTAAATTATGATTATTATCATATGGTTGCAAACCGAAATGGTATTTTTGTCATAGACCAAACAGTTTGCCGAATTACCAAAAACGGTATTATTGCAGTAGACGGGGCTTCAATAAGTCAAATGAGTCAATTAACAATAAATGAAAACTTCAACATAAGTTCTGTAAGTGGGATGTACTACTTTTATGAACCCAATAACGTGCTAACTGGCTGCGGCAATAGTAAAGAAGCTTACTTTATTAATGGAGAAAGAAAAGTCATAATAGATATATGGACTTATAAAATTTCTACTTTTTATGGTAACTGTCCATCTCAAGGTAACTCCCAAATACGCCGTGAACACTTTGAAACAATGGTTGAAGTTCGAGGTCTAAAATGGCGTTTTGGAAAATGGAGAAGGTATAAGACTTTCCTTGAATTCAAAGAAGTTTATTTTGAACTCGATGTACCTGAACAAACAAGCTATAATAATCAAACATGCTCATCAGTTTGGCATTTTATTAACGGGTATCAGACCAACCAGAGTGCGCATACAAATTCTGACTGGTATAATTTACCTGTAAAATGGTCAGGAATTCCATTACATATGGGTGGTGAAATGGCAAATATAATTCTTCCCAATCCATATTTTAACAAAGTCAAGGGCAAAGCTTCAAGCCGGGGCATTACAAATAATTGTTGGGCAAGTATTTCGTGTGGTTACTAAACAAAGATCCAAATAGAAAAAAATATGAAAACAAAAAAATACTTATTAATCATTCTTCTAATTATCCCCTTAATTTCGGCAGCGCAGGCAAATTTTGGGATTCTCCTTGGCATAGGGCGAAGTAATATCGATAATTATAGACTTTATTTTACAAGAAACACTTCAGATGAACCACATGATGTTGTAGGTTATCCATTTGAAAGTTACTATGCCTGGAAAGCCGGTTTTTATTATACCATTCCAATCAATAAAAAAGGTCTTTCAGCCGGATGTGAATTTAACCTATCTGGTCTTGGGGCCTTTATACCTGGAGGTTCAATTGAAATAAATCCAGGCGACTATTCATATCAGCCAGAATACGCTGAACGCTTGATTTACATTTCAATACCGATGTATATTCAGTATAATTTTGGCAGTTGTTGGTACATATCAACGGGAGTAACCACAGGATTATTGATATCAAAACCTGAGATAAACTATTCAAATCCCCATCAGTTTGATTTTGGAGGGAATATTGCCTTCGGTGTAACACTTTTTCCCAAATTCATTATGGAAATAAATGGCTATCACAGCCTTACCCGTATTAATGAGGTTCAAGATTTTGAGGACGATGGTGATTATGATAACAGATTGTTTAATAGATCAGTAACAGTTTCTCTTAAATACGAACTAAGCAAAAGGAAGTAAAAACATATTAACCCTAATTGCACATTGATATATCTTTTATGATCAAAGTAAAAAAAATTAAGGTATAATTTGTAGAATTGGAAATTTTTCTACCTTTGCACTCCGATTGAAGCGGAAATTGTCCGATGGTGTAACGGTAGCACTGCAGATTTTGGTTCTGCCTGTCCAGGTTCGAATCCTAGTCGGACAACTTTTAAAAACCTGTCACGCTTGCGTTTCAGGTTTTTTTGCTTAAACGGAGCAATGAGGCGTATGTTAAACCTTTCAAGCAAACATACAAGCAGAAATACTGTTTTATTTGTTGATTTATTCGAAATAAATAAAATTATGTTGTATCTTTGCCGCGCTTTACTGCCTGTAGGTAAACGATTTGGAGGGGACAGCAGTCCCCTCTTTTTGTAAAAATAACATATGATAACTGAAGAACAGATTTACAAACTCACCGAAGAAGCCATCGAAGGTACCGACCTTTTTGTGGTTGATGTGCTTGTAAAAAACAATGATGTCATTATGGTGTTTCTCGATGCAGACACCGCTGTCTCCATCGATAAATGCGTCGAAGTGAGCCGTCATATCGAAAGCCATCTCGACCGTGATGAAGAAGATTTTGACCTTCGTGTTTCTTCCTCAGGTCTCGATCATCCGCTGACCATGACGCGCCAGCTAATTAAATATCTTGAAAAGAATTTGGATATTGAACTGAATGACGGCCATAAACATAAATGTAAGTTATTGGAAGTAAATAATTTAGAGCTAAAAGTAGCGTTGATTGTTACAAAAAAACTTAATAAAATAAAAAAGGAAGAAGCGACTGAAACGATAGTTTTTTCTCGCGATCAAATTAAAACTATACGTCCCGTAATAAATTTTGGATAATTAATAAAGTCACCGGTAACGAAAGGCCGGAAGCAAAAAGAAATAAAACAAATTGTAAAATGGATAATATCAATCTTGCAGAAAGTTTTTCTGAGTTCAAAGAGTTCAAAAACATCGATCGTGAAATGATGATGCGCATACTTGAGGATGTTTTCAGGGCAATGTTGATTAAAAAACATGGCTCTGACAGCAATTTCGACATCATTGTAAATATTGACAAGGGTGACCTTGAAATATATCACAATCGTGAAATTGTTGAAGATGAAGAAGTTACTGACCCAACTTCTCAAATTGCTTTTTCAGACGCGATTAAAATTGAACCTGATTTTGAAGTTGGCGAAGAAGTAACCGAGCCGGTAAGCATTGCAGCCTTTGGTCGTCGGGAAATTCTGACAATCCGTCAGAATCTTGTTTCGAAGATTCTTGAATATGAAAAAGACAATGTGTACAAGAAATACGAAGAAAAGGTTGGTGAAATTATAACCGGAGAAGTGTATCAGGTATGGAGGAAAGAAATTCTGGTGCTTGATGATGAAGGCATCGAATTGATTTTACCTAAATCAGAACAGATTCCAACCGACTTCTACAAAAAAGGAGACACCATTCGTGCGATCGTTTTAAAAGTGGATATGCGCAATGGTACACCTGTAATTATACTGTCGCGCACCAGCGAATTATTTCTTCAACGTATGTTTGAAGCTGAGGTTCCGGAAGTATATGATGGTTTGATTACCATTAAACGTATTGTTCGTGAACCTGGTCAGCGTGCAAAAATAGCCGTTGAATCGTATGACGACCGTATTGATCCGGTTGGCGCCTGTGTTGGAATGAAAGGATCGCGTATACACGGTATCGTGCGTGAATTAAAAAATGAAAACATCGATGTAATTAATTACACGAACAATCCTTCTTTGTTTATTTCCAGGGCATTAAGTCCTGCGAAAATCAGTTCTATTACCCTCGACGACACAAATATGCGCGCCGAAGTGTATATGAAACCCGATCAGGTAAGTTTGGCAATTGGTAAAGGCGGATTCAATATTAAATTGGCCGGCAGGTTGACAGGATACGAAATAGATGTCTATCGTGATACTGACAGCGAAATGGAAGACGTTGATTTGGTTGAATTTAACGATGAAATCGAACAATGGATTATCGATACACTTAAAAATATCGGCTGTGACACAGCCAAGAGCGTACTCAACCTGAGTGTTGAAGAATTGGTACGGCGTTCCGATCTTGAAACAGAAACAATTCAGGAGGTAATCCGTGTCTTAAAGGCTGAATTTGAATAATTTTCGTAATTTTGCATCATAATATCATATAAATAAACCCGATTCGCTTGAATATGACAGAAGGCTCATTAACTCCCATTCGTCTTAGCAAAGCAGCAAAAGAGTTCAACGTTGGAACCTCAACTATTGTTGAGTTTCTCTCGAAAAAAGGACACCATGTTGACCCAAACCCGAATACAAAGCTTACACCTGAAATGTATGTTTTGATTGTAAAGGAATACCAATCAGAGAAACAGGTAAAAGAAGTTTCACAAAAACTTGGTATCGAACATGGTGGCCGTAAAACAATTACCGCTGAAGTAGTTACAAAAAAGAACTACAACTACGATGATGAGGATGACGGTGATAATCAGGAATTGATCATCAAAAATGTCAATACCTCATTCACCGATTCACGTTCCCACAAAGTTGAGAAACCTTCAACAAGTCAGGATCCCGCCCTTGTTAAACCTGTTCCGGTTATTCAGGTACCGGAGGTAGTTGTGCCAATTGTTTCTGCTGAAAAGATTGAATCTTTGCAGCAAAATCCAGCCGAGGTTGAGGTGAAAACTACAATTCCAATTGTAAATGAGGAGGTAGTTCATTCCGATGCTAAGCCGGAATCCATTGAATCGCCGGTAAAACCAACAGAACACACATCAGCACGCGAAGTTGAAACAACCAGTGAAGTAGCTGCCAAAAAATCTGAAAAGTCAGTTGATTCCGATTCTACAAACAAAGATGCAATTGTTTATGATTACGAGAACTTTACCGAAGGTGCCTCAACAGAAGGTGATATTAAGATATTAGGAAAGCTTGACCTCGACAACCTGAATATGCGCACCAAACCCGATCGTAAATCGAAGGCGCAACGAATCAGAGAGGCAGAAGATCGGAAACAGGTACGTGACAAGGACCAGAAAACAACAAAACCTGAAAACGTTGAAACTGAGATTCAAAAACCTGTAGAAAATACAGTTGAACCAGAGTCACCAGTAATTCCTGTAATTGATCCAATTTTACCTGCAGCATCAACAATACATGGTAATTTTGATAGACCGATCAATTTTATGCCGACTGAAGTCCGAAAATTAGAAGGCGTGAAAATTCTTGGTAATATTGAACTCCCTGATCCCAGAAAACCAAAAGCCAAGCCTGTTGCATCTTCAGCAGAAGAGAAACTTTCTACTTCCCAGAAAAAGAAGAAACGCAAGCGTATAAAAAACAAACAAGAAGGCACTGGAACTACTCCAGCAACTACAACCACAACTACCGACACACAAAATAAACCACAGCCACATCAGGCTCAGGGACAAAACAGGGTGCACCCCCACAAGGGAAAACCAGGTTTACCGCCCCGTAAAGAAGAAAAAGTTGAGGTAACAGAAGAAGATATCCAACGTCAGATCAAAGAAACATTGGCGCGTCTGTCACCAACAGGCAAATCGAAAGCATCGAAACACAGACGACACAAACGTGATGCTGTTTCAAGCTCGATGATGGAAGAAATGGCACGTAACGAACAGGATAAAGCTATTTTGAAAGTTACCGAATTCGTTACAGCCAACGACCTGGCCACCATGATGAACATACCGGTGAACAAGGTAATCGGGACTTGTATGAGTTTAGGTCTTTTCGTTTCAATTAATCAACGACTTGATGCAGAAACACTTACATTGGTTGCAGAAGAATTCGGATTTAAAGTAGAATTTATTAGTGCTGATGTTCAGGAAGCAATTGCCGAACACGAGGCTGTTGATAAGCCTGAAGACATGACCGATCGCGCACCGATTGTTACGGTAATGGGGCATGTTGACCACGGTAAAACACTCTTACTCGATTTTATTCGTAAGGCCAACGTTATTGCCGGTGAAGCCGGAGGTATTACCCAGCATATTGGTGCTTATGAAGTATTTAACGAAAGCGGCAAAAAAGTCGTATTCCTCGACACACCTGGTCACGAAGCATTTACTGCTATGCGCGCCCGAGGTGCTAAAATTACTGACGTCGCCATCATCGTTATTGCAGCTGACGACAGTGTGATGCCTCAAACAAAAGAGGCAATTAACCATGCACAAGCTGCTGGTGTACCAATCGTTTTCGCCTTCAATAAAATTGATAAACCATCAGCAAACGCCGAAAAAATACGTGAACAATTGGCCAATATGAACATCCTTGTTGAAGACTGGGGTGGTAAATATCAAAGTCAGGAAGTTTCCGCCAAAACTGGTAAAGGCATCGATCTGTTACTCGATAAAGTGCTTCTTGAAGCTGAAATACTTGAGTTGAAAGGAAATCCTACCAGATTGGCTAAAGGCACAGTGATTGAATCATCGCTAGACAAAGGCCGTGGTTATGTTGCCAAAATCCTGGTTCAGGACGGTACCATGCGCAATGGCGATATTGTGTTGGCAGGGTCGACATATGGCAAGGTTAGAGCCATGTTTAATGAACGCAATGTGCAAATCAAAGAAGCAGGCCCTGCCACTCCGTTGTTGCTGTTAGGATTGAACGGAGCGCCACAGGCAGGTGATGTGTTTAATGTTATGAGCGACGAAAAAGAAGTAAAAAACATTGCTTTTAAACGCCAGCAACTACAGCGTGAACAAGGTTTACGAACCCAAAAACATATTACTCTCGACGAAATCGGACGCCGAATTGCTATTGGAGATTTCAAAGAATTGAATCTTATTGTAAAAGCGGACGTGGATGGTTCAGTTGAAGCATTGTCAGATTCATTACTGAAGCTTTCAACCCGTGAGGTGCAGGTTAACGTGATTCATAAATCAGTTGGTGCAATCAGTGAGTCGGATGTATTGCTCGCTTCAGCATCCAATGCCATTGTCATCGGATTTAATGTTCGTCCTTCACTGCAGGCACGTAAACTTGCCGAGCAGGAAGAAATCGACATCCGACTATATTCCATTATTTATCAGGCCATCGATGAGATTAAATCTGCTATCGAAGGTATGCTTTCTCCGGAAATTGAGGAAGTTATCACTAGTAATATCGAAATCAGGGAAGTATTTAAGATTACCAAAGTTGGAACTGTTGCAGGTTGTATGGTCCTTGATGGAAAAATTACACGTAATACACGTATCCGACTCATCCGGGATGGCATCGTAATCTATTCAGGAGCGCTTGGTTCACTCAAACGCTTTAAGGATGATGTGAAGGAAGTTGCTACCGGTTACGAATGCGGTTTAAACATCGATGGATTCAATGATTTGAAAGTTGGAGATATTGTTGAGGGTTATACTGAGAAAGAAGTATCGAGGAAGTTGTAATCATCTTCCTATAAACAATAAACCCCTGAAGACGATTGTTTTCAGGGGTTTTCTATTTTATCACAGCAAGGATTTCATTATCTGTAGACAATTTGTGTGCGATCCGGACCTGTTGAAACAATGGTAACCGGTGTTTTAACTTCGTTTTCAATAAAATGGATATAATTCTCAAGATCAACTGGTAATCCATCCTTTTCTTTCAACTCGGTTACCTTGCAGTTCCAGCCGGTGATTTCGCTGTAAACCGGAACCAATTTTCCGTCTGTTGCATCAAATGGCAGATAGGCAATCCGTTTCCCTTCATATTGGTAGGCAACAGCGACATTTATCGTCTTAAACCCATCAAGTACATCAGCTTTCATCATGATAAGATCTGTTACCCCATTGAGCATAATGGCATAATTGAGGGCGGGCAAATCAAGCCAGCCACAACGACGCGGGCGACCGGTGGTAGAACCAAATTCATTGCCAGTCTTACGCATGTTTTCGCCATCAGCATCAAGCAGTTCCGTTGGAAAAGGTCCACTGCCAACACGTGTGCAATATGCTTTGAAAATTCCATACACTTTCCCTATTTTCGACGGTGCAATGCCTAATCCTGAACAAACACCGGCAATGGTTGTATTACTTGATGTAACGAACGGATAACTTCCAAAATCGACATCAAGCAACGAACCCTGGGCACCTTCAGCCAATACGTTTTTCCCCTTTTGTAACAAATCATTGATAAAATACTCACTATCAATATGATTTAGTTTTTTCAATAATTCAAGTGAAGCAAACCAACGCTTTTCGTAAGTTTCAAAATCGAAGCCATCGATCATGTGATTTGTGTAATCGAAACCCAGCTGAGCAACCGTTTGTAAATGTCTGTTCTTTGACGCGGTGTATTTTTCAAAAAAGTCAGGAACTGAAACATCACCAACACGTAATCCGTTGCGGGCTGTCTTATCGGTGTAGGTTGGTCCGATGCCTTTTAATGTTGAACCAATCTTTTGCAATCCTTTTGAAAATTCACTCGCAGCATCAATCAATCTGTGCGAAGGCAAAATAAGATGGGCTTTGCGTGAAACAAATAAGTTCTTTGTAACTTCAACTCCACTTGACTCGAGATTGATAATTTCTTTTTGAAGAATTGCAGGATCAATAATAACCCCGTTACCAATAATATTGATGCATTTGGGATTAAAAATACCGGAAGGTATAGTATGCAATACGAACTTTTTACCTTCAAACTCAATGGTGTGTCCGGCATTCGGACCTCCCTGAAACCTGGCAACTACATCATACAAGGGTGTTAATACATCCACAATTTTCCCTTTTCCCTCATCTCCCCATTGGAGTCCTAAAAGTACATCTACGCCCATTTTACCTGTTTTAATGTTATCTTAAAGTCAAAACTAATTACTAAATAATTATATATCAATATGATACATACCATACTGTTACAATGACCGCTTCTTTTGCAAAGATAGCTTTTTATCGTTTGTTGTAAAACAACCATGTATTGATTTTCCAATCAACTTTGATTTTCACTGCATTTTCCAGCGGATATGTTTGTTTATCTATGTATGAAAACAAAGTCAGTAAATGAATTGAAACGATTTCAGGGAGTGATAGTCCGGTGACAAAAACTTCCATTGGCATGTTATATACCAAAGAATAAGGGGACAGAAACATAGGTATATCCGATATTTGCTTGAAGCGTAATATTAGTAAAAATCAGATTGTTTCCGAATGCTACTTTAATTAAAAACACAAAACTGCTGATATTGGATTGGATTGATGAGAAAGCGCAATTGTTCTTACATTCAAATTTCATGGTAATAACCGATACCAATATCATCTCCTGAATCAAATTGCACTGTGTACGTTGCAATGAAATTGGATTGGGTTACATATCTGATAGTCTGCTATTCTTCCGTTTGACTTTTTATACGGCCGAAAAAGGTAAGTGAGTGGTAAGCAACTTCAACACCAAGTAATTCCTCTACTGATTTTTGTATTTCCTGTATACGGGGATCACAGAATTCAAGCACTCGTCCATCTTCGATATTCACAAAATGATCATGTTGCCTGAACTTGAATGATCGTTCAAACTGAGCACAATTATTACCGAATTGGTGTTTGGTCACAAGATTACAATCGAGCAATAACTCAATGGTATTATAAAGTGTTGCCCGACTCACACGATACTTGTTGTTTTTCATCCTGATATAGAGGGTTTCTATATCGAAATGACCGTCGGTTGCATAAATCTCTTTAAGAATGGTATACCGCTCAGGGGTTTTCCGATGTCCGCGTTGTTCCAGATAGTCAGTGAAAATTTTTTTCACTGTTTCGTGTGTATCCCTTTTTAATTCCTTCATAATCGACACATATATGCACTTTAAGGGGTAAAAGTACAAAATATTTACGCTTACTTAGAATGAATAAAAATTAATTTTTGATTGGCAGGAACTAATTTAAAGTATCTGCATCAGCAATACGTTCCAGACGTGATACTTTTCTAATTTCTTTTATTTTTCGCAGTGAGGAAATCAGGTCTTTTAACTGCTGGGCGTTTTTCACATACACCGTAATCATTAGCTCAACCACACCACCTGTGCTTTCGAGTTGCATATTACGTATGTTGAGACCCAGATCGATAGAAATTATTTGCGTAAGCCTGTGTATGAATCCTACTGAATCGATTCCGGTTAATTTAATACCTGCCAGAAACGCGATATCTTCCTTTTGTCTCCATTTTGCCTTTACGATATTGTTACCGTATTGAGACATCAGATTTCGTGCTTTTGTGCAATTTGTGCGGTGAATGTGCAAAGGCTCATTGGAGAAATATAAGGCGACCACTTCATCGCCCGGGATTGGGTTACAACAGGTTGAAACAGTATAGTTCATTTCATCCATTTGGTGATTAATCAGCGAAGGTGTGAACACCCCCTCCTTTTTATCAGATTGAACAATATTGTTTTCGTCTTTTGGTTTCGAACGTGAGAAAGGATTTGTGAGGTATTTCAAAATACCACTTCCTGGTTTTTCTCTGAATGCAGCTTTTACTTTTGCCAGTGTAATGCGGTCAATTGCAGAATAATAATACAAATCGACGATACCGCTAATCTCCTCAAACTCGATCAGATGTAAAATATTCTGCTTGCTTGATTCAATATTTAATTGTTTGAACCAGCCTTCCACCTTTTCACGCCCTAATTCCTTGTATGTTTTCCGCAATTCACGGATACCTTCTT
This sequence comes from uncultured Bacteroidota bacterium, assembly GCA_903891085.1. Taxonomy (GTDB): domain Bacteria; phylum Bacteroidota; class Bacteroidia; order Bacteroidales; family F082; genus CAJBPB01. The sequence continues at coordinate 4,971 of CAITDJ010000096.1, read as the reverse complement.
TTAGTCCTGATTTAGCGCGGGCTGTGATAACAAAATCATACCATTCTTCTTTCGGCTGCTGTACTTTTGAACTGATAATCTCAACCTGATCACCCGACTTTAACGGGTAGTTCAACGGAACGAGTTTATGGTTCACATTGGCACCAATACAAGAATTACCTAAAGAGGTATGGATATTATATGCAAAATCAAGGGCAGTGGAACCAATCGGCAATGAGATCATTTTTCCTTTTGGTGTAAAAACCGAGATTTCATCAGAGAAGAGGTTTAATTTAAAGTTATCGATAAAATCGATGGCTGACACTTCTTCAGTATCAAGAAGCTCACGCACTTTAGAAAGCCATTCATCCAGACCGCTTTCGCTATAGGGTGAATCCTTGTATTTCCAGTAAGCAGCATATCCCTTTTCAGCAATTTCCTCCATTTTCTCTGTCCGAATCTGCACTTCAATCCATTTGCCTGAGTTGCTCATTACGGTTGCATGAAGCGATTCGTATCCATTTGCTTTTGGCAGAGATATCCAGTCGCGCAACCGATCGTTGTTTGGACGATAGAATTGGGTGATTGTTGCATAAACCCGCCAGCACTCTATTTTTTCGAGTTCGATGGGACAATCGATAACAAAACGAACCACAAATGTATCGTAAACCTCTTCGAATGGAATCTCCTTTTCCTTCATCCGTTGCCAGATTGAATGTGCTGTTTTGTCACGGTTTAACACCCGAAACTTAACATTCATCTGTTTCAGGGTATTACTCACCGGGTTTACAAAAGCATTCACTCTCACCTCCCTGTCCGCCCTCGATTCTTCCATTTTTCGGTGGATAGACTGATAAACCGTTGGCTCGATGTATTTCATTGATAAATCGTCCAACTCCGATTTAAGGGCATATAAACCGAGACGGTTGGCGAGTGGTGCGTAGAGAAACGATGTTTCTGAAGAAATTTTAAGCTGCTTGACAGGTGACATGGAATCAAGCGTACGCATATTATGCAGCCTGTCAGCCAGTTTGACCAGAATTACACGAACATCGTATGAAAGTGTGAGTAATATCTTGCGGTAATTCTCAGCCTGCATACTTTTAATGTCAGTATCGCCGATCAGGTCGTCAATTTTAGTGAGGCCATCTATAATACGTGCAATCTGTTCGCCAAACATAGCCTCAATATCCGACAACCGATACTCAGTATCTTCAACAACATCGTGCAGCAATGCACAGATAATTGAAGTGCGTCCCAGACCGATCTCCCCTGCAGCAATTGTAGCGACTTCAAGCGGATGAAAAATATAGGGTTCCCCCGATTTTCGCCGCATATCTTTGTGAGCATCAGCAGCCAGTCTGAAAGCTTTACGTACCATCCAGATATCGGTCACATCCTTTCGTGTATGCCATACCTCAATAAGAGCACGGTAACGCCGAAGCATTTCGACTTTTTCTTCTTTACTATATGTTTCCAGTTTACTCACAAATCGCTGACAATTATGATCCCAACAAAATTACGATTTTCTGCCGATCTAATGGTAATTGTATTGTTTGATATTTTTTATGATTCCTTGTTGAATATTTGTTTTTTTAATTAATTTTCAATGAAATACATGTCAACTTGATTTTTGAAAACGTTATTTTGAGTGCTGAGATGGTATGGAGTTGTTGGAGTGGACAATTTCAAAAATTATTTTGTCAATTACCTCTTTTTTTTCGATTGGATTGGCTTCTTCAGGATGATTCATTTTTATCGTTTTTACAAGACTATACCAGAGCTTTATCCTTTCCTTATGGCTGAGGCAAAGGATATCCTCTTCGAGATGCTGATCAATGAAGTTGGCTAATTGTTCCATGCGACTAAGTTTTTGGCGGGTTTTCCAGTTTTTGGCACCTTTGGGCTTGAAGCCGGGATGTCCTTTTATGAATTGACCATTGCCGTTTCGTTGGGTATTCATGGGTTCATTGTTTTAGTTTTGAAAAATAGTGAGATGGATTTTATACCGGAATAACCATAAACACCATAATTTATGGTTTTTTTATAGAAATGAAGGTTAGCAAGCATTTGGGTTTTTTTAAAGTATATTTTTAAATGAATCAAACCCTAAATCTGTTAATTAAAATCTACGAATTTCTCATACAAAGGTCACATATGGTTTTCATTTTACTTCGCAATATTTGGCTATAAGTATTATTGTTAAGGATTGAATCATCCCCAACTCCAAGGATAGGGAGAGCTTACGCGCTACTTCGTAAGATGATTAACTCAGTAACAAACATTTTTAATTGTCAATTATCTATTGTTTTTTTCGTCCTTTTGAAAGTCAAAAGGACTAAAACCTTTTGACCATGCAATGTGCCAACGCTCTCTTTCAAAACAACAATAATCCAGGCAAAGGAGTGTCTCGTCTGCCCACCGCATGGTCATGCCCCGCGCGCTGTTTCATAATGCGATTATTTCTGGACAAACGTATCCACCCCACAAACTCCATATTTTCCAATTGAAGATACCTATCTACTTTTGGCAAAAATCTGATTATGATGAAAGATGAAAAGCGGACTGTAATGTTCGCCAGGGTGGAAGAATGGAAAAAGAGCGGAAAGACAGTTCAGGAGTTCACTTCCGATCTAGGAGTTTCTAAGAGTAGTTTTAAGTATTGGATTCGCAAAAAGCGGGATTCGATGGACGGTTCTAAGCAATTTGTCGAGTTGATACCGTCAGTAAAGCCTTTGAATGGTTTTCAAAAATCATCAAAAGCCAATGAAGCCGCGACTCAGGCACAAATAGAGTTCACCTTCCCGAGTGGCTTGACTGTAAAAGTTTACGGGTAAGATGCTTGGACTAAGCGCAAATCTTCGCTATTTTCAATGTTGCCAGCCCACCGATATGCGCAATGGCTTTGATGGATTGGCCGGGATTGTGCGCAATAATCTGAGTAAAGACCCTGTTTCAGGAGATATTTTCATCTTTTTGAACAAGCCGTGCACCCACATCAAGTTACTTTTTTGGGATGGAGATGGGTTCGCTTTGTTTTACAAGCGATTGGAAAAAGGTAGATACGATCGGTGTACAGCCGTTAACGGACCATCCACAGAAATCAAAAGAGAAGAGCTTTTAATGCTTTTGGAGGGTTTTTCATTTGATAAAATGAAGCGGAAGAAACGATTTAAATTTGTGTAATTATTTTACTTAAATCCTTGTTAATTAAGTGTTTTTGTGTATATTTGATGCATGGAAGCACTACAAAAAACGGAAGATTTAACCCCTGAATCACTCGCGCAAAGAGTGGCTTTTTTGGAGGCTGCCATCCTTGAAAAGGATGCTGTGATTTCTGATCAGACTACCATCATTTCTGAGAAAACAGATGCCAACTCAAGACTCTCCGCCGAACTTCAGGCAGAGCGGTTTAAATACGCACAGCTTCAACGCTTGATTTTCGGATCAAAGAGGGAACGCTTCGTCTTGGCAAGTATTCCGGAACAGTTAAAGCTTGAATTTGAGCCAAAAGCATTAGAGATTGAACAAGCCGTTTTGGCCGAACGTGAAACCATCAGAGTAGCTTACGAACGCAAAAAAGCTAAAAAGGAACATCCGGGCCGTATGGCCTTACCATCGCACTTGCCGGTAGTTGAAACCATTATTGAACCAACAGAAAATACAACGGGTATGGTTCGCATTGGCGAAGAGGTAACCGAAGAACTGGATTACACACCTGCCAAACTCCATATAAACCGCATCATTCGTCCAATATATATTGCCAAAGTGGATGAACTGGGTAATCAAAAACAAGTTATTGCCGAGTTAAACAGACCCATTCATAAGTGCATAGCCGGTTCCTCGCTATTGTCCATGATCTTTACCGATAAGTTTATCTTTCATCTTCCTTATTATCGCATTCAACAGCGGATGGGGCAAATGGGCGTACCGATTCCTACAAGCACATTCGAGTCGTGGGTAAAGCTTGGTGCCGAGCATATAAAACCACTTTATGCCGTACATCGATTATATTTTCTTAGCCAGATCTATCAGCAGATTGACGAATCGCCCATCAAAGTCCAGGATAGAGATAAACCCGGCACACTGCATCATGGCTATATGTGGGTAAGATATGCACCTTTGCCAAAAGCAGTACTCTTTGAATACTATAAAGGACGTGCTGTCAAAGAACCCTTACGTGATTTATCTGAATTCAAAGGATATATCCAAACGGATGGCTATTCGGGCTATACCCATCTGGCCGAAACACTGGGCATCACCCACCTGTCGTGCTGGGCTCATGCACGCAGGTATTTCGACAAGGCTCTTCAAAACGACCAGCAACGGGCATCGAAAGTGTTAAAACTCATTCAACTACTGTATGCCATCGAATCACTGGCACGTGAAAGTGATATGACTCATCAACAGCGACATGAACTAAGACTCGATAAATCTCTACCCATCATCAATGAGATTGGTGCTTACATCTATGCCGAAAGAAATAGAGTTCTTCCAAAGAGTCCTATTGGCGTGGCATTTGACTATTGCGCCAACAGATGGATCAGCTTGCAAAATTACCTCAAAGATGGAATGTTGGAAATTGACAGCAACCTGATCGAAAACTCCATCAGACCTCTGGCATTGGGTCGCAAAAACTACCTCTTTGCCGGTAATCATGCCTCTGCTGAAAATATAGCCATGTTTTACAGTTTCTTCGGAACTTGCAAAAAGAATGATATCGATCCACAAAAATGGCTCACTCATGTGATCAACAATATCAACGATACCAAATCTTCTCAACTCAAACATCTACTCCCGCAATATATTGATAGAAATCTATTAGCGTAAGATGGGGTTGCTGGGGTGGATACGTACGTATTGGCAAAATTTGTATGCTGTGCTGATATCCAAAGGATTTCATGTGATATTGTGCAACGGCAAGTTCACCAAAAACATTAAAGGCAAGAAGACCGATGTAAAGGACTGTCAGTGGATACAGAAACTGCACAG